>CALMEZ010000217.1 GCA_937864985.1 uncultured Alphaproteobacteria bacterium
CCACTCGCCGGTGGACAGCCGACCGCCGTGCTAAGCGCAGCTGCCAGCGCCGCCGGCTCGGTCAAGCCGGCTACTGGGACAAAGAGGATGCGCCGGTCCGCCTGGTGCCGGCGCATCTGTGCTACCTCTAGCGCCAGGCGTGTTTTGCCGCAGCCGCCGGGGCCTAGCAGTGTGAGCAGGCGGCAGGTAGGGTCATCCAACATGCTGTTTATCGCCGCTACCTCATGGCCGCGGCCCACCAAGGGCGTGCCTGGGATTGGCAGGGGCTGCCCAGCTATCTGCCTGGGCGCTTGCCGGGAGAGTGGCACAGGTCCCAGGACGCGGGGCTGCGCATCTGCCTGCTTGGCGGCGGTGAAGCGCGCTACCAGGGCCGTCGTCGCCGGGTCGGGCGTAGCGTCGAATTCATCGTGCAGCAACCTGGCATAGACCTCATAGTGACGCAGCGCCGCACCGCCCAGAACGATGAGCCCGATCAGGATCCAGCTCTGCGGATGCGACGTCAGGAAGGCATAATGGTTCGACACCATCATCAGCAGCACTGGCAGCGTCAGATAGGTGTTGTGCAGCGAGCGCTGCTTGCCCTCAGCGCCATAGCGCGGGTCAGGCGTTTCGCCTTTCATGAGGCTGGCCACGATCTTGCGCTGGTTGGGAATGATGACCATGAACACGTTGGCCGCCATCAGCGTGCCGATGAAGGCCCCGACATGGATGAAGGCGCCGCGCCCTGAGAACACATGGGTGAAGCCATAGGCAGCCCCCATAATCATGAGCAGCAACAAAGTGACAAGCCAGCCCGGATGGCTGATGGCCAGCCACTTGCACAGGGCGTTGTAAACAACCCAGCCCGCCACCAGCGTGGCAATGGAAATGCCAACCGCCTGCACCGGCGTCAGCACCATCACTTCAGGATCGATGAGATAGGATGAAGCTTGCAGGTAATATTGAATGATCAGCAGACAGAAGCCCGTGACCCAGGTGATGTAGGCTTCCCACTTGAACCAGGTCAGGTGATCGGGAAGCGAGGGCGGCGCGGAAAGATATTTTTGCACCTGGTAGAAACCGCCACCGTGCACTTCCCACGCCTCGCCCTTGACCCCCGCCGGCAACCCGGGCCGTTCCCGCAACGAGAAGTCCAGCGCCACGAAATAGAAAGATGTGCCAATCCAGGCAATGCCCGCAATCAAATGGCCGAAGCGGGCCAGAAGGTTGAGCCAATCGAGGACAAAGGGATCAAGCACGGTATGTTCTCACAAAAAATGCCGGGTGTCTGTTGCTGACACCCGGCATGGTGATGTCAGTCAGCCTTACTGCGGCAGCTTGTCGTCAATACCCTTGACGTACCAGTTCATGCTGTTCAGGTCCTTGTCGGAGAGCGACTTGCCAGCTTCACCAACTGTCGAACCATCCTGCTTGGTGATCACGCCACCAAACGGCAGCAGCGCACCCGACTTGATGTCGGCAACCGACTTTTCAGCCATCGCCTTCACATCATCCGGCATGTTGGTGAAGGGCGACAACACAACGGCACCCTGCGCCATGCCATCCCATGCGTCGTGGCTCTTCCACGAACCATCCATGGCGGCCTTCACTTCCTGCACGTAGTAAGGGCCCCAGTTGTCGGTGTTCGACGTGAGCTGCGCCTTCGGGCCAAAGGCGATCATGTCAGACGACTGGCCGAAGGCGAGCTTGCCCTGTTCTTCGGCAATCTTCATCGCAGCTGGCGAATCCGTATGCTGCGTCAGGATGTCGGCACCCTGGCCGAGCAGAACCTTGGCGGCGTCGGCTTCCTTGCCAGGGTCGAACCAGGAATTCACCCAGATGATGCTGAGCTTGAAGTCAGGATTGACCGACTGTGCACCGCGCATGAACGAATTGATGCCCATGACAACTTCCGGAATTGGGAAGGAGACGATGTAACCGGCCTTGCCGGTCTTCGACATCTTGGCGGCGATCTGGCCCATCACATAGCGGCCTTCATAGAAGCGCGCATTGTAGGTGGCCACATTGTCGGCCTGCTTGTAGCCGGTGGCGTGCTCGAACTTGATCTTCGGATATTTCTTGGCAACCTTGATGGTTGCGTCCATGAAGCCGAACGAGGTTGTGAAGATGATCTGGCACTTTTCACGAGCCAGGTGTTCGATGGCGCGTTCAGCGTCCGGGCCTTCGGCCACATTTTCAAGATACTTGGTCTCGACCTTGTCGCCCAGCTCCTTTTCGACTTCCTTGCGGCCGAGGTCATGCTGATAGGTGTAGCCGCCGTCGCCGACCGGACCGACATAGACCCAGCAGGCCTTGAACTTGTCGGCCGCATTTGCGGTCGTGACCATAAGCCCTCCGGCGAGGATCGTGGAAATCGCCAACCATTTTTTCATTGTCATACTCTCCTGTTTTGTCTCTGGGGTTTTCCCATTGGCAGCCAATTGTTTTGCCCACGCCAGCGCTGCGGCCCGGCGCGGGGTTTTCTCTCATCGATCAGGCACGAAAGATTGACCGAGGCAAGCGGGTGTGTTGGACCGGTTGAAGGTCCGTCCAGCCGATATTACGACAAGCGCAAGGATTGTCACAAGATAGGGCAGGGAATTGAGAAGCTGCGGCGGAATGCCCAGCTGCTTGGATTGCAGGGCAAAGCCGAGGATGGATACGGTGCCGAACAAATAGGCCCCCACCACCACGCGCCAGGGCATCCACGATGCAAAGACGACGAGCGCCAGCGCAATCCAGCCACGGCCCGCCACCATGTTTTCAATCCAGAGCGGCGTATAGGCCAGGGACAGGTAGCCACCGCCAAGGCCGGCGCAGGCGCCACCGAACATGACGCACAAAAGCCGCACGCGATTGACGCCAAAGCCCAGCGCATGGGCCGACGTGTGATTGTCGCCCACCGCCCGGATGGTCAGGCCCAGCCGCGTGCGGAACAGCACATAGGCCGTGGCGCCGGCCAGAATGAAGGAGAAATAGACCAGCACGTCCTGCCCGAACACCACAGGTCCGATGAGCGGGATGTCGCTGAGGCCTGGAATGTGGATGCGTTCCAGTTTGACGCCGGGCTGGCCCACGAAGCCTTCACCCATCAGGGCCGAAAGGCCAAGGCCCAGCAGTGTGAGCGCCAGCCCTGTCGCCACCTGATTGGCGGCCATGCCGAGTGTCAGGATTGCGAAAACAATGGAAAGCGCGGCCCCCGCCGCTGCAGCTGCAACAATGCCCAAATACGGATTGCCCGTGGTGAAGGCCACGGCAAAGGCTGAAACAGCACCGACCGCCATCATGCCTTCAACGCCGAGGTTGAGAACGCCAGAGCGTTCCGTCACCAATTCGCCTGTGGCCGCCAGCAACAGCGGAGTGGCCGCCGTCATGATGGTGAGGATGATGGAGAGAAGTTCACTCATGCGGTGGCTCCCACGGCCACGCGCAGCCGATAGAAAATCAGTGTGTCGCAGGCCAGGATATAGAACAGCAGAATGCCCTGGAAGACGCGGGCGATCTTGTCAGAAATGCCAAGCGCAACCTGCGCACCTTCGCCGCCGAGATACGTCAAGGCCAAAGCCAGCGCTGCGACGAGTGCACCAATCGGATTCAGGCGGCCAAGGAAGGCGACGATGATCGCCGTAAAGCCATAGCCGGGTGAAATCGCCGGCTGCAACTGGCCCACCGTGCTCATCACTTCGCAGATGCCGGCAAGGCCGGCGAGAGCGCCAGACAACAGGAAGCAGAACCACACGGCACCCGAGCGTGAGAAGCCGGCAAAGCGCCCGGCCCGCGGTGCAGCGCCCAACACGCGCAGCTCATAGCCCTTGAGAGCCTTCGCCATCATCAGGGCAAGCGCCAGGCAGGCAATGACGGCGAGGATCACACCGAGATGGATGGAACTGTCGCCCAGCTGGGGCAGGGCCTGCCAGTCGGTGAACGGCACCGTCTGCGGAAAATTATGGCCGTCAGGATCGCGCCACGGACCGCGCACCAGCCAGTCAAGCACCAGCTGCGCCACATAGACAAGCATCAGGCTTGTCAGGATTTCGCTGGCATTGAACTTGTTCTTGATGAAGGCAGGAATGGCGGCCAGCGCCATGCCGCCCACCATGCCCAGCACCAGCATGGTGATAAGCGTGAGCGGCGACTGCCATTGCGGAAAGAAGACGGGGATGGCTCCGCCCAGAATGGCACCCGCCGTCAATTGCCCTTCGGCACCAATGTTCCAGATGTTGGCGAGATAACAGACCGAAAGCCCCGCACCGATCATGGCCAGTGGTGCCGCCTTGATGCACAGCTGCTCCAGCGGCCAGAAATCATCCGGGTTCTGGGTCCAGAACCATTTCAGCGGATCGAGGAAGTAAACGTAAAGCGCTTCCAGCGGCGGCTGGCCCAGCAGCGCAAAAATGATCGCACCAGTGATCACCGTCAAGGCGATGGCAATGACCGGCGAGAGAACCCGCATGGCCCGCGAGACTTCCGGGCGCTTTTCAAGCCTGAGCAGCATGATGCGCCTCCTTCTTCTCGTGCGAGCCGGCCATCAGCAGGCCAATCTCTTCACGCGTGAAGCCTGTTGCCGCCCGCGCTTCCGACAGTTGCCCGCGCGCGATCACGGCGATGCGGTCAGCGATTTCAAAAATCTCGTCGAGGTCCTGGCTGATCACCAGAACGGCCGCACCCTTGCGTGCGAGGTCGATGAGTGCCTGCCGGATCGAGGCGGAGGCGCCGGCGTCCACGCCCCAGGTCGGCTGGTTGACCACCAGCAC
>CALMEZ010000218.1 GCA_937864985.1 uncultured Alphaproteobacteria bacterium
GCCCTGATTGAATCCGCGCGGGTCGAAGGCGTTTCCGAATGGAACATCTTCAGACGCATCGTGCTGCCGCTCATGCGCCCTGCCATTGCGGCTCTCTCGGTGCTGATCTTCACCTTCATATGGAACGACTACTTCTGGGCAACCGTCATGTCATCATCGGTTGACGTACGGCCGGTGACTGCTGGCATGAATGAGTTGAAGGGCCAATACAAGGTGGCATGGGAATTGATCACCGCCGCCTCCATCATCGCAGCATTGCCGCCTGTCGCAATGTTCTTCCTCATGCAGAAACACTTCATTGCCGGCCTCACTCTCGGCGCCACGAAAGGATGAGCCATGGCAAGCGTGCAACTTCACAATGTCAAGAAATCCTTCGGCAACGTGGCCATCATCAAGGGCGTCGATCTTCAAGTGAAGGATGGTGAATTCTGTGTCTTCGTCGGCCCTTCAGGCTGCGGCAAGTCCACCCTTCTTCGCATGGTGGCGGGGCTTGAAGACATCACCTCCGGCTCGCTCAGCATCGGCGGCAAGGAAATGTCGAATGTTGATCCCGCTGACCGTGGGGTTGCCATGGTTTTCCAGTCCTATGCGCTCTATCCTCACATGACGGTGAGCGACAACATCACTTTCGGTTTGCGCATGACAGGTCATAAACCTGCGGAGATCGCGCCGAAGCTCAAGCGCGCCGCCGAGATGTTGCAGCTCGAGAAACTCCTCGACCGCAAGCCTTCACAATTGTCGGGCGGGCAACGGCAGCGCGTGGCCATTGGCCGTGCCATTGTCCGCGAGCCGGATGTTTTCCTCTTTGATGAACCCCTCTCCAACCTCGACGCAGCGCTGCGTGTGCAGATGCGGACTGAAATCGGCAAGCTGCATAGCGAGCTTAAGGCGACCATGATATACGTCACACATGATCAGGTTGAAGCCATGACAATGGCGGACAAGATCGTGGTGCTGAATGCGGGCGTGATTGAACAGGTGGGCTCGCCACTTGAACTCTACCACCGGCCCCGCAACATGTTCGTGGCGGGCTTCATCGGCTCACCAAAGATGAACTTCATCACCGTCAAGGCCACTCCCGCCGCAGGCGGAAAGATCAAAGTCAATTTGCCAGGAGGCTCCTCCCTTCTGCTCAACGGTGGCGCGGCGAAGCTTGAGGCTGACCGCCAGATGACACTCGGCATCCGGCCGGAGCACATTGAATTTGGGACGGGCCGCGAAGCGACAATCGCGTGCAAAGTCAGGCTTGCTGAATATCTGGGGTCGGAAACCATGTTCTATTGCGAACTCAGTGATGGCAACGAGCTCGCCATCAAGGCGGATGGGCTCGCCAAGGCAGCTTCAGGATCAACAATCAAGGTCGCAATCAACGCAGAAGCGTGCCACCTTTTCGACAAGGATGGCATGGCTGTCGTGAACGGAGACCTGACCCTTTGAGCCTTGGCGTTTGTTATTACCCTGAACATTGGCCGGAAGCCTGGTGGAAGAAGGACGCGCAGCGGATGCGCGAGCTTGGTATCGACTATGTCCGCATCGGCGAATTCGCCTGGTCGCGCTATGAATCGCAGCGTGGCAAGTTTGACTGGGGCTGGCTTGACCGCGCCATGGATGTGCTGGGCGCGGCGGGTCTCAAGATTGTTCTTGGCACACCAACCTGCACGCCGCCAAAGTGGCTCGTTGATGAAATCCCGGACATGCTGCCGGTTGACGAGCATGGCGTCACCCGGGGCTTCGGCTCACGCCGCCACTACACGTTTTCCTCAAGGGCCTATTGGGAGGAAAGCAAGCGCATCGTCGAACTGTTGGCGGAGCGTTACGGCAATCATCCCGCTCTGGTTGGCTGGCAGACCGACAATGAATATGGCTGCCACGACAGCATTCTCTCATGGAGCAAAACCGACCTTAAGGCCTTTCGGGACTGGCTGCGGCGCAACTATCAGTCGCCCGAGCAGTTGAACGAGGCCTGGGGCAATGCTTTCTGGTCCATGGACGTGTCGGAGTTTGATCAGGTGGAATTGCCGCACCTCGCGGTAACAGAAACGAACCCGGCAGCACGGCTCGACTTCTGGCGCTTCCATTCGCAGCAAGTGGCGGCTTTCGACCGCATGCAATGTGACATCATCCGCGCCCGCTCTCCCGGCCGCTGGATCACGCACAACTTCATGGGATTTTTCAACGAGTTCGACCATTGGGCCGTGGGCGACAACCTGGACCTTGCCTCATGGGATTCCTACCCCATCGGATTTGTCGAGCGCTTTCCCTTCACCGAGGCTGAGAAGAACCGCTGGGCTCTCACCTCGCATCCCGATATTGCTGCCTTCCATCACGATCTCTATCGCGGTGTGGGCCATGGCCGCTTCTGGGTGATGGAGCAGCAGCCCGGGCCGGTGAACTGGGCACCATGGAACCCCGTGCCGAAGCGCGGCATGGTCAGGCTGTGGACTTGGGAAGCCTTGGCACATGGCGCTGATGTGGTGAGCTACTTCCGCTGGCGGCAAGCCCCGTTCGCGCAAGAACAAATGCATGCAGGCCTAAACCTGCCGGGCCTAGATGAACTCTCACAGGGCGGGCGCGAAGCAGGCGAAGTTGGGCAGGAACTCAAAGACCTTGGCGCGCTGCCTGCCACTCAGCAGGCCGATGTGGCGATCGTCTACGACTACGAATCGTCCTGGATCACTCGCATTCAGCCGCAAGGCGCCGATTTCCGTTATTTCGAACTGGTTTTCCGTTGGTATGAAGCAGCACGCCGTCTGGGGCTCAATATTGATTTCGTTCGGCCCGGAGCATCGCTCAAGAGCTACAAGCTCGTGCTCGTCCCCTCACTGCTGAACGTGAGTGACGCGGCGGAGCATGCATTCGCGGCGACTGATGGTGTGGTGCTTTTCGGCCCACGCACCGGCTCCAAGACCCCAACGACCGGGCCGCCGCCGAAGCGCTACGTAACGGCCACATCGACGACGCCCTCGACCACCTCCAACGCGCTGGGCACCTGCACCTCGTCGACGACGACCTCGCCATGTACCGAGACGTGCTCGCCCGCTGGTGGGACGCGCACCACGACGGCCACGACCACCCCATGGTCGACCGGCGCAACAGCACCCGTCGCGAGCTCAACCGGTT
>CALMEZ010000219.1 GCA_937864985.1 uncultured Alphaproteobacteria bacterium
CTATCCCTATCAGACCGAGATCGATACGCGGCCGCTGCTGGGCAAGCTGGCGGGCGAAGGCTGGACTACGGCGCTGCCGGTGGTGATCAAGATGGGCCAGCCGCTGGAGTTCCGGCGCTGGCTGCCGGGTGAGCCGACAATTCTTGGCAAGTGGGATATTCCGCGCCCTTCTGAGGAAGCGCCAGTCGTCCAACCTGATGTGTTGCTGGTGCCGCTTCTGGCCTTCGACCGCAAGGGTTTTCGCCTGGGCTATGGCGGTGGCTTCTATGACCGCACGCTGGCGGGATTGCGTGCGCTCAAGCCTGTCACGGCGATCGGCATTGCCTACAGCGCCCAGGAGGTTGCTGCTGTGCCTCATGATGCCTTGGATCAACCGCTCGACTTTATCATGACAGAACGTGAGTTGATTGCATGCGCCTGATGTTCCTGGGTGATGTGGTGGGCCGTGCGGGGCGCGACGCGGTGTGCGAGCGGCTGCCTGCGATGCGGGAGCAGTTCAAGCCTGATCTGGTTGTGGTCAACGGCGAGAATGCGGCCCATGGCTTTGGTATCACCGAGGAGATTTATCTGAAGCTGCGCGAGGCAGGTGCCGATGTGGTGACGCTGGGCAACCATGCTTTTGACCAGCGCGAGGCGCTGGTGTTCATTGCGCGCGAGGAGCGCATGATCCGCCCCGTGAACTGGCCAGCTGGTTGCCCCGGTCTTGGAACGGCGATGGTGGAGACGGCTTTGGGGCGGCGCGTGCTGGTGATGCAGGCGATGGGCCGCGTGATGGTCGAGCCGATGCTGGATGATCCATTCCCCGCCGTGAACCGCGAGCTCGAGGCCTGCCGCCTGGGCCGCGATTGTGATGCCATTCTTGTTGATTTTCATGCCGAGGCCAGTTCCGAGAAAATGGCCATGGGGCATTTCTGCGATGGCCGCGCCAGCCTGGTTGTCGGAACCCATACGCATACGCCAACGGCTGATCACCACATTCTCGCAGGCGGCACGGCTTACATGACAGACGCCGGCATGTGCGGCGATTATGACTCGGTTATTGGCATGGATAAGGCCGAGCCCTTGCAGCGCTTTCTGCGCAAATTGCCTGTTGAACGCATGAAGCCGGCAGAGGGTGAAGCGACGGTGTGCGGTGTCGTGGTGGAAACAGATGATGCAACGGGCCTTGCCCTGCGCGTGGCGCCGGTACGGATCGGCGGACGTTTGATGCAGCAGGATTTGCCGAACTGGTGACACCGGGCAGCTACGCATCACTGCTGACATCTCCTGACATTTTTGTCATGTAGAGCATCTCCATCAACACAGGAGACACTCATGCAACCCACTCACGCCATGCTTTTTTATGTGAAGGACCCGCTGGCCAGCGCGGCCTTCTACACGAAGATCCTCGGCCACGGACCGCTGGAACAATCGCCGGGCTTTGCCATGTTCGCGCTGAATGACAAAACCATAGCTGGCTTTTGGAAGCGCGAGGGTGTGGCTCCAGCTGCAACAGTGGCGGGCGGAGCAAGCGAAATCGGCTTTCACGTCGCCAACAGTGGTGAGGTCGATGTGCGCCATGCTGCGTGGAAAGCCGCAGGTGTACCGATGATTCAAGAACCGACGCAGATGGACTTCGGCTACACTTTCACGGCTGTCGATCCGGATGGCCACCGTGTCCGGGTTTTTGCATCGTCATGACACGCAAATTCTGGATCGGCGTCACTGCAGCCAATCACGTGGCGCGCGGACGAATTGGTGGCTTCATGCAGGTCAACCATGGCAAGCACGCGCCACTCAAGCGCGTGTCACCGGGTGATATTGTTGCCTACTATTCTCCTGTTCAGGAGTTTGGCGGCAAGCAGGCCTTGCAGGCATTCACAGCGATTGGCATCGTTCGGGACGGTGAACCCTACCAGGGGGAAATGGGCGGCGGCTTCATGCCTTTCCGGCGTGACGTGCAATGGTTCGATGGGCAACAAGCCGCCATTGCACCTCTTCTGCAGGAGTTCAGCTTCACCCGGTGCCGGAAGAGCTGGGGCTATCAATTCCGCTTTGGTTTTTTCGAGGTCAAGGAAGAGGATATGCGGTTGATTGCGGAGGCAATGGGATGTGCTTTGCCATCTGCCGCGTGAAAGTGTTATCGATGGCTGCCCTAACACAGGTGCATTTACGCGAGATCACAGTTGACCATGACCACACCAATCAAAACCGAGCGCCGCGGGCGCGTTCTTGAAGTGACCATCGACCGGCCGAAGGCCAATGCCATTGATGCTGCCACATCGCGCATCATGGGCGACGTGTTTGCCTCGTTCCGCGATGACCCGGAGTTGCGCGTGGCCATTCTCACGTCGACCGGCGAAAAGTTTTTCTGTCCCGGCTGGGATTTGAAGGCCGCAGCGCAGGGCGAGGCGCCGGATTCCGACTATGGTGTTGGCGGCTTTGGCGGGTTGCAACAATTGCCGGGACTCAACAAGCCGGTGATCTGCGCTGTCAATGGGCTGGCCTTTGGCGGCGGCTTCGAGATCATGATTTCCTGCGACATCATCATTGCGGCGGAACACGCCACGTTCTCGCTGCCTGAGATCCGCTCGGGCACGGTGGCGGATGCAGCCACCATCAAGCTGCCACGGCGCATTCCCTATCATGTGGCAATGGAAATGCTGTTCACGGGCCGCGTCATTGACACCACGGAAGCCAAGCACTGGGGCTTGATCAATGAAGTGGTTGCCGCCGATGCGCTGATGGCGCGGGCGCGTGAGGTTGCTGATCAACTCGCCGACGGGCCGCCGCTGGTGTTTGCGGCGATCAAGGAAATTGACCGCGAGACGGCGCATCTTCCCGTGCACACGGCGTTTGACATGGTGACGAAACGCAAGCTCGCCACCGTCGACAAGCTCTATTCAAGCGAAGATCAGCTGGAAGGCGCCAAAGCCTTTGCCGAAAAGCGCAAGCCGCAGTGGAAAGGGCGCTGAGCAGACATGCGCTTTGAACTCATGCGGCCGCACCAGATCCGGGCGGCGATTGCTGCCAACACACCTGTGGTGCTGCCGCTTGGGGTTCTGGAATATCATGGTGAGCATCTTGGCGTCGGCATGGATACGCTTGCCGTGATCAAGATGGTTGATTTGGTGGAACGTGAGCGCGAGATCATCGTGCTGCCTCCGTTTTATTATGGTGCCGCGAGCTATGCGGTGGAGCCGCCGGAGGGCAATGGCTCCTTGCAGGTGGATGCCAAGGTGCTTGCGCCTTTTGCTGAGGAGATGTTTTTTGGATTGCTGCGCATTGGCTTTCGCAACATTCACGGCATCATCCATCACCAGTCAGAAAATTTCTTGGCTGGCATGCCGACCGATCTGTCCTTCCGGCTGGGGGCGCGGCAAGCCATTTTCCGTTTCATTGAGAAAACACGCGGTGAAGGCTGGTGGGGCAAGGCTGACATGGCGAGCTATTATTCCGACCATGCGGCGGGCAGTGATCCGTTCAACTGGATCAAGATTCATCCGCTGATGTCGAAGGAGATCACGGACGACTATCCGTTTGATCATGCCGGGATTGGCGAAACGGCCCTGATGATGGCGCTGTGTCCAGAGGCTGTGGAGGAGGCACGTCTTGCGGACAACACGGCCTGGTATACCGAAAGCGCCAAGCAGGCGACGGCAGCGTTGGGAACGCAGGGCCGCGAGGCCATTTTGAAGCGGCTTCTGGATATTCTCGTTTAACGCATCACACAAAAAGGGCGCCACCGGAGTAGCGCCTCAGTGCGGGCACGGAGGTCTTTCAGGCGCGTCTGTTTAAACGTTCCAGAGGCGCGAATTCAGCGATACTTCGACGTAGGTCTTGTCGAGGAAGCGCTTGGTTGGCGTGTCGACGACGAAAACCTTGCGGACGGATTGGGCAGCGGTGGTGAGGAACTTGTTCATGGCCGTTAATTTCTGTTAAACATTGTTGATGATCTTTATTTATTCTCCTTGATTCATAAAGACAAACAACTAATTCTATTCTTACTTTCAAAATTTATTTGAAGATTGACATGTTTCAGCCATGATTGAGCAGTTTCCCGGCCTGCGGTCGCTGCGCGCCTTTGATGCGGCGGCCGGGCATTTGAGTTTCACACGTGCAGCCGAGGAGATCGGCGTGACGCCTGCCGCCATCAGCCACCAGATCAAGGAACTGGAGGATGTGATCGGCGCGCCGCTGTTCATCCGCACCAGCCGGTCGATGCGGCTGACGCGCGAAGGCGAGATTTTGCACACGGCGGCGCATGACTCACTCGAAACCCTGAGCCGCGCCCTGTTCCGCATCAAGCGCATGGAAAGTGGCAAGCAGCTGCGCGTGTCGGCCACGCCATCGCTGGCGGCCAAGTGGCTGGTGCCACGGCTGGATCGGTTTCTTGCGCTGCAGCCCGGCGCTGATGTGCGGATTGACGTGTCCTCGACACTTGTCGATTTTGACCGGGAGGATATCGACGTGGCGATCCGCTTTGGCGAGGGGCGTTATCCAGGTTTGCGTGCCGATCCGCTGTTCCAGGACAGCGTGTTTCCGGTGTGCAGCCCGCGCATCATCACAAAGGAAAAGCCCTTGGCGACACCACGCGACCTGCTGCGCCACCAGCTGATCCACCTCGATTGGGACGCAAATGGCGCGCCGTGGCCCAACTGGAAAATGTGGATGCAGGCAGCGGGCATCCGCGATTTTGATGACAAGCGCGGCCTGCATTTTGGCCAAACAGCATTGACTGTGCAGGCGGCCATCGACGGCCAGGGCGTGGCGTTGGGCGATTCCAACCTGGTGGCGGACGACCTTGCGGCGGGGCGACTGGTGAAACCGTTTGATCTGTCGCTGCGGGCGCCCAAACAGTTTGCCTATTACCTGATCACGCGGCCCAACAGTGAGGATGCGCCGATGGTGATGGCCTTCCGCGACTGGTGCATTGCCGAGGCGCGGGAAACGGAGCGCCGTGATTCAACCACAAACGCTGCTTAGGCGACGGGCATGAACCGACGCAGTTTTATGAAATGGTTATCGCGATTGGCTCTCACAGGGTTGGCAACGGTGACCTATGGCTTCATCATCGAGCCGGGTTTGCGGTTGCGCACTACGACCTATGCCTTGACGCCACCACGCTGGACGCCGGGTTTGAAGCTGCGCATCGTTGTGCTGGCTGACCCGCACTTGACTGTGCCTTACATGACGGTTGGACGCTGGGAACGCATCATTGCAGCCGCCAATGCGATAAAGCCTGACCTACACCTGCTGTTGGGAGACTACTTTGCAACGCACAGGTATCAGTTGGCGCGTGTTCCCATTGACGATTGTTCCAAAGCCGTCACAGCGTTGCAAGCATCGCTCGGCACCTATGCAGTCTGCGGCAATCATGACTGGTGGATGGACCGCAATGCACAAAAGCTGAAGAAAGGGCCAACGGCTGTGCAGGTTTCGCTGGAGAAGTTTGGCATTCCGGTGTTGGAAAACAAGGCTGTGCGGCTGGAGAATGGAGGCATGCCATTCTGGCTGACAGGCACCGCCTCCATTGTGGCCATTTACAAGGGACGGGGCCTTTTTGAGGGTCGCGATGATTTGCCGGGCACGCTGGCGCAAGTCACTGACGATGCGCCGATCATCCACATTGCGCATGAGCCGGACCTGTTTGTGGATATGCCGGAGCGCGTGTCGCTGACGGTCAGCGGACATACGCATGGCGGGCAGGTGCGGCTGTTTGGCTATTCGCCAGTTGTGCCATCGTCCTATGGCAACCGTTTTGCCTATGGCCATGTGGTTGAGGAGGGGCGGCACCTCATCGTGTCCGGCGGGCTTGGCTGCTCAACGCTGCCCGTGCGGTTTGGCAGTCCACCTGAAATCGTGGTGTTGGAGCTGGGTTGAGACCTCGCCTGAGATTCTTGCATTCTGTGTGCTAGTTCACAGACTGTCTGCACGGTGCCTTTAAGGTTGTCGCTCAACACGTCAGCCGAAAAGGATCAACCCATGTCCAAGAATATTCTGTTCACCAGTCTTGTTCTTGCTTCTGTTAGCCTGTTTCCGCTGCGCGCCGAGGCGTTGTGCGCGTCGCAGTGGTATGAGGGAACGTGGTTTTGCAAATCGCCCATCAGATATGATTTGCGCGTCGAACATGATGGTGCGAGTGAATGCAGCCTGTCGGCGGTGATGCAGCGGAAAAACGGTCAACCCGTGCATATGGACCTGATTGCTGCAAACACTAGCGGCTTTACGGTGCGGGATGAAGGAGGTGCAACTGTCCGCCTGCGCAAATATTTTGATGGCACATTTGTCCGCGGCGAATTCACCATCGAAGGATTGGCCGACCCAATCTATTGCGGACGAACGCCGAATGTATTTGTACCGCAACGGGGCGTAAGAGAACTTGGCCGCATTAAAGACCTTACCCACTTGCTGTCCTTGCGCGCTTATCCCTGAAGTTCAACAATCAGGCAGGATTTTCGGGCCCCAGTGCTGGATGTTCGCGGAACATGCCGACGGGGATCTGCTCAAAATCGATGACGGCGCCGTTCATCATGGCTGCTGATGGCGACACCAGATAGGCGCAGAGGTCTGCGATGTCGTCTGGGGTGATCAGGCGCCCCGAAGGCATGCGCGCTCCGATCATTTTTGACCAGTCCTTGGGCATGCTGTGGAAGCCGGTTTGAAGGGCCTGCTCGCCTTCGGTCAGCGCCCAGCCGAGGTTGATGGCGAAGGTCCGCACGCCTTGCCAGGCATAGGTCTGGGCGGCGTGTTTGGTGAGCGTGACAAGAGCAGCTTTTGTGGCGCTGTAGATGGCGAGGTTCGGCGGGCCGCCATAGGCGATCATGCTTGTGACATTGATGATGACTCCAGAACGGGCCTTGGCCATCCGGGCAGCGGCCTGCTGCATCATGAAGAGCGGGGCCTTCACGTTGACCTCCAACAGCTGGTCAAATTTTGCGGGTGTTGCGTCATCAATTCCACAGCGTGATGTGTCGCCCGCGGCATTGAACAGGACGTCAATGCGGCCAAACTTGGCCATGGTAAGGTCGATAGCGCGCTGTGGTGTGGCGTCGTCGCGCAGGTCTGCCACGAGGGTTTCGACTCTGCCAATCTTGCGAAGTGCCGCTGCTTCTTGTTCCAACCTGTCAGCGTTGCGGTCCAGCAGGACAACGCCAGCAAAGCCATCGGCAAGGAAACGGCGCGCTGTGCCGGCGCCGATGCCTTGTGCGCCGCCGGTGATCAAGGCCACTCGTGACATGAATTGCTCTCCCCAGTTTTATTGCAAACTGGGCGAGCGCAAGGTGCCCGTCAAGCCTCAGTCAACAAGGGTGATGCGCGTGCGGCTCATGCCGTATTTCTGCACGAGGGCGAATAGCCTGGCCGCATTGGTGGGGTGCAGGCGCACGCAACCATGCGATGCCGGGCGGCCCAACGCGCGGATGTGGCCGGTGCCGTGAATGGCGTAGCCGCCATAAAAGAACACCGAGTTCGGCATGGGCGCATTGTCATATTTCTTGGAGTAGTAGACCTTGGCCATGCGGATGGCACGGTAGGAGCCGCGTGGTGTGTGATAGCCCTCGCGTGCCGTTGAAACGTCCCAATAAGCATAGGGCCAGCCATTCACATGTACTGACATTTCCTGCGATGAGATATTGATGGTGACATCAACAGCCGGCGGGGGCAAGGCCCGCTTCGGCTTGCGCGCCGCATCGGCGGGCATGATGGCGAGGGTCAGAGAAAACAGGAGTGCGAAGACTCCAAGCAGAATCTTTTTCATTGTGCCAATCCCAAATCACGTGTGCCCCTTGGTGCAAATTATAGGAATGATGATGTTTCTGGAAGGTTAAATGTAACCAGACTCGTCGCATTAACGCAATTCATTAAGGACTTTGCTTAACTCTTTGTTTTTACCTAAAATTGCTCCTTTCCACTGAGGATCTTATTTATCGGTTATAGGGCAACCTGCAGTTTGTTCGGTGCGGGGACACATGATGAAAAAGATCGGCAATACTATTTTGGCTATCCTGATGATGGCTTCCATGCTGGCTGTGCCAGCCGATGCGCGGAAGCTGCGTCATCACCATTCCGGCATTCATCACAGCGTAAAACATCACCATAAGGTCCATCATAAGCCACGACTGCCACCCATTGTAGTGGCGCGCATTGATGTTTCTTCACAGACAATGAGTGTGACGGTGAATGGGTTCCCCTATGCCTATTGGCGCGTCTCGACGGCGCGCAAGGGTTACTATACGCCGCGTGGTGCGTTTGGTGTGACGCGCATGGCGCGTGTCTATTACTCCAAGAAGTATGACAACTCGCCGATGCCGAATTCAGTCTTCTTCCTTGGTGGCAATGCCATCCATGGCACAAACCATGTTGGCTCTTTGGGTCGGCCCGCTTCGCATGGTTGCGTGCGGCTTCACCCCAGCAATGCGGCGCGGCTTTATGCGCTGGTGCAGCAGTATGGCCCGCGCC
This sequence comes from uncultured Alphaproteobacteria bacterium, assembly GCA_937864985.1. Lineage (GTDB taxonomy): Bacteria > Pseudomonadota > Alphaproteobacteria > Rhizobiales > Aestuariivirgaceae > Aestuariivirga. The sequence continues at coordinate 8,440 of CALMEZ010000219.1, forward strand.
GCACGCGCATTGTTGTCACGGAATGATTAGTCGAACAGGAACTCGCGGCCAACCTTGACGCGCTTGACGCCGCTATACGAGATGATGTCGGCCGTTGCGTAAGTCTCGGTCAACGTGGCCGGAAGGAAGCTGCCGGTGCCCACCATATCGAGTGGGGCGCGGGCGGCCCCCATAATCTGGCATTTCTGCGGATCAAAGCCTGACGAGCCTACAATCATGGCATCCTTATAGCCGGCGCTGTCGAGGGTGCGGCGCACATGAATGGCCGCAGCCGTGGACACGCCCTTGCCGAACAGGATGCGGCGCACCTTGTCGACGAGGATGTTGCCGGGGTCGAGCTGGAAGGCGCGGCCGCCGATGACTGTTTCCACGATGTTGTATTCGCCCGAGGCATCAAGCCAGTGGCCGACCGTCTCCACTGACTTTTCGTAGTCAAGGCCCTCGGCGAAGCGGCCGCCGTGGGTGTCGAGGCGGATGCCGAAAGTCTTGCCCTTTTCGTGGAGTTTGGCTTCCTCGTAGAACCATCTGGCGCAGCGCAGCGAGTCCGTCACTTCTTCGCCAGTGTAATCGACGAGGGCCACCAGCAACATGGCCTCGGGCAGAGTTTCTTCGAACATCTTCATGGCGGCGAGAACGTCGCCGTTGGCATAACCCACCAGGGCATGGGGCATGGTGCCCATGCCGCCTTTGGTGCTGAAGAAGGGGGCGGTCAAATCCTGCGAGGATCCGATGAAACCTTTCACGCCGCGGTCCTTGTGGCGGGCGGCGCGGCTTCCCACCATGGCGCCATAGGCGGCGAGGATGTTCATTTCAGCGCCGGAACCATGGCGGGCATGCATGTCCATGAAGCTGGAGCCCGGCATGGCCAGGCACATGTCATAGGCATTGTTGGCACAGACGCAGGGAAATCCGATCTTCTGCAGCAGAACGGTTTCCACTTCCGACAGGGCCTTCATGGAGCCGGTGATTTCCATGAGTTTGCGCTCAGATGGCACGACTTCGCCTTCCTCAACAAAGCGCCGGATCTTGACGCCGGGCACCAGATGTTTGGCAAGGCGGATGGCTGGTTCCAGGGCGGCAACCACGCGGCGGCGCATGAACACGGCGAAGGTCACTTCGGTGTCGCCGTGGGCGGCCACGATCCGCGAGGTGTTGGTGAAATACTTGTCGGTCTGCTGGGCGAGGGGGCCCGCAGCCTTCACCAGGTCCAGCAAGCGATCGAGAACGGCCTCATGGGCGGGCAGCAGCGTGGGGTGTGGTTTGTCCATCCTTGCAATTTGGACGAAGCATCAAGCGCCGTCAAACGTGTTTCACTGTTTCATGGTTCAGCCATTCCTGACTGAACCAGAAACGCGTTCTTTGCTTAGCCGGCAGGCCCGCCGACGGCACCACCAGTCATGCCGGATGAGCCGCGGTCGTTTGAACCGCCGTTGCCACCGCCGGTGCCCGGCGGCTGGAATGCGCTGCCGCCACCAGCGTAGCACTTCTTGTTCTTGCATACGAGATCAGGGCCTTTGCCGGGGGTGATGCAGCCATATTCGCCGGTGGGCGGGTTGCTATAAAAATCGCCGCCACTGGCACCACAGGCGGCCTTGATTTCGCTCGCGTTGTGCTTGCCAGCGAGGGGGATGTTTTTCGCCTGAGCCGCGCCGCCGACGGCGATGCTGGAAAGCAGGGTCAGTGCGACGAGAAGTGAACGTGTGCTGATGCGGGCCATGATGTTCTCCGGTGTTGCTGGTTTTCGTTATGGTGAACATCACGTTACTGCAAAGCCGATGTATCGCCGCTGAATGCGCCGTTCATCTGCAAGTCATCTTGACGGTGAGAGGAGTGGTGTCAGCCCTTCATGTAGGACGGGAACCAGCCTTCGTTCGCACTGCGCAGTGTGTCGAGCTTGACGCTGACATGGCCAACACCGATCGCGGCCTGATCTGTGACTTCACCGATCACAGCTGCAAGGCCAGCATTTTCTGAGAGGATTTTTGCTGCCTCTTGTGGTGTTGCGGTGATCACATAGCGCGCCTGGTCTTCGCCGAAGAGGGCGGCGTGGTCCATGGCGTCCAGTTTCGCGCCAAGGTTACCCGCCAGCGCCATTTCGATGACTGCGGCGGCGAGGCCGCCATCGGAAATATCATGCACTGACGTGACACGGCCTGCGGTGATTAGGCTTCTCACAAAATCGCCGTTGCGTTTTTCGGCTGCGAGATCAACAGACGGGGGGGCGCCTTCCTCGCGGCCCAGCACATCGCGCAGATAAGCGGACTGGCCCAGGTGCTTGCCCGTGCCGCCGACGAGCAGAATGATATCACCTGCCGCCTTGAACTTCATGGTGGCCATGGTGGCCAGATTGCGCAGCAGGCCCACGCCGCCGATGGTTGGCGTGGGAAGAATGGCCCGGCCATTGGTTTCGTTGTAGAGCGAGACGTTGCCCGAGACGATGGGGAAATCCAGCGCACGGCAGGCTTCGCCGATGCCTTTCAGGGCCATGACGAACTGGCCCATGATCTCAGGCCGTTCCGGATTGCCAAAATTGAGGTTGTCGGTGATGGCGATCGGCTCGGCACCGACGGCGGTGAGGTTGCGCCAGCATTCGGCGACGGCCTGCTTGCCGCCTTCAAACGGGTCTGCCTCAACATAGCGCGGTGTCACATCTGCCGAGACAGCGATGGCTTTCTGGCTGCGGATGCGCACCACGCCGGCATCACCGCCAGGGATTTGCGCGGAATTGGATTGCACGCGCGTGTCATATTGTTCCCAAACCCAGCGCCTTGAGCACATGTTGGGAGACCCCATGAGCTTGACGAGTGCTTCGACCAGATCATCCGGCGGGGGCACATTGGAGATCGCCGCTGGCTTTTTGGGTTCCAGCCAGGGCCTGTCATATTCGGGGGCTTCATCGCCCATGGCCTTGATCGGCAGATCGGCTTTCACCTCGCCGCCATGTTTGATGACGAAGCGCAGCGTATCAGTGGTCTTGCCGACGATGGCAAAATCGAGACCCCACTTCTTGAAAATGGCATGGGAGGCCTGCTCCATTTCAGGCTTCAGCACCATCAGCATGCGCTCTTGCGATTCCGAGAGCATCATTTCATAGGCTGTCATGCCTTCTTCGCGGCAGGGCACCTTGTCAAGGTCGAGCTCGATGCCGAGATCGCCCTTGGCACCCATTTCAACGGCAGAGCAAGTGAGACCGGCGGCCCCCATATCCTGGATGGCGATGACGGCGCCGGAGGCCATGAGTTCGAGGCAGGCTTCGAGCAGGCACTTCTCGGTGAAGGGATCACCGACCTGCACGGTGGGGCGCTTTTCCTCTGCGGTGTGGTCAAATTCGGCTGACGCCATGGTGGCGCCGTGGATGCCGTCACGGCCGGTCTTGGCGCCGAGATAAACGACGGGAAGCCCCACGCCTTCCGCCTTGGAATAAAAAATGC
>CALMEZ010000220.1 GCA_937864985.1 uncultured Alphaproteobacteria bacterium
CGACATTGTCCCTCCTTTCCAGAACCGTCGGGAACATAGATAGAACAAACACGCCGATCCTGTCAAGGACTATTTTGCTGGACGGAGAAAGATTCTTTCCGCCGCTCATACCCGGCCCCCACCCCCAACCCCTCCCCAATCCTTCATTGGGGAGGGGCCGGGGGTGGGGGACCGCACCTCCCTCCTGCTGTCATTCCAAACGGCCTGAATCTGCAGCCCTTTGGAGTAGCGGGGATTTTAGCGTTGCAGTCTTATACCCGTTTTGATATAAGTCGTACATGAAGCGCCTTGCATTTCTTGGCCGATCCCATTCGGATTTGTCCAATTTTCCGGAAGGGCCACGCCGCAAGGCGGGTTACCAGTTAAGCCTGGTGCAGTCTGGGCTTGAACCGGAAGATTGGAAGTCCATGCCTTCAATTGGGGCGGGAGCACGCGAAATTCGCGTCAGGGACAATGCGGGCGCGTTTCGTGTTGTCTATGTGGCGATGTTTGCCGATGCCATTTACGTGTTGCATGCCTTCCAGAAAAAATCGCAGCGCACGGCAACACTGGATATTGAACTGGCCAAAACCCGCTACAGGCAATTGGCAAAGGAGCTTGGACCATGAAGATCAGCTATTTTGATACGGTATGGGATGCCATCGAACCATCAAAGGCCGAGGCCGCCAACATGAAGGCCCGCGCCGAATTGATGATTGCCATTCACAAGACAGTACTGGGCTGGAAAACCACGCAAGCCGCATCAGCGAAGCGCCTCGGGCTAACCCAGCCGCGCCTCAACGACCTGCTGAAAGGGCGGATCACAAAGTTCAGCCTTGATGCATTGATCAATCACGCGACACTGGCGGGGCTGGAAGTGAAGGTGAAGGTTGGGAAGGCGGCGTGACAAGTTACAATATGTAACCTGACACACTAAACCTGCCCCTTCGACAAGCCCATCGCTTATGACGAGTTGCAATTGCAAAGATATCAAGGTTGGAAGGTCACTCCATCAACTTGAACCAATCACGCACCGTCAACTTCAAACGAAGAACTTCATCCTCAGAAAGGCCTCCGCTATGTGCGATTGGCGCACGCAAAGTATTGAGCCGAGCCATAATTTTTTCGACGGCGAGTATCGATCCCCGAGAAAATATCCCACCAAATATTGACCAGTTAGATTTGATTATTTCGCCCAATTCACCAAAATTCGTATATTCGATCAGCTCCTCGGATCGCAAAGAAATGCCCTCGTTGACTTCCCTATCTCTGTTCTTTTTGGCGTTGGTCCTGACTACCTCTGGCACCAATTTTGTCCACCAATCTATTGGGTCCGATTCCTTCAAAGTCGCTGTGATCAATTGTCGAATTGAATTTTCAAGCATATGAAATAGCTCATAGTGCTCGGCCATTCGCTTAGCTCGTGACTTTGACCGCGAGTCAAATTGACTCACATAGCCAGATATTAAATCGTCAGCAGCCTTTTCAACGACTGTCTGTTCTGCCTCAATCTGATGTTCGCTCAGCGTCGTTCTAAGTGCGGATTCCACCACGAGGTTGTTGAGAAGAAACAACTTAACTTTCTCGTCGGAGTAATTCACCTAAGCAAATTCTCCCGAAGACTTCTAAAGATTGCGTTCAGCACATTCGGGTCATCTGTGTTCGGAATAACAAGGTTTATATTATAGATGAGGCCTAACGAGTTGTTTTTTGATTTCTGTGATGAAGACTCGAATCCAGCCTCTTCTTCCGCATTGTCTTCCACTTGCGGCTCATTTGCTTTTTTAACACCAATTGAAAGCTTGGCAGGATCAATATAGTATTTAAAAGCAGAAAAAGTACCGGCTATAGCCCTTATTACTGGGTCGCCCTTATTCAATCCGGTAATTGTAACCAGTAAATCGCGAAGTCCCGCGTCTTCTAATTTGTGAGCATATTCATTTCGCTTAAAAAGCTCCGAATATCCAATTTTTAGTGCTTCAAAAGCGGCCTGACTCCGTCCGCCCTCAGATTTGAATTGATTGTACAACTCCGTCGGAGTGGTATCAGCGTTAAGAAATCCGGTGCGCTTAAGTATTGGGGGAACCACCAAAGCGGAACCGCCACTAAAGCCCAAAACCGTGTTCAAAAAATCGCCTGAAAATTTACTTGGTCTTTCAGCCTCAATTATTTTTTGAAGTATCTTACTGAACACACCGGGAGAGGTCGTATATGGAAAATTTCCAGGTATCTCCCGTGGAGGTGATTTCTTAGCAGCATCACCCTTGGCAGAAGATTTGTCGACGGCCGCGGTTACGGTTGCGGTTTTTTCCACTTGATCGTCCATTTGACCTTATTCTCTTCCCTCAGAACGTAAATGGAACGTACGAATTTGAGGAAGTCAAGATCATTGCCCGAATTGTGCACAAGGTGGATAGTTGGCCTCGCGGGAAAGAAGCGTTAGGGTATCGCAATTTAGGGCCATGCACTTCAGGATGAGGTGGAATCGCGGATTGTGCTCAGTTTAAATGCGTTGGTGTGACTAAATCCCCGCCTTCACACCTATGATCTCGCAAGCGGCGCGCACCGTGTTGTAGAGCAGGCAGGCAATGGTCATCGAACCCTCGCCGTACGGCACAATCTCTATTCACCCCCCATTCATCCGCGCCTTGCCATCTTCCGCTGAACCACGGAGGATTGCATGTTTCGCTCACTCATGTCTCTCGCTGCGCTGGCGCTGGCCGCCTATGCCGTCGCCACACCCGCCGTCGCTTCTCAAAAAGCCAGCTTCATTGATGGCACCTACACTTTTGCGCCCGGCGCCTGCGACAAGCTGAAGGCGCTGGCCGCTGGCGGGCCGCAAAGCATCGGCACCGTGCCCTGGTATGTGACTCCAGACGGCATCAGCTTCTGGGAAGGCGGCTGCAGCTTCGACAAGATCGCCAAGGGCAAACGCAAGGGCGAATGGAACATCACCGCCGCCTGCACGGAAGAAGCCGATGAATACACCGAAACCTACACATTCCGGCGCGTGAAACCCGGCACCTTTGCCGTGACGCTCACCACGCCCGGCACCAAGCCCGCCGACGCTAAACCGAAGACCTATACCCGCTGCGACGTGGGCAAAATTCCGGAGCCACAGTGATGGAAGGTCCACGCAAAGACAAGAACCCCATTCTGATCGTCCTGGCCGTGATGATTGCCATTCCCGGCATGTTCCTCGGCAAAGGCCATCTCCATCCCCAGGGCGGCAACAGCTCTGTTCTCGCCATGCTGGCCGCTGCCCTGTTCATCGCGGCCTTCATCTGGGCCATGTATTACCTCAAGAAGAAGTAGAACCCGCCCCCGCTTGACATGCCGCCGCAACAGCCGAATAAATGTCTGGGGGCTGAACGGAGATTTCCGATGCTGAAATTCAAGGCCCTCTCTTTTGCCGCTGTCGTTTGTCTCGCTCTCGCCTCACCACCCGCCTGGGCAGATGATGCGCCGCCGCTGGCCATGCCGGATGATGCCAGCGACGTCGTCTATAGCAGCGATGCCGGCTCCCTCACCTTCAGCAGCGCCAGGAGCGTGAAAGACCTGGCAGACTTCTACCGCGCCGAGGGCAAGAAAATGGGCTGGCAGGAAACGCCCTCCGTCATCAACAAGGACAACATGGTGGTCCTCGATTTCACGGCGGGCGAAGATGAGGTGTCGGTCACCGTGATGAAAATGGGCGACAAGTCCATGGTGACAGCCGAGGGCGCAGCGCTTGAAGGCAAACCCGCGGCCAGCGCCGATGCAAGCAGCAGTTCTGGCAGCAGCGATGCTTCGGCACCAGCCGCTCCACCACTCGAAGCCGCTGAAAACAACGGCCTGCCGACAGCCAATGGCCTCGGCAACATGGGCTCCAGCAGCACCATGTTTTCGAAATCGGTGAACTTTTCGGCCCCCAACAGCGTGGCTGATGTCGTGGCCTTCTATCGCACCGAATTGGGCAAGCGCGGCTGGACGGAGAATGACGCCAAGATCACCGACACCGAGGCCGAGCTTGCGTTCACAGCACCCGAAGGCCCGGCCAAACTCACCGTCAAGCGCAATGGCGACATGAGCGATGCCGAGCTGACCCTGACGCTGAAAGACGCCGCCGCCAAATCCCCCCTCGCCCCCAAGCCTGGCAAGGTGAAGATCCTGTTTGGCAACATGTCGGATCAGGATGCGGTGGTCAGTATCGGCGGAAAGAAGGTCAAGGTTCCCGCTGGCGCCGGCAGCAAAGGCCCCGACGGCCCGTCACTGGAACTGAAACCGGGAAACCTCACCGCCACCATGAAAGGTGCCAAAGAAAGCTTCAAGGCCGGGCCCGACACCATCTGGATGGTCGGCATCGGCCCCGGCGGCCTGATCGTCGTTCAGCAATAGGCTCTGCTACATCGCTGGCGTTTTCACCTTGTGGATGGCGCAGGCGGCGCGCACCGTGTTGTAGAGCAGGCAGGCAATGGTCATCGGGCCAACGCCACCCGGCACCGGCGTGATGGCGCCCGCCACCTTTTCGCAAGACGAGAAATCGCAATCACCCACAAGCTTGCCCTTGCCGTCGCGCTCGATGCGGTTGATGCCGACATCAATGACGGTGGCACCCGGCTTGATCCAGTCGCCCTTCACCATCTCGGGCCGCCCCACGGCGGCGATGACCAGATCCGCCTGTCGCACGATGCCCGGCAGGTCCTTCGATTTTGAGTGCGCGATGGTGACCGTGCAATTCTCAGCCAGCAGCAATTGCGCCACGGGCTTGCCCACGATGTTCGAGCGCCCGATGACCACGGCGTTGAGGCCAGTCAGATCACCCAGCACATCCTTGGCCAGCATCACGCAGCCCGTCGGCGTGCAGGCGACCAGCGCATCCTGACCCGTGGACAGGCGACCCACATTGACGACGTGAAAGCCATCCACGTCCTTGTCCGGATTGATGGTGTTGAGAACTTTGGCCGAGTCAATGTGCTTCGGCACCGGCATCTGCACCAATATTCCGTGTACGGACGGATCATTGTTGAGCCTGGTGACCAGCGCCAAAAGGTCCGCTTCGGAGGTTTCGGCGGGCAGCTTGTGCTCCCACGAATTCATGCCGACCTCAACTGTCTGCTTCGCCTTGTTGGCGACATAAACCTTCGAGGCCGGATCCTCGCCCACCAGCACCACGGCAAGGCCGGGGGTCAGGTTGTGGTCTTTCTTCAACCCGGCAACCGCCCCGGCAATGCGCTTGCGCAAGCCCTCGGCAAAAGCTTTTCCGTCAATCAGTTTGGCCATGGTGACCTTCTCCTGGTTCAGGAGTCGGAGCGACCCCTCATCCGCCCCTTCGGGGCACCTTCTCCCACAAGGGGAGAAGGAAGACTTGTGCAACTCAACCCTCTCCCCTTGCGGGAGA
>CALMEZ010000221.1 GCA_937864985.1 uncultured Alphaproteobacteria bacterium
TGAGGTTGCGCGGAGAATTCCCCCTGTCGAAGCGCGCGCCCACGGCAGCCAGAATGGCGTCTGGGCAGTCGAGTCCTAAGGAAGAATTTACTGCAAACACGGCATCGCTCGCGATCTGGCGAACGGCCTCGACGGCGGACATGATCTTCGGAATGTCTCACCTGTTGCCGCGGATCATGTCAGCGGCTTTTTCTGCTATTGCGATTGTCGGCGCATTGGTGTTGGAGGAAACAACCTGCGGCATAATGGAACTGTCACAGACACGCAGCCCCTCAACGCCGTGGACGCGGCACGCAAGATCAACCACAGCCATGCCGTCGACGCCGAGCTTGCAGGTTCCCACGGGATGATAGGAAGAGCGTGCATTGCTGCGCGCCACGTCGATGTAGTCCTGTTTCGTTTTGCATGCGGTCCCGGGGAAGTGCTCGCGTTCAACGAACCTGCTGAAGGCCTTCGAACGCCCGATCTCCTGCGTGATCTTGATGCCTTCGATGTGGCGTTCAAGGTCATAGGGCTCGGCAAAGGAATTGGGATCAATGATGGGCAGGTCCTCCAGTCGGTTCGAGCGCAGCGTCACGCTGCCCCGCGACCGCGGCCTGACATGGTAGGAATTGCACGTCGCACCATTGCCGCCTGGCACAGTGCCAACACCTTCTTCCACGCCCGCACCGGCGAGAAAATGGAACTGGATGTCAGGCGTCTTTTCGTTCCGGTCTCCCCACCAGAAAGCACCGGCCTCCACGATGTTCGATGAGATCGGGCCTTTCCGCAAGAGCATGTATTGAAGACCGGCCAGGGCGGCCCAATGCGGCTTCTTGAACTTGTCGTAGGAAGTCGGTCCCTTGAGTTGCCAGATTACGTCGGTGGAGAAATGGTCATGAAAATTCTGCCCAACGCCCGGAAGATCATGCACGACGCCGATGTCAACTGACTTGAGGTGTGCGGCAGGGCCAATGCCAGACAGCATCAGGAGCTTGGGCGAGCCGATGGCCCCGGCTGTCATGATCACTTCGCAGTCTGCGTCGATGCGACGTGTTGTGCCGTTCTCGACAACCTCAACACCCCGCGCCCGGCCCTTTTCCACGATGATGCGCATCACGGTCAATTCGGTGCGAAGCGTCAGATTTGAACGTCCGAGAACAGGTTTCAGATAGCCAGCCGCGGCTGAGCAGCGCCAGCCGTTGCGGGTTGTCGTTTGATAGAGCCCCGCCCCTGCCTGCTGCCCCGAATTGAAGTCATCGTTGCGCGGCATGCCAATTTCCACACAGCCATCGACATAGGCGTCAGACAGCGCGGAATGAGAACGCAGGTCGGAAACTGTCAAGGGACCTTCGGTGCCATGCGCTGGTCCGGACAGCCGCGTGTTGCCTTCGGATTTCAGAAAATATGGTTTCAGATCAGCCCAGGACCACCCCTTGCACCCCATGGCCTTAGCCCAGTTGTCATAGTCCTCCGGGCAGCCGCGCGTGAACACTTCCGCATTGATGGAACTGCCGCCACCCAGAACCCGTGCCTGCGGATAGACAGCGGTGCGATTGTTGGCATGCTTAAGCGGTGCGGTCTCGTACCCCCACAGCAACTTGCCAGACGTCATCTTGGCAAAACCCGCTGGAATATGGATGTAGGGGTTTGTATCGCGCGGGCCCGCCTCCAACAGAAGCACCCGGGCATTCGACATCTCGCTCAACCGAGCTGCCATCACGCAGCCTGCTGAACCGCCACCAACCACAATGTAATCAAATCCGGACATGATTGCCTCTTGCATCACGATCAGCAATGAACTTATAACTAACTAGTTCGTGCATTCAAGAGTGAAATGCGGATTGTAGAAAACCGAGGAAAATCGTGGCAGGACAAGCATTGGTGACAGGAGCCAGACGCGGCATTGGCAAGGCGATCGCCCTCGCTTTGGCCGATGCCGCATTTGATGTGGCCGTCGCCGACGTCGATGCCGGAGCAGACTTGCAGCTTGTAGCCGACGCGGTCAAGAGCAAGGGGCGCAAGGCGGTAGCGATCAGAGCCGATATCTCCGACCTCTCGGCCCATACCGGTGTGCTTGATGCAGCAGAGGCGGCTCTTGGCCCGCTCACAACGCTGGTCAACAATGCGGGCGTGTCAGTCCTTTCACGTGGCGATCTGTTGGATGTGACGCCGGAAAGTTTTGACCGCTGCATGAGCGTCAATGCTCGTGGAACCTTCTTCCTGACGCAGGCCTTTTCCCGCCGTGCCGCCAGTGTCAACAGCCCCGGTCACCGCAGTGTCATCACCATCACCTCTGCGAACGCCACGGCCGTCTCCATCGCGCGCGGTGAATACTGCATGTCGAAATCGGCAGCGTCGATGATGTCGAAGCTGTTTGCAGCGCGCCTTTCGAATGAAGGCATTGGCGTATACGAAATCCAACCTGGCTTCATTGAGACAGACATGACAGCCCCCTCAAAGGCGAAATATGACGCTCTGATTGAAAACGGGCTTACGGTTGTGAAGCGTTTCGGGTCTCCGCAGGAGGTCGCCCGCGTGGCGGTCACTTTGGCCTCTGGTCTGCTACCCTATACTGTGGGTCAACCAATCTTTGTCGACGGCGGCTTGCTGACAGTGAGGTACTGACCATGCAGATATCATTTCCATCAGGCTCCTACACGCTCCAAGCTACGCCGCTTTCAGTATCCCCACCAGCCAAGCCCTTCAACCGCGTGGCCTTCGCTGCAGCACATGTGGTGGCTGATCCGTTCTCTGAAAATGATCCCTCGGGCACGCCGGCCATCGACTGGCCAACGACACTTGCCTTCCGCACCCACCTTCTGGACCTCGGTTTCGGCATCGCAGAGGCCATGGACACCTCGCAACGCGGAATGGGGCTGGACTGGAACAACGCCCACGAACTGATCCGTCAGTCTCTCGCCCACGCCGGATCAAAGTCTCATCTCATTGCCTCCGGCTGTGGCACCGATCACCTGGCGGCAGGTGACGCGCGCACACTGGATGATGTGATCGCAGCCTATCTCATGCAGTTGCATGCCATCCAGAAGCTTGGTGGCCGTATCATTCTCATGGCCAGCCGGGCTCTCGTCCGTGTGGCGAAAACGTCTGACGACTATTTCAAAGTCTATTCCCGCGTCTTGTCGGAAGCTGATCAGCCGGTCATCCTGCATTGGTTGGGCGACATGTTTGATCCCGCCCTCAAAGGCTACTGGGGGGCAGAGGATTTCGACAAGACACTCGAAACAGCGCTTTCAGTGATCAACGCCAATGCGAACAAGGTGGATGGCATCAAGATCTCCTTGCTGGATGATCAGAAAGAGGTGGTGATGCGGCGGCGATTGCCGCCCTCGGTGAAAATGTACACCGGCGACGACTTCAATTATCCGGACCTCATTGCCGGAGATGCGATGGGATACTCCCACGCGCTGCTTGGCATCTTCGATGCCATTGCGCCAGCAGCCTCGGCGGCGTTGGCCGCTCTCGCCGTAAATGACCGGCCCACCTATAACAGGCTCATTGCGCCAACTGTTCCGCTGTCGCGCTTGATCTTCCGTGCTCCCACCCGGTTCTACAAGACCGGCATCGTGTTCCTTGCCTGGCTCAACGGTCATCAGGATCATTTCATCATGGTCAATGGCGCACAGGCCATGCGCCCCCTGCCCTATTTCACCGAATGCTTCCAACTGGCCGATCAGGCGGGCCTGCTGCGCGATCCGGACTTTGCGGTCGCCCGCATGAAAAAGCTGCTGGCGGTATATGGTGCGTGATCTCTCTCAAAGGATGGACATCTGCTCCATCAACACGGCGACATTGGGCTTCCAGGCTTCGATCGGTGAGGTGATTGACGCGATCGCACGTGCAGGTTTTGGAATGATATCCCCTTGGCGGCGAGATACAAAAGACAAGGATGTTGCCGCCGTTGCCAAGCAGATCCGTGATTCCGGGCTGAAGCTCTCCGGCTATTGCCGCAGCCCCTACCTTCCCGCCGCCACAAAGCAACAATATCGTGCCAATATTGAAGAGAACAAGCGCGCCATTGATGATGCCGCTGTGCTCGGCGCGCCGGTATTCATCATGGTGGTGGGTTCACTGCCGGAGGGATCAAAGGACCTTGAAGGGGCACGCCGACAGGTCCGTGATGCCTGCGCAGAGTTGCTCGAACACGGTCGCAAAGTAGGCGTGAAAATTGGCCTGGAGCCCTTGCATCCCGTTTATGCCGCAGAACGGTCGTGCCTCACCCTGCTTTCCGAAGCGCTCGAATGGTGCGAAGCGATTGAAGGCGCAACGGCCAGTCCGCAGATCGGCACCGTCATCGACTGCTATCATGTCTGGTGGGACCCCAACCTGTTTCGGGACATCAGGCGCGCCGGCGCATCAGGCCGCATTTTCGGATTTCATGTCTGCGACTGGCTGGTGCCGACAACAGACGTTCTCAGCGACCGCGGCATGATGGGTGACGGCATCATCAACATCCCCTCCATTCGCGCTGCCATTGAGAGCACAGGCTACAGCGGTGCCGCAGAGGTGGAAATCTTTTCGGCAGAAAACTGGTGGAAGCGGCCCATGGCAGAAACATTGAGCGTGTGCCGCGATCGCTTCAAGACCTCGACCTGAATAGAGCAGCGCAACGGAGGACGTCTCACATGTCACCCATCAAGAATCGCAAATTTGGCCGCGTTGGTTTTGACATCACCGATATGGGTTTCGGTGCGGCGCCAATCGGAAACTTCCTGCGCCCCATTTCTGAGGAAGAAACGGCAGCAATGATCAACCGCGCATGGGATGCGGGCATGCGCTATTTCGATACCGCCCCCTACTATGGCCATGGTCTCTCGGAGTTGCGCCTTGGCCACTACCTGCGCTGGCGCCCGCGCGATGAATATGTTGTCTCAAGCAAGGTGGGCCGCGTTCTGAAACCGACGCGCCGGAAGGACATCGACTTCAAGCCCTGGGTTGACGGTGCGCCCTTCAAATGCCGCTTCGACTATTCCTACGATGGCACAATGCGTAGCTTCGAAGACTCTCTTCAGCGTCTCGGGCTCGAGCACATCGACATCCTTTTCATTCACGATGCCGACGTCTTCACCCACGGGCCAGAGATGCAGAAGGTTTACTTCAAGCAGGCCATGGATGGCTGCTACCGCGCCTTGATCGAACTGCGTGAACAAGGGCTGGTCAAGGCCATCGGCGTCGGCGTGAACAATTGGGAGGTCATGCTGGACTTCATGAAAGCTGGTGACTTCGATACCCTGTTGGTGGCTGGCCGCTATACGCTGCTTGAGCAGGAATCGCTGAACGAGCTTCTGCCCTTGTGCGAAAGGCGCGGCACGGCCATCGTCATCGGGGGCGGCTTCAATGGCGGCATCCTCGCCACAGGTGCGGTTCCGGGCGCAAAATGGAACTACGCGCCAGCGCCTGAGCCCATCATGCAGAAGGTCAAGAAGATCGAAGCTGTCTGCGCGCACCACAAAGTTCCGCTGGCCGCCGCCGCCTTGCAATTCCTGCTGGCCCATCCTGCTGTTGCCTCACACATTCCGGGGACCCGGAATGTGGCCCAAATGAATCAGAACATCGACCTCGTCGGCCGGCCCATTCCGCCCGCCTTCTGGCAAGAACTCAAACACGAAAAGCTGCTGCGAGACGATGCGCCCGTGCCTGCTGGCTGATCAACCGGCAAGTACGGATGAGTGATCCTTGCAGTCTCTTGGTGCGGTCTTTTCCAAAGTTGCGAGTGCTGAGATACCAGCGCACGCAGATGTCTAGTTGTCAGACGAGATTGGTGTGCAGACGTAACGAACGAACCAAGCTCAAAGATGCGGGAACCATTCAAATATGCGCATCCAGTATCGTCGCCAAATCCAACAATGACTGAGTTGCCGTGTCACCATCGGCGGCGGCAAAACCCATCAGCAATCCTTGTTGGACGGGTTTGAATCTGAACTGCATGGACAGCGGAGACACATTGAGCCCAGCAGCAGCAATGGCAGCCGCAATCTTGCGATCATTCACTGTGCCTTTGAAATAGCCGGCAATCTGAATCCCGGAATCGGTCGGCTCCAGTATCATCCGGTGGCCAACGTGTTGATTGAATTGCGCGATGAAGTGCGACCGGCGCGAAGCATAGAGCCTGCGCATTTGCCGCAGGTGGCGGATGAGATAGCCCTCGTTCATGAAATCCGCCAAAGCTGCCTGAACCATCAATGGTGCGAATTGCCCCGTTGCACTCAAGGCGGAGTTGACAGCGGGCAACAGTAATTTTGGCACCACCATGTAACCGAGCCGCATGGCTGGAAACAGAATCTTGGCAAAGGTGCCAATGAAAATCACCTTGTCTCGCTTGGCGACACCTTGAAGGGCCGGGATCGGCTGGCCCTGAAAGCGGTATTCACTGTCATAGTCGTCCTCGATGATCCACGACCCCCAGCTATCTGCGAGACGCACGAGGTTGAGGCGCTGCTCCATGTTCATGGTGTGGCCGAGCGGATAGTGGCAAGACGGTGTGACAAAGATCAGTTTTGGCGAATGCGGTGGCGGGGAAAGATCCCAGCCCGCCTTGCTCACGCGAAAAGGCATCAACTCTGCACCCGCAGAAAGGAAGGCTGCGGCGGCACCGTAGTAGCCAGGCTCTTCCATCCACACCTTGTCTCCGGGGTCAGTCAGGATGCGTGCCAGAATATCGAATGCGGATTGAGCGCCGGGCGTAATGATGATCTGGCCCGGTTCACAATCCACGCCGCGTGAGGCAGCAAGATAATGTGCCAGCGCTTCCTTCAACAGTGGATAGCCAGTCACATGATACGTGCCGAACAAATCATTGCGGGCATGCTTGGCCCGTCGCGCCACCAGCCTGGCCCAAGTGTTGAAGGGAAAATTCTGCGCATCGGGCAATCCGGGGTGGAAGGCCAACATGCCCGGCTCACCGTGGTGATAGGGCAAGCGGGCCATGAGTTGCCCTCGTCGAGACAACAAGTTGTTGGCAGACGCGCGCCCGCCAGTCTCGCGTCGATGATGAATGGGTAGTTCTGAAATGACGGGTCGGCGGCCATGGGCAATCGAAACAAATCCTTCCAGCGCCAATTGTTCATAGGCGGCGATCACGGTGTTGCGGCCGACTTGCAGATCTTTGGCGAATTGGCGCGTGGCCGGAAGCATGGCACCGCTGGGCAGGCGGCGCCTTTCAATCAGGCTGCGCAATTGCAGGTAAAGCTGTCGGTGCAATGTTTCATTGCCACGGCGATCCAAAAGCAGGTTTTCAACGGGAAACTGGGTGGCCAAAGTGGTTCCTAAAAAATTCGTTAAATTGGTTCTCAGGTTATGACCAGTTTGACCCTAAGATGGCACCAACACAATAACAATGGTCACGAATGCCATGGGGAGAGTAAAGGTCGGCGTGATTGGCGCAGGCACGATTGCCCAGGTCGAGCATGTGCCTAATTTGCTCAGACTTTCCGACAAGTTTGAGCTTGCCGGGGTTTTCGACCCCTCTGCCTCGACACGCGCCTTCATGGCAAAAACACATGGCATAAAAACCTTTGCCTCCGCTGACGAAATACTTGGGCAGGCGCTTGATGCCGTGGTCATTGCCTCTCCAGATGCCTTGCACAAAGAACATGTGATCGCGGCACTGGAACGGAACCTGCATGTCTTTTGCGAAAAGCCGCTGTGCTATTCCACCGAGGATATTGCTGACATCATCCGCGCGCGGGACGTGGCAGCCCGCGTCGTGCAGGTGGGGTACATGAAACGCTTTGACCCTGCCTATGAAGCGCTTCTGGCGCGATTGCCCCCATCGCCCGAAAAACTGCGACATGTTTCAGTGGAAGTGGTTGATGCTGATGCGTGGCCGTTTGTACTTCATCACCGGACTCACAAGGCAGATGATATTTCACAAGCCTTGCGTGATGACGCGCGGCAAAAGCAGCAAGCACAGGTGCGCCAGGCTCTCGGTGTATTGCCGAGCGAACCTTCATGGCGCGGCTTCACATCAGCCTACTGCTCTTCGCTGGTCCATGATGTGAATGCCGTCCATGGAATTTTGCAGGCGCTCGGCGTTTCGCAACAACGTGTCGTCTCGGCGGAATATTTTGCAAACGGCAACGGCGGTCATGGCTGCGTGTCACTGATGGATGGGCAGGCGCTATGGTCCATGAGTCACCTGAGCATTGCAACACTGCCTTATTACAGTGAACGCATTTCCCTGCATTTTGATGATATGGATTGTGAACTGGCCTTTCCTTCTCCTTATCTCAACCATCAAAGTACGCGACTGACCGTGCGCAAGCGCGATGGCAACAACCTGGTCACTGAACATGTCCATGCCGGGTACAAAGAAGCATTCATTGAAGAATTGGTTGGCTTCTGGTCAGCGGTTGTCGAAGGCACCAGCGTTCGCAATACGGCGGAACATGCAGCACAAGACATGGCGCTGCTGTGCGCACTGGCCAAATGGCAGGCAAATTCAACGTCAAGGGCAATATCATGACAGTCCGCATCGGCATCAATCCCATCACATGGTCAAATGATGATGTGCCTGAACTGGGCGGCGATACACCGCTTGAGACCTGCCTCGCGGAGACAAAGCAGGCCGGATATGCCGGCACGGAACTTGGCGGCAAATTTCCACGGCAAACCGCCGTGCTCAAGCCAATCATGCAGCGCTTTGGCCTTGATGTTATTTCGGGTTGGTATGACGGGCGTTGCGCCGAAAAAGACATCGACGCCGAGATGGACGCCATCATGCCGCACCTGCAATTGTTGAAGGACATGGGAAGCCGCCACGTGGTCTATGCCGACACATCGCTGGGCCGCCATGGCGCCATCTGGGACCCAATTTCGAAACGGCCCTCCCTCTCTGATGATGAATGGCCAGCCTACGGCCGGAAGCTGACCAAGCTTGCCGAGCGTATGGCGCAATTCGGCGTGGCCATGGCGTTTCATCACCATATGGGCACGATTGTCGAGACTGATGAAGAAGTCGGCAAGCTGATGCAATACACAGGAAAAGAAGTGGGCCTGCTCTATGACACGGGCCATTCATCTTTTGCTGGCGGCGATCCGTTGGCTCTTGTGAAACGCCATGTGAAGCGCATTGTGCATGTTCACTGCAAAGACCCGCGCAAGGCCATTCTGGACAGGGCGCGCTCCGATGACATGAGCTTCATGGCCGCTGTTCTGGAAGGCATTTTCACGGTTCCAGGAGATGGCTCCATCGATTACGCTCCGATCCTCAAGACGCTGGCCGACAACGGCTACAGCGGCTGGCTGGTGGTCGAGGCGGAACAAGACCCGAAGAAGGCGCACCCGTTGACCTATGCGACGATGGGATTCAAAAACCTGTCACGGTTGGCGCGAGAGGCCGGATTTGAGGTGATTGCCTAAAACAAGCGGCAGAAGCATCTGCAGCAGATAAACAGGAGGAAACATGGTTACGAAAAGAAGGTTGCTGAAGTCCCTGCTCGGCGCTGCCGCAGCGGTGGCCATGATGGTTGGCTCATCCGCGCTGACGCTTGCCGATGAAACCCGTGTGGTCTTTGTCACCCACGGACAAAGTGGCGATCCCTATTGGTCTGTCGTCAAGAATGGCATGGATGATGCTGCAAAGCAGCTTGGCGTGAAGGCAGAATATATTTCGCCTGATACGTTCGATATGGCCAAGATGGCGCAAAT
>CALMEZ010000222.1 GCA_937864985.1 uncultured Alphaproteobacteria bacterium
AGCTCACAATCATCCTGGTCAGCCACGACCTTGGCGTGGTGGCGCATTTGTGCAGCCGCATTGCCATCATGCAGGCCGGGAAGCTGGTTGAACTGGTTTCGGCGGACGAGTTGCGCGGCGGCGGCTTGCAGCAGGACTATACCCGCAAATTGGTGGCCGCCAGCCGCGGCTATGCGCGGGGTTAATCCAGGCCTGAATTTTGCTCATCTTGCCAAGCCCTTGAAAACGGTCTGTGATGCTACGCAACTGCGCCCGGAACCCAAACGGCTGCGCAGGGATTGCCTTTTGGGTCATAAGGGAGACATTCATGCTCAAGACTTTGAAATATGCGCTGTTGGCCGGCGCTCTGGTGGCGCTGTCGCCAGTGGCCATGGCCGAAACACCGAAGGACACACTTGTCATCGCGGAAAACATCGATGACATCATTTCGCTTGACCCGGCCGAGGCCTATGAGTTGAGTGGCATCCAGGTTCTGGCCAACACCTATGACCGCATCATGCGATTTGAACCCACTGATATCACCAAGCTGGTGGGCGGCGTGGCCGAGTCCCAGACGGTGAGCGAAGACGGCAAGACGTTCACGCTGAAGATCCGATCC
This sequence comes from uncultured Alphaproteobacteria bacterium, assembly GCA_937864985.1. GTDB lineage: Bacteria > Pseudomonadota > Alphaproteobacteria > Rhizobiales > Aestuariivirgaceae > Aestuariivirga. The sequence goes on from CALMEZ010000222.1 coordinate 599, forward strand.
GGCATGAAGTTTGCCTCCGGCAATCCCGTGACGGCCAAGGACGCCGCCTTTTCTCTGCAGCGCGTGATCAAGCTCAACAAGACACCTGTGTTCCTTCTCTCCCAGCTCGGCTGGACGCCCGAAAACGTGGACCAGATGGTGACAGCGCCGGATGATTCAACTCTCGTCGTGAAGATCGGCGTTGAATTTGCGCCGTCGCTGGTGAACGCACTCTTGTCCTCGGTGGTTGGTTCCGTCGTCGATATGAAGACGGCCATGGAACACGAGAAGAATGGCGACTTCGGCTATGAGTGGCTAAAAACAAATTCGGCGGGCTCTGGCGCTTATGTCTTGAAAGCCTGGAAGCCGAATGAAGCTGTGACCCTTGAGGTCAACCCGACCTATCGCGGTGGGGAGTCGGCCATGAAGCGCGTTGTCATTCGTCACGTGCCAGAACCAGCAGCACAGCGTCTGTTGATTGAAAAGGGCGATACAGACGTCGCCCTCAACATGACGGGCGACCAGGTGACAAGCCTGAAGGGCAACAAGGATGTCGTCATCACGCCGTCTCCTCAGGCCCTGCTTTATTACATCGGCATGAATGTGAAGCAGAAGGAACTGCAGGATGTGCGCGTGCGCCAGGCACTGCGCTATCTCATCGACTATGATGGAATCGTGAACTCCATCATGCAGGGTGGCGCGCAGATTCACCAATCCTTCTGGGCTTCCGGTTTCTGGGCCGCGCTTGATGATAACCCTTACAAGCTCGATCCGGACAAGGCCAAGGCGCTCCTCAAGGATGCCGGCTATCCCGATGGCTTCGAGATCACGCTTGATGCGCCGAACTCATCACCTTTCACCAACATTGCGCAATCGGTTCAAGAAACCATGGCCAAGGGTGGCGTGAAGGTGAAGATCATCCCCTCTGAAACCAAGACGCTGCTGACCAAATACCGCGCCCGTGAGCATCAATTGCTGATGATCTATTGGGGGCCGGACTACATGGACCCGCACACCAATGCTGATGGCTTCGCCAACAACCTCGACAACAGCGATGCGGCCAGCAAGGGCAAGCCTTTGGCATGGCGCAATTCATGGGCTGATGAAGCCGTCAACAAGATGACGGCTGATGCAGTGCGTGAACGTGACGAAGCCAAGCGCAAGCAGATGTATCTCGATGAACAGAAGAAGGTTCTGGATGAAGGCCCCTATGCCATCATGTTCCAGGAAACCAAGCAGGTTGCCACCCGCGCCAACGTGAAGAATTTCATCTTCGGGCCAAGCGCCGACGTGGTTTATTACAATCTGACGACCAAGTAAGGAGCCTGCGCGGTGACTGGTTTTCTTGACCGGCGCCGCGCGTCCCTGTTGATGGAGCGCGAGGGCCTTTCGGCCCTCGTTTTTTGTCAGCCGGAATCGATCACTTATGCGTCCGGCGCGTTTCCGGGCGTTGCCACTTTCTGGCGGCGGACCGGCGCTGCCTTCCTTGTTGTTCCTGCCGATGAACATGCGCCACTGGCGGCGATCGTTGGTGACCTGCAGGCAAAGGCCTTCGCGCAAAGTTCCGGCATTGCTGATGTGCGGGGACACCGCATTTGGGTTGAGACCGATCATTATCCTCTCGACCCCGGCAAGCCGAAGCGGTCACCGCGCCCGGGCCAGTATTCCTTGCGGACAAGCCTGAACCTGCTTCACGATGCCCTGCTGGAAAGGGGCATCACCAGCGGCCGCATCGGACTGGAATTGGGTTTTGTGCCGGCTGCTGATTTTCCCGCCTTTCAGGCCTTACCCTTTGATTGGGTGGATGCGACGCGGCTGGTCGAGCGGCTGCGCGCCATCAAGCACCCGGACGAAATCAAACGCCTGCGCCGTGCTGCAAGCTATGCCAGTGCTGGACTTCAACAGCTTCTGTCTGAAATTAAGGTAGACATGACCGCGCCGGAGATGACTGAACTGTGGGCGGCCGCCGCCAAAGATGAGGCCATCCGGCGTGGGGAAACACCGGCCCAAGCCAGCTGGACTTATATCGCGGTGGGCGGAGACGGCTTTGCGCCGGGAGCTGCCGCGCAGATGGGGGACCTGATCAAGATCGACGTGGGTTGCGTCGTCGATGGCTACAGCTCCGACGGGGCACGGACCGTTGTGCTCGGCAAGCCATCACCTGCAGCGCAAAAAATTTATGATGCCTTACGGCGCGCCTTTGACGCTGGCCTGGCCTGCTTTGAACCGGGCCGGCCTTTGGCGGAAATTTACGGAACAGTCGCGAACACGATGTGGGACCAAGGCTATGAGACCTATGGGCGGGGCCATTTCGGCCATGGCGTTGGTGCATCGATCTGGAGCGAGGAATGGCCCTTCATCGCGCAGGATGCAGATGCCGTGCTCGAGCCCAATATGGTGATGGCTTTCGAAACGCCGTGGTACATTAACGGTCTTGGCGGCTTCATCATTGAAGATCAGCTTTTGGTGACGGATTCAGGCTACGAGGTTATGTCACCCCTGAGCCGCGACCTGGTGCGTGTCGGTTGAAGCGCGCAAAAGTGCGTTAGAGCGGAATGACTCTATACGGAACCATATCCAGCATTGATGAAATAGTTTCT
>CALMEZ010000223.1 GCA_937864985.1 uncultured Alphaproteobacteria bacterium
TTGGTGCTCAAGGTCTTTGACATCGTGTTGACCATGACCAACGGCCAATGGAACAGCCAGGTGCTTGCCAACCTCATGTTTGACTGGATGTTCCGCGGCGGCGGCGACTTTGGGCGCGGTGCCACAATCGCCATCATCATCATGATCGCCGTTCTTCCGATCATGATCTGGAACATCCGCCAGGCCAATGCCGAAAACAAGGGAGGCCACTGACATGCTGCAGAACATTAGGCTTCAGCCCTCGCGCTTCGCGCTGAACCTCGCCGTTTTCCTGATTGTCGCAGTCTGGACACTCCCCACCCTTGGGCTTCTGGTATCCTCGCTCCGCGACAAAAATCTGATTGCCACCTCAGGCTGGTGGACGGCATTGGCCACCACGGAACGCTCCGCCCAGGGGCGCACCAAAGAGGCCGCATTGCAAGTTGAGAAAGACGGCAAGTTCGTCATCACTGGCAATCTGTTTGAAGATTCCGGAACATCAGGCGTCATCAGCGCTTTCGGCACTAGGGTTGCCAAGCCCAGTGAATACACAGCCGGCACCACCGCCAACTATGACGATGGCCGCACCATCACCGTCAATTCAGACGGCTCCTACGCATATACATCTCCAACAAAGTTTGAAGATGGCAAGGGTCAACGCGTCTTCTATATTTCTTCGGTACCACCCAAGTTCACCACGGAAAACTATCAGTCCGTGCTGTTCTCAGAGGGCATCGGGCGCTCCTTCGTCAATTCGCTGACCGTCACCATTCCAGCCACCATCATCCCCATCCTGATTGCGGCTTTCGCTGCCTATGCCTTGGCATGGATGAAGATTCCGGGACGCGGCATCATCATCGCGACAATTGTCGGCCTGCTGGTCGTGCCCTTGCAGATGTCTTTGATCCCGCTGCTCAAGATCTACAACGCCACCGGGTTCCTGTCGCAAACCTATCTCGGCATCTGGTTGGCCCATACCGGCTTTGGCCTGCCCTTCGCCATCTACCTGCTGCGCAGCTACATCGCCGGCTTGCCGCGTGACCTGGTGGAATCGGCGCAGGTCGACGGCGCCAATGACTTCAAGATCTTCCGCCGCATCATTCTGCCACTCTCTTTCCCGGCACTCGCATCATTCGCCATCTTCCAGTTCCTCTGGGTCTGGAACGACCTTCTGGTCGCCATGGTGTTCCTCGGCACGGATCCTGAAAAGACGGTTCTCACCTACAAGCTCAATTCCTTGCTCGGCTCTCGTGGCGGCAATTGGGAAATCCTCACGGCATCCGCATTCATCACCATTGTGGTGCCGCTTCTCGTGTTCTTTTCGTTGCAACGCTATTTTGTCCGCGGCCTGCTGGCCGGATCGGTAAAGGGAGGCTGAACATGGCCGATATCAAGCTCACCAACCTCAACAAGTCTTATGGCACCGTCCATATTCTCAAGGACGTGAACCTCGACATCAAGTCTGGCGAGTTCATGGTCTTTGTCGGTCCGTCGGGCTGCGGCAAGTCAACCTTACTGCGTTCGATCTGCGGCCTCGAAAGCATCACTTCGGGCACATTGGAAATAGACCATGCTGTGGTCAACGAGGTGCCACCCTCCAAGCGTGGAATCGCCATGGTGTTCCAGTCCTATGCGCTCTATCCGCATATGAGCGTCTATGAGAACATCTCCTTCGCGCTTGAAAACCAGGGCCTGCCCAAGGACGAGATCAAGAAGAAGGTAGAGAAGGTGGCAGAGATGTTGCAGCTCACGCCTTATCTGACGCGCCTGCCCAAGGCCCTGTCCGGTGGCCAGCGCCAGCGCGTTGCGATTGGCCGCGCCATCGTGCGCGGCGCCAAGGTGTTTCTCTTTGACGAACCGCTCTCCAATCTTGATGCGGCCCTTCGCGTGCAGACACGCATGGAAATCGCCAAACTGAAGCGCTCCATGCCCAACACCACAATGATCTATGTGACCCATGACCAGGTGGAAGCCATGACACTGGCTGATCGCATCGTCGTGCTGCAGGCTGGCAAGGTGGAACAGGTGGGCACGCCGATGGAACTCTATGAAAGGCCGGGCAACACCTTTGTGGCAGGCTTCATCGGCTCACCCAAGATGAACCTCATCACGGGTGCCCCGGCCGAGCGCGCCAAATGCAAGACCTTGGGCGTCAGGCCCGAGCATTTTGAAATCGCCACCAAATCATCTGCGGGGACCATTGCCGGTACGGTGGAATACATGGAGGTGCTGGGCAGTGACAGTTTCGTCTATGTCACAACTGATCATGGCGTTATAACCGCCCGCGAAAACGGCCGCACGGCTGTGAAGCCTGGCGATGCCGTGCATCTCAAACCCATGGACGGCCAGCTCCATCGCTTTGACGAAAACGGAAAGAGACTTGAAAGCAAATGACCATTCGCACCCTTATCTGGCATGAACACCGCCACGAACAGACAAACGCGCTCGTCCGTTCTCTTTACCCCGAAGGCATGCACGGCGCGCTGAAGAACGCCTTCAAGGGCGACAAGGATTTCAGCGTCTCCCATGCTCTACTGGATGATGACACAGAGCACGGCCTCCAGCAGAAGCGGCTGGATGAAACAGATGTCTTGATCTGGTGGGGCCATGCTGCCCATGGCGATGTGAAAGACGTGATCGTTGAACGCGTGGCCAAGCGCGTCTGGGAGGGCATGGGCCTCATCGTGCTGCACTCCGGGCACTATTCCAAGATTTTCAAGAAGCTGATGGGTACGCCATGTTCACTCAAGTGGCGTGAAGCCGGCGAGAAGGAACGCGTCTGGATTATCAATCCCAATCATCCGATCGCCCAGGGTCTGCCCGAAATGATCGAGATCGAAAACGAGGAAATGTACGGCGAGCCTTTCTCGATTCCGGAACCGCTCGAGACGGTGATGATCTCCCATTTCGAGGGTGGAGAAGTGTTCCGCTCAGGCTGCACCTGGCGGCGCGGCGCGGGCAACGTGTTTTATTTCCGCCCCGGCCACGAGGCCTACACCGCCTATCACAATCCGCTGGTGCTGAAGGTCATCAAGAATGCCACGCGCTGGGCCTACAACCCGGCCAAGGCCTGGACCGGCATTCACACCGCACCAAATGTGCCGGCTGACAAGGCCCCGATCCCAGTCGAAATCAAAGGCCCGCGGTTGCACGAAGACGGTCAGGAAGGCTTCCGCTGAAAGCTGCTTTCACGCCAGCTTGAAGACGAAGACAGCCCAGGCCAGCGCAATGGCAACGCCACCCCACAGCGGCACGCCATAAAAACCAAGCCAGGCCAGCATGATGAAGCAGGTTCCGAGATGCGTCATGAACAGGCGATCACCGCGCGTGGTATCCAATCCGAAGATGCCGCGGCGCGGATTGCCACCGGGCGAGTAATACTCCCACACGCCCATCGCGGCGATGGTTCCAAAAACATATAGGAACAGCGCCACTGTGGCGCGGTTCCATGCCATCCAGGTACCAAGCGATTCCGTCCACCATTCCGGGCTGAACATGACAACCTGATCCATGACGAAGCTTCCTTAAACGCGGCCCAGGGCAAAGCCCTTGGCGATATAGTTGCGCACAAACCAGATGACGACAGCACCGGGGATCAACGTCAAAGAACCGGCAGCCGCCAGGAGCCCGAGTTCATAACCTGATGTGCTGGCGGTCTTGGTCATGGCGGCAGCAATGGGCTTGGCGGCCACGGCCGTCAGATTCTTGGCGAGCAGCAATTCGACCCACGAGAACATGAAGCAGAAGAAGCAAGCCACACCGATGCCGGCGGCAATCGTTGGAATAAAAATGCGGATGAAGAAACGCGGGAAGGAGTAACCATCCACATAGGCTGTTTCATCAAGCTCCTTCGGCACACCCGACATGAAGCCTTCAAGAATCCACACAGCCAATGGCACGTTGAACAACGTATGGGCCAGCGCAACAGCCCAAGGCGTGTCAAACAATCCAATCGCAGAATAGAGCTGGAAGAAGGGCAGCACGAACACCGCAGGTGGCGCCATCCGGTTCGACAGAAGCCAGAAAAACAGATGCTTGTCACCAAGAAACCGGTACCGCGAGAAGGCATAAGCCGCAGGCAGCGCCACACCCACCGAGAGAACCGTGTTGATCGCCACATATTCAATCGAATTGACATAGCTCCAATACCACGACGGATCCGTGAAAATTTCCTTGTAATTGTCGAGCGTGAAATGATGTGGAAACAGCGTCAATCCGCCAAGAATCTCATTGGTGGATTTGAACGACATGTTGAGCAGCCAATAGATCGGCAGCAGCAGGAAGATGATGTAGACCGTGGGGACAAGGGCACGCAGGGATTTCATCTCATGCCTCCTCATTCCGCATCATCAGGGTGTAGAACAGCCACGAGATCACCAGGATGATCAGGAAGTAAATGAGCGACATGGCCGCCGCGGGTCCAAGGTCAAACTGTCCGATGGCGGTCTTGACCAGGTCGAGCGACAGGAATGTCGTTGAACTACCAGGGCCGCCACCCGTCATCACCTGCGGTTCCGTGTAGATCATGAAACTGTCCATGAACCGCAGCAGCACGGCAATCGTCATGACGTGGCGCAGCTTCGGCAATTGGATGTAACGGAACACAGCCCACGGCCGTGCGCCATCGATTTTCGCCGCTTGGTAATAGGCATCCGGAATGGAAACCAGCCCGGCGTAGCACAGCAATGTCACAAGCGATGTCCAGTGCCAGACGTCCATCAGCACAAGCGTGAACCAGGCCGAATAGGGCTGGCGCGTATAGTTGTAGGGAATGCCGAGGGAATTGATGGCGCGCCCCAACAATCCGAGATCAGGCAGAGCCATAATGTTCCAGATGGCGCCGACCACATTCCACGGAATGAGCAAAGGCAGCGACATCAACACCAGACAGACAGGAACCCAGAACCCCTTCTTGGGCATGTTCAACGCAATGAACAGGCCAAGCGGAATCTCGATGGCCAAGACGATGGCCGAAAACTCCAGCTGGCGCAGCAACGCCGCATGAAACCGGTCAGACGTCAGAGTGTCAGAAAACCATTGCACGCCTGACCAGGTGAAAACGTTGTCACCAAACGTTTCCTGCACAGAATAGTTCACCACTGTCATCAACGGCACCAAGGCGTTGAAGGCGACCATGATGAATACCGGCAGCACGAAGAACCAGGCTTTGTTGTTGTAGGTCTTCTTCATGAGTTTGCTCCAACCGCAGTGGAGGAGCCGCGCATATCGCCCGCCAGCCAGCCGTCCACATAGACGAAGGCGTGAGACGGATCGAATGCCAGTTTCACGTTGGAGGATGGAATGTCCTCACCTTCTGGAACGATGAGCTTCAAGGGTTGCCCATTGCCAAGCCGCGCTTCAACCACGCGCATGCGGCCGATGTCAGCAACCTTCACAATGTTGGCATCAATGCCCTTCTTCGCAAGCTGGATGAATTCAGGGCGGACACCCAGTTCGAGCTTGCCACCCTTGGCGCTCTTTGCGTTTGCCGTTTCAATTTCTGCCCCGGCGACAAGCGCTTTGCTGCCTTTCACTTCACACGGCATCAGGTTCATGCCGGGCGAACCGATGAAATGTCCAACAAATGTGTGCCGTGGTTTGTCAAAGAGCTCGATGGGCGTTCCGGACTGAACCACTTCGCCGTTATTCATGACCACGACTTGGTCAGCGAACGTCAGAGCTTCAGTCTGGTCATGGGTTACATAGATCATTGTGCGACGGATTCGTTGCTGCAACTCCTTGAGCTTTGAGCGAAGCTGCCATTTCAGATGCGGATCAATCACCGTCAGCGGCTCATCGAACATGATGACATTGACGTCTGATCGCACCAGCCCACGCCCCAGTGAAATCTTCTGTTTGCCATCCGCCGTCAGACCGGAGGCGCGCGTCTTCAGTGAAGAGGACAGTTCCAGCATTTCTGCGATGCTGGCCACGCGCTTGGCGATTTCACCCTCATCCACGCCCCTGTTCCGCAACGGGAAGGCAAGGTTGTCATAAACCGTCATCGTGTCGTAGATCACAGGAAACTGAAACACTTGGGCAATATTGCGCTTCTCAGGCGTCAGCGCGGAAACATCGTTGCCATCAAACAGGATGCGTCCTTCGGTCGGATGCAATAGTCCCGAAATGAGATTCAGGAGCGTTGTCTTGCCGCAACCAGAAGGCCCAAGCAGTGCATAAGCTCCGCCGTCTGCCCAATCGAGATGCACGCGCTTCAACGCGAAATCCTCGTCGCGCGTCGGCTCGGGCAGATAGGAATGGCGCAGGTTCTCAATGCTGATCTTCGCCATCACAACACCCGCTGGCCCTGTGGCGTAAAGAAAATGCTGTGCGCCAGATCAGCTTTGAAATGAGCAATATCGCCAACTTTCAGTGGATGCACACCGGCCGCCTGCGATACCCAGGTTCTGCCATGCACATCAAAATGTACAACGCTTTCCGAACCAGAAATTTCCGTGACTAGCACTTGCCCGGAAAGTTGCGTGTCTTTTTCGCGTGCACTCGTGGGCAGAACATGATGCGGCCGAAGCCCCATTTCATAAGTCCCATCTGATAGGCTGGCGATGGGGCCCGCGGCCTTCCATTTGATGTCGCTGCCCAATGTCAGCGTGCCACCGCGCTTTTCGACGTGCAGCACATTGATTGGCGGGTCCGAGAACACACGTGCCGAAAGCAGCGAATTTGGCTGGCGGTAAACCTCCGCTGTCGGCCCGTATTGCACAATGCGTCCCTCATGCAAGGTGGCCGTATTTCCACCGAATAAAAGGGCCTCATGCGGCTCGGTCGTGGCGTAAAACACGATCGCGTTACGGCCAGCAAACAACTTTGGAAGTTCTTCGCGCAATTCCTCGCGAAGCTTGTAGTCAAGATTGGCCAGCGGCTCATCCAGGAAAATGAGATCACTGTCTTTCACGACTGCGCGCGCAATGGCTGTGCGCTGCTGTTGGCCGCCCGACAATTCACTTGGCCTGCGCTGCAACATGGGTGTGAGGCGAAGAAGTTCTGCCACCTTGCCGACGCGTTGTTTGATATCAACCTCGGCAATGCCTGCAACCCTCAGGGGCGATGCAATGTTTTCGTAAACACTCAGCATCGGGTAATTGATGAACTGCTGATAGACCATTGAAACATTGCGTTTTTGCACAGCCGTTTGCGTGACATCCTTGCCGTTGTGCAAAATGCGTCCCGTGCTGGGCTTCTGGATTCCCGCCATCACTTGCATGAGCGTCGTCTTGCCGGAACGCGTTGCGCCAAGCAGCACATTGAATGTTCCGGGCTGGAAGACTTGCGACGTTTCATAAATATACGTCGCCGTGCCTTCGCGCCGCGTGATGGCTTGCAGTTCGAGAGTCATCACTTTCTCCGGAATGGACAATCGGCCAGTTCGAGGCGTCTGTCCACCGCGCCGTTTGAGATCAAGAAGCCGGGATGTGCACGCGGCACACCCCGGCCCTGTGGTATCAGTCGTTAGCTATTGCTGTGACCAGCGCTTGATGAGTTCATCATAAGCAATGGTTTCGCCTTTGGGCTTTTCATTGTCGAGCTTGGCCCACGGTGCATGGTCCTTGCTCAGCCAGGCGGACGGATCCTTTGGTTCATTCAGGCGCGGACCACAGCCATTGTATGTCTTGTTGGCCTTGTCCGCAGCTTCCATGCGCGCCATCACCTGGTCCATCTGCTCTGCAAGGCGATCCATGGCCTGCTGTGCCGTGAACGCGCCGGAATTGACGTCACCGATGTTTTCCCAGAACAGCTGGGCAAGCTTCGGATAGTCAGGAACGTTCACGCCCGTTGGAGACCATGCAACACGGTCCGGCGAGCGATAAAACTCGATCATGCCGCCAAGGTTCGGTGCACGTTCGGTGAAATGCGCGTGGCGCACCGTGGAATCGCGGATAAACGTCAGGCCAATGTCGCTCTTCTTCACGTCGACCGTCTTTGACACCACGAACTGAGCATAAAGCCACGCAGCCTTCCGTGCTTCCAGTGGCGTGGATTTGAACAATGTCCAGGAACCCACGTCCTGATAGCCACGCTGCGAACCCTCTTTCCAGTAGGGGCCGTGCGGCGATGGGGCCATGCGCCACAGCGGCTTGCCGGCATCATCAACCGTGTTGTTGCCATCCTTCTTCGGTGCCACCATGGAGGCCGTGAAGGCCGTATACCAGAAGATCTGCTGTGCCACGTTGCCCTGCGCGAGCGAAGGCAATGACTGATAGAAGTCAAGGTCAGCAGCGCCTGGAGGGGCATACTTGCGCAGCCATTCATCCCACTTGGTTACGGCGTAGACAGCAGCCGGCGAGTTTGCACCGCCGCCACGTGAAACAGAAGCACCAACCGGATTGCACGAATCCTTCTCCATGCGGATGCCCCATTCATCAACGGGGCGGCCATTGGGTTGGCCAACGTCGGCTTCACCGGCCATCGACAGCCAAGCGTCGGTCATGCGCCAGCCGAGATCAGGCGCACGCTTGCCGTAGTCCATGTGGCCATAGACCTGGACGCCGTCGATCTCCTTCACGTCGTTGGTGAAGAACTCGGCGATGTCCTCGTAGGCGCTCCAGTTCAGC
>CALMEZ010000224.1 GCA_937864985.1 uncultured Alphaproteobacteria bacterium
GTCTCGCTTCATGGAGGAAGCATAGGCGCGGAGTTTGCCGGGCTTGCCGCCGATCAGCGAGACCACGGGTTTGCCTTCCAGCTTGCCGCGCAAATCCCAGAGTGCTGTGTCAAGGCCGGTCATGGCGCGTCGCAGATAGGTGCCGGGATACTTGTGTTCGCGTTCCTGGATGAGGTTCAGCGTGTCGGCAAAGTCCAGCGCATTGGTGCCGAGCGCATGGCGGGCGATCTGGCGGTGGAACACCTGAACGGTGATATCTGAGTTGTAAGTTGAAACCTGGCCCCAGCCTTGAGCGCCCGTATCGGTGGTGACACGGACAAAGCCCACAAATTCATTGCTGAAGGTTTCGAGTTTCTTGATCTTCATGCCATCCTCGCATCGCTTCACCGGATCATGAACCAAGAGGCATGCCGTGCTCAAGGTGTCAAAGATTGAATGATGCGTGAGGAAAATGATAGCCTCTCATTCAGGGAGATGAGACATGCCAAAATTTTCCGCCAATCTGTCGATGCTGTTTCCGGAGCGGCCCTTTCTGGAGCGCTTTGCCGCAGCGGCTGAAGCCGGCTTTCGGGCGGTGGAATACGTGCAACCTTATGAACATCCGGCCGAGCAGATTGCCGAGATACTGCACAAGCACAAGCTGTTCCAATGCCTGTTCAACATGCCGCCAGGCAACTGGGCGGCAGGGGAGCGGGGCATCGCCTGCCATCCCGACCGGGTGGGCGAGTTTCAAGATGGCGTGGCCAAGGTCATTCACTATGCCAAGGCGCTGGGGTGCCCCAAGGTCAACTGCCTCGCGGGCGTGAAGCCCGCCGGTGTGCCACGGGAGCAGGCGATGAACGTGTTGGCTGGCAACCTGCGCTTTGCGGCGGCGGAATTGCAAAAGGCCGGTGTTCTGCTGGTCGTGGAGCCGATCAACTGTTACGACATGCCGGGCTTTTTCCTGAACACGTCGGCGCAGGGCATTGCGGCCATTGATGCCGCTGGCAGTGGCAACATCAAGCTGCAATATGATCTCTATCACATGCAGCGCATGGAAGGTGAACTCGCCGAAACACTGACGCGCCTGATGCCGCGCATCGGGCATATCCAGTTCGCGGGCAATCCGAAGCGCACCGAGCCGGACAGGGGCGAGATCAATTATCCTTTCCTGTTGGAGCTGATTGACAGGCTGGGTTACACGGGATGGATTGGCGCTGAATACAAGCCCACGGGCCGCACCGAAGACGGCCTTTGCTGGCTGAAGAAATGGAGCACAGAATGACTGACTATCCACGCGACATGAAGGGCTATGCCGGCAAATGGCCGCACGCAAAATGGCCGGGCGGGGCGCACGTGGCGGTGCAATTCGTGCTCAACTATGAAGAGGGTGGCGAGAATAACATTCTGCACGGCGATGCGGCGTCGGAAGCCTTCCTGTCGGAAATCGTTGGCGCTGCGCCATGGGTGGGCCAGCGCCACTGGAACATGGAATCAATTTACGAATATGGCGCGCGCGCCGGTTTCTGGCGGCTGCACGAGATGTTCACCTCACGCGATGTGCCCGTGACCATCTATGGCGTGGCGACGGCCTTGCAACGTTCGCCGGACCAGGTGGCGGCGATGAAGAAGGCGGGCTGGGAAATCGCCTCGCATGGTCTCAAGTGGGTTGAGCACAAGGACATGCCGGAAGAGGTGGAGCGCGCGTCAATTGCCGAGGCGATCCGCATACATACCGAGGTTACGGGCGAACGGCCCTATGGCTGGTATACGGGGCGCTGTTCCATGAACACCACGAAACTGGTCATGGAGGAGGGAAATTTCCTCTATTCTTCAGATGATTACAGCGATGATCTGCCGTATTTTCTGAGCAAACCCAACGGAAAAAAGCACCTGATCATTCCCTATACGCTGGATGCCAATGACATGCGCTTTGCCACACCGCAGGGCTTCAACACGGGCGAGCATTTCTACCAATATCTGAAAGACGCCTTTGACTGCCTCTATGCCGAAGGCAAGGCGGGTTCGCCCAAAATGATGAGCATTGGGCTGCACTGCCGGTTGGTGGGCAGACCCGGCCGCGCCGTGGGGCTGGCAAAATTCATCGACTATGTGCAGAAGAAAAAGAAGGTCTGGATTCCGACACGGCTTGATATTGCCAAGCACTGGTGGAAGGAATTTGGGTGAGCTTCTTAGGTCAGGAAACCTGATACCTTGCTTTTTACCTTGGCCAGCGTGTTTCCATCCATCACGCCTGCCTTTCGGACAATCCGCGCGGCATCAATTGTTGCGAGCTTTGCGGGCCGGACGCGTGATGGTGCGGACAATCCGGTTCGCGCAAGGGGCAGTTCTACATCGTCGGGCCAAGTAGCGTTTTCGGCACTGGTAATCATGGCAACCCAAACCAGCCCGTACTTCGAATTGAATTTTGCATTCGAGACAACGAGTGCGGGGCGGCGTTTTTCCGCCAGCATATCCGCATAGGGAAAAGGCACGACGACAACATCGCCTGCCGCAAAGCTGGCGTCAGAGGTTGCCATAGGCTTTTTCATCGGCTTCACTTGCCCATTCCGAGAAGACAGCGAAGGGGTCATCTTCAATGCCATCACTCGCCTTGTCTAAGACGATGCCGTGCGACGTCATGGCGTAGCGCACGCGGTCGCCCGGCTTGAGGCCCAGCTTTTCTCGCACTTCGCGGGGGATGACGGTTTGGCTTTTTGAGGTGATTTTTGAAAAGGTCACATTCATGAAGGTAAGATGTCTTACTTTCTTACTTTTGTCAAGGTTTGAGGGTCAGCGCTCGAGCGAGTACCACCTCCTCTAAATTGTTCCCCGGTCCCTTACGGTCCACGATCAGAAAGCGGCTGTTGTCGTCGAGGACGAGGAGGGGGAAGTGCCAGGTGTTCTTGGCGTAATTGACGCCCTGACGGCCTGAGGCACGGAAGGCGCGGAAGCTTTTGACATCCCTGGGATCGTCACAGACCAGCACCAGCCACGGCCTGTCCTGCAGCGGATAGAACAACTGGCTGCCGAGGGGATGGCGTTCCATCAGGTTGATGACAATGGGTTGTGGCCTGAGGCGCGCGGTGAAGATGCTGGTTTTGGCCATGCCGCCTTCGTCGCTCACGTCGATCTTGGCGAGATCATCAAAGCGTTCGGCGAAACCCTGGTTGATGGTGAAGTGATGTGCGCCATCAATCTCCACAACGTCGCCGAAAGGCGCGAAGGCGGATTTGGTCAGCGGCTGCGGGCGAAGTTCGATCATGGATGGTTTATCGCGTGAGGCAAAGAGCCCTCATCCCCCTTCGGGACCTTCTCCCATGCCTAAGAAGGCACGGGAGAAGGCTGACATAATGGCCTTCTCCCGTTCCTCTTGGAATGGGAGAAGGTGGCCGGAGGCCGGATGAGGGCTTTTGGTTCAACATGTGAGAAGTGTCACGCCCGCAGCGACAGCTTCGGATGCCGGTTCACATCCTTGTACAACAAATAGCGGAAGCGGCCAGGGCCGCCGGCGTAGCAGGCCTGCGGGCAGAAGGCGCGGAGCCACATGAAATCTCCCGCTTCCACTTCCACCCAGTCATTGTTCAGGCGATAGACGGCCTTGCCTTCCAGCACGTAAAGCCCGTGCTCCATGACGTGGGTTTCCATGAAGGGGATGATGCCGCCGGGCTCGAAGTTCACGATGTTGACGTGCATGTCGTGGCGCAGATCTTCGGGGTCGGCAAAGCGTGTGGTGGACCATGTGCCATTGGTACCGGGCATGACATTGGGTTTCACCGCCTCATCAGAAGTGACGAAACAATCGGGCTTGGCGATGCCTTCGACGGCTTCATAGGCCTTGCGCACCCAGTGGAACTTGGCGGCGCCCTTGCCGGTGTTCTGGCAAGTCCATGCCGTGCCGCAGGCGATGTAGGCATAGCCGCCGGGCTTCAACACGTGAGAACTGCTAGAGAGCGTGAGTGTGACTTCGCCTGCGACGACGAAGATGACGCCTTGGGCTTTCGGGTCTGGCTCCGGCTTCACGCTGCCGCCGCCGGGAGCCACTTCCATGATGTATTGCGAGAAGGTTTCGGCAAAGCCTGAAAGCGGGCGCGCGATGATCCAGGCCCGCGTCTTGTCCCAGTGGGGCAGGTAGCTTGTAACGATATCCTGCATGACGCCCTTGGGGATCACCGCGTAGGCTTCGGTGAAGATGGCCTTGCCTGACAAGGTTTGCGTCTGCGGCGGGTGGCCACCCAGGCTCGAATAATAGTTTCCAGTCATGATTCCCCGTTCTCGGCGATTGATCTTGCCGAGCCTAACGCAAAGCGTCACATTGGTCGAGATCATGGAGTTTGCCGATGACTGAGCAGCTGAAGCGCGCCATTTCGCAAGGCAAGGGGGCGGAGCCTGCCGACCTTGTGCTGAAGGGTGGGCGGTTTCTCGATCTTGTGTCGGGAGAAATGATTGCCAGCGACATTGCCATTGGCGGTGACCGGATTGTTGGCACGTTCGGCACCTACAAGGGCAAGCGCGAGATCGACATTTCCGGCAAGATCGTGGTGCCCGGCTTCATCGACACGCACCTGCATGTGGAATCCTCGCTGGTCACGCCATTCGAGTTTGACCGTTGCGTTTTGCGCCATGGCGTGACGACGGCGATCTGCGATCCGCATGAAATCGCCAATGTGCTGGGCGCTGAGGGCATTAGCT
>CALMEZ010000225.1 GCA_937864985.1 uncultured Alphaproteobacteria bacterium
GATAGGCTTCGCGGCCCGGCGGGCGGCGCAGCAGCAGCGACATCTGGCGGTAGGCCACGGCCTGCTTCGACAAGTCGTCATAGGCGATGAGGGCGTGCATGCCGTTGTCGCGGAAATATTCACCCATGGTGCAGCCGGTGAACGGGGCCAGATATTGCATCGGGGCCGGATCAGAGGCGGTGGCGGCGATGACGATCGAATATTCGAGCGCGCCATTGTCTTCGAGAACCTTCACGAACTGGGCGACGGTGGAACGCTTCTGGCCGCAGGCCACATATACGCAGTAGAGCTTGTCCTTCTCAGGGCCCGCAATGTGGATGGGCTTCTGGTTGAGGATGGTATCCAAGATGATGGCGGTCTTGCCGGTCTGGCGGTCACCGATCACCAGTTCGCGCTGGCCGCGGCCGACGGGGATGAGCGCGTCAATGGCCTTGAGGCCTGTCGACATCGGTTCATGCACAGATTTACGGGGAATGATGCCGGGAGCCTTGACATCCACACGGGCCATCTTCTTGGCCTTGATCGGGCCCTTGCCGTCAATCGGATTGCCGAGCGCGTCA
This sequence comes from uncultured Alphaproteobacteria bacterium, assembly GCA_937864985.1. Classification (GTDB taxonomy): domain Bacteria; phylum Pseudomonadota; class Alphaproteobacteria; order Rhizobiales; family Aestuariivirgaceae; genus Aestuariivirga. The sequence goes on from CALMEZ010000225.1 coordinate 561, forward strand.
ACGACGCGGCCGAGCAGTTCCTTGCCAACGGGCACTTCGACGATGGCGCCAGTGCGCTTCACCGTGTCGCCTTCCTTGATGTCGCGGTCGGCGCCGAAAATAACCACACCGACGTTGTCGGTTTCGAGGTTGAGCGCCATGCCCTTGATGCCGCCGGGGAACTCGACCATTTCGCCGGCCTGCACGTTGTCGAGGCCGTAAACGCGGGCGATACCGTCACCGACGGAAAGAACCTGGCCGATTTCGGCGACCTGGGCTTCCTTGCCGAAGTCCTTGATCTGCTTTTTCAGGATGGAAGAAATTTCAGCGGCGCGAATGTCCATTACGCGGTCCCCTTCATAGCGACAGTGAGGTTTTGAAGTTTGGTTTTGAGAGAGTTGTCCATCATGCGGCTGCCCACCTTGACGATGAGGCCTCCGAGGATCGACGGATCAATTTTGGTCTGCAGCGCCACGTCTGAGCCAACAGTGGCCTTGAGGGCGGCTCTAATGTCAGCGATCTGCTTTGCCGAAAGTGTTTCGGCCGAGGTGACTTCCGCGGTCACTTCGCCCTTCGACCGGGCGACCAGCGTCTGGTAGGCTGAAATGGCTGCCGGAACGACGGAAAGCCTGCGGTTCTTCGCCATTAGTTTCAGAAAGTTAAGAGCGCTGCCGTTGATCTTGGCCTTGGCGGCCAGGCTTTCGATGGTTGAAATCTGGTCTTCGGCGGAAAAAACAGGAGAGGAAATGAGGCGCTTCAGCTCTTCGGAAGCGTCGATCATTGCGCCAAAGGCGGCCAGGGCATCGCCCGTCTTGGCCACGGAATTGTCTTCCGATGCAAGGTCAAACAGGGCGCTTGCATAGCGGCCTGCCACACCGGTTACTGCCTGATCTGTCGTTGCCACGATTGATCTTTCAATGAAACGGCGCCTGACCTTTGAAATCAAAAGGAAAAAGCGCCGATATTTCGGGAAACACATGGCAGCCTGCTATCACCGGACACCATGCCACGGACCGGAGCCCAGCCTTGCCGGGTCCCGCCGCGGGGCGGAGGTATCACAGGCTTTCGAGACTCGCAACAACCATGTCGCGGCGGATTGCCGCTGCATGGAACCAAACGATGTCCGGACAGTCGAAGGGGCGCTGTGCCCTTGGCCTTGCGGCCGTTCTGCACAACGCCCCTTCTGGGAGGAAACTTGTTGGATCGTCGCTGCGTACGATCTTATTTCAGCGCTTTGGCGCGGGCAGCGGCACCGAGCTGGTAACGCTTCATGCCCATGTCTGCCAGGTCAGCCTCGGTGAACATGTCCAAGGCATTCTGGGTGGAACGATATTGCGCCATGCGGGCGCGGCGTTCCAACAGGCGGCCAATGAATGTGAGGCTCGACATGATATCAGGCCTTCACCGATTCCCGGGCGATGCGGTGGATGTCACCACGGGCAATGCCCAGATCAGCCAGTTCACGGTTGGACAGGGCTTCCAGCTCAGACACGGTGCGGCTGTAGCGCTTCCAGGTGGAATAACGGGTTTTGAGAACTTCAAACATGTGAAATCTCCTTTCAGTTCGACTTCGTTCGCTTCATCATTTTCTTTACGTGTCGTAATATATGTGCGGTGCACAAAATTACCAATGCAAAATTTGCATATCTACAATTCATAACGTAAAATCATATATTTACAATTCAGTAACGATTGAAATTGAGGCAAAAATGCGAAATGTTGGGCGCTTTTTGCGCTGTTTTTGTCCAAATGGGCGGATTTTTGTGCTGCATTTTGTCAATTTTGCATAACTTGTGTGACGCTTGTATTGCAGTGCGTCAAAAATCTTCGTGATACCCGTGTTAAGTGTTCATTCAGCATGATGCTTGCCCGAATATTTACTTCGTTTTCCTAAGCTTGACCCACGCGACGGCTGCTTTTCGCCCTTTTTGCAGGGGCATGCGGCCGATTACCGGAGGGAGCGGCTTTGGTTTCTGAGTCTCAATCATTGTTTTCATTTACCGCATCAGCGGACGCGCCCGCTGCGCCCGCCGGTGACGAATTCGGCGCCGAGCATTTTCCAGCCAAAACCTCAAAGGTGCTGGGGGGTGAGGCCATGTGCCGGGCCATGATGGCGGCAGACCAGGTTTCCTATCATTGGTCAATCGCTACGGATGAGATTGTCTGGAGTGCCAATGTGGAATTGGTGCTGGGCCTGAAGCCTGACAGCATTGCGACCGGCCGCCGCTTTGCCACTTTCCTCGATGGCAACAACTTCACCAGCCGCTACGACACCGTGATGCGCGGCAAAGACAAGGACATGGGTGAAGGTGTCGGTTTCGAAATCGAATATCTGATGAAGCCGAAAGGCCGTCATTCGGATGATGCGTTATGGATTGAAGACAAGGGCCACTGGTTCGCAAACCAGCATGGCGCGCCGGCCGATGTATATGGCGTGATGCGCCTTTCCAATGCACGCCACGACCGTGACCAGGAAATGGCTTTCCTTTCAAGCTGTGATCCGCTGACGGGCATGATGAACCGCAGCCGCATGGGCGAGGCCCTGAAAGACGCCATATCGGTCGCCACATCTGACAAGAATGCCTGTGCCTTTGCCATTCTGGCGGTGAACAATCTTGATGTGATGAACGAGGCCTATGGCTTCGAGGTGGCTGACGAGGTGATCATCGAGTTGGGCAACCGCCTGCGCAAGGTGATGCGGGCGGGAGATGGCATTGCGCGCTACTCCGGCAGCAAGTTCGGCATCATCCTCAACAATTGCAAGGCAGATGAACTTGAAGCGGCGCTGGAACGCTTCATGCGTGCGGTGCGCGACAGCGTGATTGAAACGAAACTGGGCCCGGTGTGGGCGCTGTTGTCGATTGGCGCTGTAAGCCTTCCTGCGCTGGGCGACAATGTGCAGACGGCCATTGCCCATGCCGAAGAAGCCCTAAGCGAAGCCTTCCGCCATCCGGGTGACAGCAAGGTTGTCTACACATCCTCTGAAACCCGCAAGGCGCGCCGGGCACTCAATGCGCGCTGTGCCACCGAAATTGTCGCTTGCCTGCGCAACAGCCTGTTCAAGCTGGCCTATCAGCCGATCTGTGATGCGCGCACCGGCAATGTGGTGATGCATGAGGCGCTACTGCGCATGACGGATTCAACAGGTGCGCTGATCACGGCTGCACATCTGGTGCCGATCGCCGAGCAGCTGGGCCTGATCCGGCTCATTGACCGGGCGGTGCTGCAACTGGCGCTTCACACGCTTGAAACTTACCCGGATTCCCGACTGTCGGTAAACATCTCGGCGACGACGGCCAATGACCCGCGCTGGAACATGCAGTTGCTGGAGATGATTTCGGCTGTTCCCGAACTTGCTTGCCGCATGGTGATCGAAGTGACCGAAACCACGGCGCTCGGCGACGTGGGTCCCTTGCGCGAGTTCATGGATGGCATCCGCGCCACGGGGTGCGGCATCGCACTGGATGATTTTGGTGCAGGCTATACGTCATATCGCAACATCAAGGAATTGCCGCTTAGCCATATCAAGCTTGATGGCGCCTATTGCCAGGACCTTGAAGCCTCGCGCAGCAACCGCACATTCGTTGAGAGCCTGGTGAAGCTAGCCAACAGCTTCGATCTCAAAATCGTGGCGGAATGGGTCGAAACCGAAACCGATGCAAATATCCTGCGAGATCTTGGCGTGCATTATCTTCAGGGGCATCATTGGGGTGAAGCATCGGTTGTTGCGCCTTGGTCACGCAGCCAGAGCCAGACGTTTAACCTTGCGCCATCTGCTGCTGCGGACGCGTCCGCCGTTGCCCCGGTGCAAGAGGACGCTATCGCAGCTGACATGCCGGTGGTGCCTGAGACGGCAGAGCCTGACATGGAGGCCGTCGCTGAACAGGCTGATGCACCAGAGACGGGGGATGAAGCACTATCAACCGCTGCCCCTGATCAGGATGAAGCACCGGCAGAAACGCCTGCGGCAGCCGATGAAATTGACTGGTCAGAACCAGACGAAGGCGTTGCCAAGCTGAAGCAGGCGCTGGCCGCGCTCAATGCCGCCTTTGGGCCCGCCGCCAATCAACCGTCAGAATCTAACGACCAGCGTCTGGCGTCCTAATTTCTACTGTGTGAAGCGCGCCAGGCGCGGCGGCTGGACCAGCTTGCCGAGGATGCCGAAGCGGCGCGCACCTGATGCAGCAGGAATATTGTTGGCCAGCATGTTGATGGTGGCGTGCGCCAGTGTTGCAAACTTGATGGCTTCCTTGAAGGCAGCGGGCACGCCGAACTTGTCAGACAATGTGAGGCGCAGGCCCTTGGGCATGTGAGCCGCCAGACGTTCCATCAGGTAGGCATTGCGCGTGCCGCCACCCGAAGCCATGATGGTGTTGATCTCACCGATGGATTTCACATTGTCGGTGATTGAACGGACGATGGAATAGGCGGCGAATTCCGTGGCAGTCGCCAGCAAGTCTTGTGGCGGCAGATGCTTGAATTCCTCGATGAACTGGTCGGCGTAGGTTGAGCCGAAGTCAAGCCGCCAGGCCGAGCGCGGGATGGGGCGCTTGAAGTAATCGTGGTTCCTGAACTTGGCCATGAGTTTCTCATCGACCTTGCCGGTGCGCGCCATCTCACCATTCTTGTCGTAGGGCTTGCCGTATTTGACGCGCATGATGTGGTCGATCATGACGTTGCCCGGGCCGGTGTCAAAAGCCATCATCTTTGAACGGTCGGCATGGGCCAACTGACAATTGGCGATGCCGCCAATGTTGAGCGTGAGGATCGGGCCAATGTCGCGGAAAGCCACATAGTCAAGATACTGCATGAGGGGCGCGCCGGTTCCGGCCAGGGCATGGTCCATGGTGCGATACTGGGTGACGACCGGTGTCTCGCAGGCTTCGGCGACGATGGCTGGTTCGCCGATCTGCAAGCCGCAGGCGTAGGGGCCGTCCAGCCAGCGCGAGACAATATCGGTTGAATCATCATAATTGCGCAGCAGGTGGTGGACGGGTGGCTCCTGATAGATGGTCTGGCCATCATAGCCGATGACCTCGACATCACCAGGTTTCAAGCCATGCTCTTTCATGAAGTCGCGGGCTGACTGCGCGTAGACGGCGCCTGCCAGATAATTGAGGCGGTTCAATTCAAAAATGCTGATCTTGTTCTCGAAGGACTTGAGCACGATCTGGCCCACAGCATCCGGCCAGTCATAGGATTTGCCAGTAATGAATTTGGGCCGCGCGGGATAGCCATCAGGGCCGTTCTCGATGTCGACCAGAACAACGTCGATGCCATCAAACGATGAGCCGCTGTTCAACCCAATAACCTTCACCATTTATTTCTCCCGCTTTTTCTGCAGGTTTCCGGACAACGTGATATCCGTCAAGCTGGAATGTGGGATGGCGTGTGGGATTGCCTGAACTTGTCAGTGTAAAGATTTGAGCTTCCTTAAGACCTGTTGGACCATTATCGCCGGTTCAAATGGTTGGGAATTGGCGGTTTGATGTATTCTTTGCTGACAGATGTGGGGCCGGAGATCCCGTTTTCTCTGTTGCTGATGGCCCTGCTTGGCCTGCGGGCCAGGGTTGTTCCCAAGGCATCGCTGTGGATCGCAGCACCGGCCAGCAAGGTGTGGGAGCTGATCGAGCTTCGTGACGGCAAGCAGGAGGATTGGGGCCGCACCAAGACCCGCGCCGAATGTGTTGACGTATACCGGCAGGTGTTCCGCAAGACCTACCAGACAGAATTGACCACCGGTATGTCGCGGGCCTTCGAAGCGTTTTTCCGCATCAAGAGTGAAGATGCGGAACGTGAACTGATCATTGCGCGCGAAGGGCTGGATGGCAAGTCGATCAACAACGAGTTGCTGACGCAGACCTATCGTTTGACGCCGGAGAACGGCGGCACGCGCCTCTCGATGAGTTATGAATGGGGGCCGCGGCCGTTAATCGCGCAGGTAACGGCGCGGGCCGACCTGTGGGGTGGATTGTTCCGCCTCAAGGGGCTGGCCGAGACCGGGAAACCAAATGAGCGGCCCTACCGGATCATCTCATTGCTGGTCTCACTGGTGACCGGCCTCATCACTTTTGCCGGGTTTGCCATGCTGGCGGGATGGGTGCTTTCGGCTCTTATCGTGTTTGCGTTGTTTGTTCACGAAATGGGACATCTCATCGCTTATCGCATGATGGGCCAGCCGTGGGGTCGCATGATTTTCCTGCCGTTCCTGGGCGCCATTGCCATGCCGCGGCTGCCGTTTGAAAGCCAAGGGCAAACCGTGTTTGCGGCGCTCATGGGACCTGGCGTGTCGACGATCCTGTCGATTGCCTGCGCGATCTGGGTGGCCTCAACATCGCCGGGCAACGCTTACGCCGCGATTGTCGGGTTTGCTGTGGCTTGGCTCAACGTCTTCAACCTGCTGCCGGCCGAGCCGCTGGATGGCGGCATTGCCCTGCGTTCCGTGATGTCACGGGTCATCGGAAATCATGCCCGCTTTGGACTCATGGCGACCGGCGGAGCAATCGCTGGTGTCGGGTTGCTGATCAGCAACATTGCATTGGTCATCTTTGGCGGGATTGCAATCCTTGCCAATATCAAGGACCGCAAGATCGATGCGGGCCTGCGGCCCTTGTCATCGCTGCAAGTCGCGATTTCGTTCTTTGGCTATGTTGCCATGGTGACGGCATATCTCACAATGATCAGCGTGTTCAGCGGTGTGGTTTACAACATCGGTGCCTGAGGTCCGGGCATTGGGCTTGCGCCAATCGTGATTTTGGGCAAAGCGCTGGCGCGATGGCGATGATCGACATTTACAATGACAGGATTGCGGCCGGGGCGATTGCGCGCGATGCGCTGCAAGCCGGGCTGGTGAAGAGGCTGGATGCGCTGAGCCGCAAGCTCAACGCCGGCCTTCCACGCAATGGGGTGATCGGCAAGCTGTTTGGCAAAAAAGAGCGGTCGCCGCGCGGGCTTTACATTCACGGTGAAGTGGGCCGCGGCAAGACCATGCTGATGGACCTGTTTTTTGAAAGTGTACTCAACTGGCCGAAGCGGCGCGTACATTTCCATGCCTTCATGCAAGAGGTGCACCGGTTGCGCGCCCAGCAGAAAAGCATTGAGCAAATTGCCGATGACATTGCTGCGCGCGCCAAGCTTCTGTGTCTTGATGAAATGCAGATCGTGGATATTGCCGATGCCATGATCATTGGCCGGTTGTTTGAAGCGCTTGAAGCGCGCGGTGTGGTGTTCGTGACAACCAGCAACCTGCCGCCGGATGGCCTCTACAAGGACGGACTGAACCGCCAGCTGTTTCTGCCGTTCATTGCCAAGCTCAACACGGCCCTCGATGTCGTTTCGCTCGATGGCGACAAGGATTATCGCCTGGGCCGGGTGCATGCCGAAGATACCTACCTGTTTCCGGCAACAGCCGAGAACCGCGTGCGGTTCAATGAGATGTGGGCAAGCCTGACCGATGGCGGGCCGACGCACGACGAAGCAATCGAGGTCTTGGACCGCAAGCTTGTGGTGCCGAAGGCGGGGCATGGCTGTGCATCCTTCACGTTTCAGGAGCTTTGCGTGGCGCCGCTTGGCGCGCCGGATTATCTGGCCATCGCCAAGGCCTATCGCAACGTGTTCCTGTCAGGCGTTCCAAAGCTTGCCGCCAGCCAGCGTAACGAGGCCAAGCGCTTCATCCTGATGATTGATACATTCTATGATGCGGGCACGCGGCTGGTGGTGCTGGCCGATGTGCCGCCTGAGCAGATTTGCCCAAAAAGCCAGCACCGCTTCGAATTTGCGCGTACCGTCTCGCGGCTCAAGGAAATGCAGGCCGCAAGTTGGTGGGAAAAACCCTTGGCCAAGGCCTGAAGGGCGCACATCAACTGGTCGGCCCCACAAAAACTTGTGCGGAGTGCTCTTGAAGCCGTGCGGCAAGAGGGCTAGACAACTGCCGATTTCGCAATGCACAAAACGGCGCTTGTGCCGTTTGTCGTGAATATTCAACACGCCGTGTTTGATCGGCTGAGAGGAAAGAAATGGCACGCAAGAAAATCGCTTTGATCGGTGGCGGCATGATCGGTGGTACTTTGGCCCACCTCGCCGCGCTTCGGGAACTTGGAGACATTGTGGTTTTCGATATTGCCGAGGGCATTCCCCAAGGCAAGTCCCTCGACCTCTCACAATCCGGCCCCGTTGAAGGTTTTGATGCGAAGCTTTCCGGGGCCAATTCATATGAAGCGATTGCCGGCGCTGATGTTTGCATCGTGACAGCCGGCGTGCCGCGCAAGCCCGGCATGAGCCGCGATGATCTCGTCGGCATCAACCTCAAGGTCATGAAGTCGGTCGGCGAAGGCATCAAGGCCCATGCGCCGAACAGCTTTGTGATCTGCATCACCAATC
>CALMEZ010000226.1 GCA_937864985.1 uncultured Alphaproteobacteria bacterium
ACAGCGTGCCATAGGGAATGGCGACGCGCAGCATGTAGGCGTGCAGCTGCAGATACAGGCCATTCATCAGGCGCAAGGGACGGAATTCGTCCTCCGTCAATTCACCTTTCAGGCGGCGGTTGGCCTGGTCGCGGAACTGGTCGGTGCGCTGCTGCACGAAGCCAAAGTCAAATTCATCATAACGATACATCAGACGGATCCTTCAATGGCGGCAAAGGCGCTGCCCGTGCCTTCAGCCTGCTTGCCCAAATCACGGCGCACCGTGGGACCGACGGCACGCATGCGTTCACGCATATGGTCTGCCTTGATCTTGCCATCGACGCGCGTGGCATCGAACAGATAGGAACCGGTGACCAGTGATGCTTTCTCAGCTTCCTTGGCGCGGGCCTCGAGGGCGGCAACAGCTTGCGGCTCCAGCGCCAGCACGGCGTCATCAAGGCTCACAGCCCAGGTGCCAGAGCGGGTGAGAAACACGGCCTCCCCATCGCGCAGACGGTTCGCGGTCATTACCTGACCTTTTTCAAGTGTTGTCATGATACGGCTCTCAGTATGGCGTCTTGAATATCGTGGCGGGATGGAAATGGAACGATGTCGGCTGTTGCGGCAGAAGGTGCAACCGCAGGAACAACGTCAACGGTGATACCCGAGAGATGCAACGGCTTGGCGACGCCATCATGCAAGCGCACGACGTTGAGCCCCTTCCGCGCTTCCGCGGCCATCAGCTGTTCAATCTGTGTCGCCGAAGCGTTCACCGGAACGCGCACCGCATCACGCCTTGCTAATTCAAGAACAGAAGGCGCAACCGCGCGGTCGTGCACAATCACATCGGCTTCCTGCAATTTGCGCTGCGCTTTGAGGGTCAAAAGTTCCGCATCGTGATGCGCAGCAACGACCGTTACGCGACCTGTGGGCTTGCCGGCTGCTTCGTGCAGCGCATCACCCACGAGAAGTTCAAAGGCAACAGCGTCACCTTCGACAAAGGCATCACGCGGCGCACCGAAAAAGAACGTCTGCCAGAAGCTGCGGCGGCGGTTTCCCGGTGGCAGAATGTCAGCCACGCGGGCCCGTAGGCTTTGCGCCTTGCTGGCTAGAGCGCCAATCGATTGCGGCAACAGGGCATCGATCTTCTGGCGGATGCCCTGCGCCAGAACGGGGGCTGCCCCTTCCGTGCCAATCGCCACCACAACCGGGTCGCGGTCGACGATGGACGGCACGATGAACGTTGAAATGTCGGCCTGGTCCACGGCGTTGACGGGAATCGAGCGGGACTGTGCATCGGCACTGACCCGGGCATTCAATGCTGCATCGGCGGAATAAACCAGCGTCGCGCCATCCAGCACATGCGCTTCATAGGCCTTTGCCAGCCATTCGACGCGAGGCTCTGCCGCCAGTTCATCATGCAGGGCTGGGGCAATCACCTGAATGCGGGCCGTGGTCTTGAGCAACAGGCGGATCTTGCGCAATGCTTCCTCGCCGCCGCCAACCACGACAACCCGCTTGTCCGCGAGGTCAACAAAGATCGGGAAATAGCGCATCTGCTGTTCTCCATTCAGGACAGGCCAACCTGCCGTTTGCCATTTCGAACGATTGTCAGCTCAGGAACCTGCTATTTGCTTGAATTTTAGCCAGTTTTGGCCCAGAATTCAGGATTAAGCAGATCTCAAACACATCGTTCGGAATAACGAACATGGGTTCTAAACAGGGAAAAAGCAAATGTCAACGCGGCGCGGGAAAAAGCAGGGCCAGGGAAATGCTGGGGGCAATGGCGGCGATGACGCGGGCCATGGCCAGGCGCTCGGCGCCACCATCCAGCGCCTGCGCAAGGCCTATAACCTGTCGCTGGGCGAGTTGTCGGAACAATCCGGCGTCGCCAAATCCATCATTTCGCAGATTGAGCGCAACGAGACCAACCCCACGCTCTCCACCGTGGTGCGCCTGTCGCGGGCGCTGGACACCACGGTGGACGAGGTGCTGCGCGGCGAGACCAAGTCGCTCTTCATCGAACATCAGACCAAATCCGGTGTGCCCATGCTGGAAAGCCAGGACGGCCTGTGCAAGCTCGCCATCGCTGGCCCACTGAACCTCGTCGACTTTTTCCAATGGTACGACTTCCACGCCAAGCCAAAAGGCGAACTGATCTCCAACCCCCATCCGCCGGGAACAGTTGAACACCTGTATCTCGTTACGGGTGAACTGGAAGTGACGACAGGCGGCGAAACCAAAACCTTGAAGCACGGCGAAGCCCTCCGCTTCCGCGCTGATGTTCCCCACAAGATTGTCAACGTGGGGCAAGGCGAAGCCCACGCCGTGATGATGCTGGCGCTGCGGCAGTTTGGGGCTATTTGATGCCGTAATTTCCGTGTTTAATCATTTGTCAAGCCTTGATTTGCAATAATCCAGCGGCATATCACTGTGGTTGCAAAGACTCGGCAGGCGACAGTGGAACAGAACTTGGAACATAGCGACGTGTTTGAACCTGGTTTCGAAACTGCCAGCGACGTTGATCGCATCTACACAATTCTCGACAAGATCAGGTCGGGGAAAGATGTGCAGCTTTTGCCAGATGACAAGCTTGAAGATTCCTGGATCGTAGTGTTCAGCGGCAAGCCATCGTTTTTGCATGCCAATCGAATTTCTTTGTTCAAAAGCATTCTGACGAACCTCTTAAGCAGCAAGTTGGCAATTGCTGCGGGCAAACCCGGTAGTGTTGAAATTACGCTCGCGCCTGCGATTGACGATGATCAGTATCTACAAAATAGTCGTGCGGCTATCGCGAGAAAGGATTTCTTTAATGAGATCGCGGCTGATCTTTGGATAGAAAAACTGCAGTTTGGTGATCAGGTTTTAATTTTTGACGCTGCGGATTAGTAGGTCGTCAACGCGTGACTGCCTTCACCCATCCAGCAGACGTCATAGTCCTATGCGCGAAAGCCCAAGAGCTCGTTGAGGTACAACCATTTTTCAACGACAATTTTGAAACTCATACTAAACCAACACGACTGCGGACCTACAAACTTAAGCTTTCGCCGACTGGTCCGCCTGGACGGATGCTATTGGCTTCGTGTCCGGACATGGGTAACACATTGGCTGCCGCTCAAACTGGAGCGCTTGTTGCAGAATTCACACCAAATCTTATCGTTTGGCTGGGGACTGCAGCGACGCTGAACCCAAAGTCTGTTTGCCCGGGCGATGTTGTATTGCCTCAGTCCGCTTCGGCCCGCTACTATGACAAGGTTATTGGCAAAGAGAGTTTGCAGTTTAAGTCAGTTACAAGTGAACTAGGGTTCCGAGAGTTTTTCTTTGCAAAACACTTTCGAGTCCTTGGGAACTGGGGTTACGAGTGTGCACTTGAAAAGCGCAATGATACTGTCGACTTGACGACTCGGGCCAACACTATAAGAACTGATTTTATCAGCAATTTTCAATCTCGCCCTGAGCTCAGTAGCCTGCTCAAGAAACCGCCAGGCGCGGTGCGTAGCCCGCAGTTGCATATGGACGGAACCATCTTTTCGTCTGAAATGGTTTTGGACTCAAAGTCATATCGCGATTTCGTAAAGCAGCAGATTGACCGGAAAACTCTGGCAGTGGACATGGAAAGTTGGGGCTTCCTTAAGACTATTAAGATGTTTAAGGAAAACTCAGATCGTCCGTTGAATGGAATTGTAGTTCGCGGCATTTCCGATGCGGGAACAAATAAGTCGCTCACGTTCGACGGCAAACTTGCACTTGAAAATGCAGCTCAAGTTGCGGTCCAATTGATAAAGCATGCCGTTAGCAACGGTTTCTGACGTACGCACCTCAAATTTCTTGCAATCGTCATCATTCCCTCTCATAAGCGCGGCCCGACGCAGTGTTGTTCTGCTGTTTCATTCCTTGTTTCCGTCACCCCGGCGCAGGCCGGGGCGGGGCTTTCCTAAAAAAAGCCTGATCCCGGCCTGCGCCGGGATGACGAGAGCAGGGTGGTGCGCGGCAACACAACGAAACATCAATTTGGAGCCCCGCCCATGACCGCCATACTCGACATCACCGCCCGCGAAATTCTTGACAGCCGCGGCAACCCCACTGTGGAAGTGGATGTGACGCTGGAGGACGGTTCTTTCGGCCGCGCCGCCGTGCCGTCGGGTGCTTCAACCGGTGCCCATGAAGCTGTCGAACTACGCGATGGCGACAAGAAGCGTTATCTCGGCAAAGGCGTGACCAAGGCCGTGGCCGCCGTGAACGGCGAAATCTTCGAAGCCCTGGCCGACATGGACGCCGAAAGCCAGATCGAGATTGACCGCGCCATGATCGCGCTTGATGGCACACCGAACAAGGCGCGCCTCGGTGCCAATGCCATTCTCGGTGTGTCATTGGCTGTGGCCAAGGCAGCAGCGGATTCGGCGGGCTTCCCGCTCTACCGCTACATCGGCGGCACATCCTCGCGCATCCTGCCGGTACCGATGATGAACATCATCAATGGCGGCGTTCATGCCGACAACCCCATCGACTTCCAGGAATTCATGATCATGCCGGTAGGCGCATCCTCCTTCAAGGAAGCGCTGCGCATGGGTGCAGAAACCTTCCACACGCTGAAGAGCGCGCTGAAGAAGGCTGGTCACAATACCAACGTCGGTGATGAAGGCGGCTTTGCGCCAAACCTGCCATCAGCCGAGGCGGCACTTGATTTCGTCATGAAGTCGATCGAGCAGGCAGGCTTCAAGCCGGGCAAGGACATGTATCTGGCGCTCGATTGCGCCGCGACCGAATTCTTCAAGGACGGCAAGTATGTTTATGAAGGCGAGGGCAAGACGCGCACCATCGCCCAGCAAGCCGAATACCTGGCCAAGCTTGCCAAGGATTATCCGATCATCTCGATCGAAGACGGCTTGTCGGAAGATGACTGGGATGGCTGGAAGCAGCTCACCGACCTGATCGGCAGCAAGGTGCAACTGGTTGGTGACGACCTGTTCGTGACCAACACCAAGCGCCTGTCAGACGGCATTGCCAAGGGTGTGGCCAATGCCATTCTTGTGAAGGTCAATCAAATCGGCTCGCTGACTGAAACACTGGAAGCCGTCGAGATGGCCCACAAGGCCAGCTATCGCGCCGTCATGTCGCATCGCTCGGGCGAAACCGAGGACTCAACGATTGCTGATCTTGCGGTTGCCACCAACTGCGGCCAGATCAAGACGGGTTCTCTCGCTCGCTCCGACCGGTTAGCCAAGTACAACCAGCTGCTGCGGATTGAAGAAGAGTTGGGGACCACGGCGCAGTATAACGGCCGTGCTGTGCTAAAGGTTTAATTCGGATCAAGAGCCCTCATCCGGCTATTGCCACCTTCTCCCGTTCCTCTTGGAATGGGAGAAGGTGCCCGACAGGGCGGATGAGGGCTCTTCACTTCCCCGCGCCGCCTGTATGTTCCCCGTCACGTGTGAAGAAATAGGCAGCCAGAATCGGCAGGAACGTCACCACCATCACGAAGATCGCCACGACATTGGTGATCGGGCGCTGTGTCGGGTGGCGCAACTCGCCATAGATCCAGATCGGCAGCGTTGTCTGCTGGCCGGCTGTGAAGGTTGTCACGATCACTTCGTCAAAGCTCAACGCAAAAGCCAGCATGGCACCCGCCAGCAGGGCCGATGCAATTTGTGGCAGCACCACATGGCGGAAGGTCTGGAAGCCGTCAGCACCAAGGTCCATGGAGGCCTCGACCATGCTGCCGCTGGTGCGGCGGAAACGCGCCAGCACATTGTTGAACACCACGACCATGCAAAATGTTGTGTGGCCCAACACGATGGTCCAGGTGGTGAAGTCAATGCCCATGATGTCGAAGGCAGAGCGCAAGGCCATACCGGTGATGATGCCAGGCAGGGCGATGGGAAGAACGAACAGCAACGACAATGCGTTACGGCCAAAGAAAGACGCACGCGACAGAGCCGCCGCCGCGCCGGTGCCGAGCAATACGGCGAGCACCGTCGAAATCGCCGCCACCTTCAGTGAAAGATAAAGCGGCGGCCAGATATCCGGTCTGTCGAACCAAGCCACACTGAACCACTGTGCGGTTAGCCCTGGCGGCGGGAACTGGTACGATTTTTCTTCTGTTGTGAAGGCATAGAGGACAATCAGCACCAGCGGAATATGCAGGAACAATAACCCGCCAAGGGCCGAGAGCTTCAGGGGCCAGCGCGCCTCAGAGTGCATCGAAGGCCCCCATGCGCTTGGCCACGGTCAGATAGATTCCCATGATCACCGTGGCGACGACAGTGAAGGCCGCAGCCAGCGGAATGTCACCCGATGTGCCCTGGAACGTATAAACGGCCTGTCCAATCATCAAACGCGAATTGCCGACGATCTGCGGCACAATGTAGTCGCCCAATGTCAGCGAGAAGGTGAAGATGGAACCTGCAATGACACCAGGCAGCGCCAACGGAAAGATCACCGTGCGAAACGCCTGACCGGGATTGGCACCAAGGTCCGACGATGCCTCAATCAGGTTCTTCGGCACCCGCTCCAGCGATGATTGTATGGGCAGGATCATGTAGGGCAGCCAGATGTAAACGAAGACAAGGAACGTGCCGATGTAGCTGAACGACAGTGATGGCCCGCCGATCACGGGCAGCGCGAGAAGGGCATCAATCAGCCATTGAAAATGCAGCTTCGTCGCCACCCAAGTTACAATGCCTTCCTTGGCCAGCACCAGCTTCCAGGCATAGACCTTGACCAGATAACTGGACCACAGCGGCATCATGATGGCGAGATAGAACAGCGCCTTCATCTTGCCGCGCGCAAACCGCGCCGCATAATAGGCGATGGGAAAAGCGATGATTGCACTCACGATCGTAACCGCCGCCGACATGACCACAGTCCGCAAAATGATGTCGCGGTTCGCCTCGTCAAGAAGATGGCCGTAGGTCGCGAGCGTGAATTCGTGGACCACGAGGCCCGAGAACTCATCGAGTGAATAGAAGCTCTGCAACAGCAGAGCAAACAGCGAGCCGAGGTAGACGATGCCGATCCACAGGAGCGGCGGCAGCAGGAAGAGGAGGGTGAGCAGCCCCGGCCTGCGGAAGAAGAAATCCCCGCCTGATCGCGTCGCGGCGGTCATGCGTCCTCCATCGGGACGGCGGAACTGCGAGCCCAGGCGAGGGTGAGCGTGTCGCCCTCCGCCACGGCGGCGTCGCGCGCCGGGATGGCGGCGGCGATGCGGTTGCCTTCGGAGGTGATGACGATGCGGGTGACGGCCCCCTGATAGCTGACGGAGGTGACCAGTCCGGTGGCGCTCGTCCACTCGTTAGCGAGCTGCTCCTTGGGCTGCAGGAGGCGGATTTTTTCGGGGCGCAGGCTCGCCCATGTTTTGCCGCCGCCATGGCGCGCGGTGAAATCGGGCGTGAGCACATTGGCCGAGCCGACGAAGTCCGCCACGAAACGGGAGCGCGGCCGCTCGTAGACATCGGACGGTGCGCCCGCCTGCACGATCTTCCCCTCGTTGAAAATGGCGACGCGGTTCGCCATGGAGAGGGCTTCGCCCTGGTCGTGGGTGACGAAGATGAAGGTGATGCCGAGCTGCTTCTG
>CALMEZ010000227.1 GCA_937864985.1 uncultured Alphaproteobacteria bacterium
CAAGAAGGGCGGCCTCACGGCCCGCCGCCAGGCGATTGCGCAGGTTCGCGACGAGACGCAGGTGAAGAAGCTCTTCGACGTGCTGGGTGCGCGTTACAAGGGGCGGAACGGTGGTTATCTCCGCATCATGCGCGCAGGTTTCCGCTATGGCGACAATGCGCCGCTCGCCGTGATCGAATTCGTCGACCGCGACGTGAACGAGAAGGGCAAGGATTCGGGCCCGAAGCAGGTCAAGGAAGAAGCACCGGCTGAAGCCGCAGCATAAGCTTCCGTCCATCGATACATGAAAAAGGCGGGTCCATCGGGCCCGCCTTTTTGTTTGGGAGAGGCTTTCGCTGCCACCTTACATTTCGAGCACGTGTTCCACGGCGACGATCTTGTGCGCGCCATAGCCGTTGAAGCGGGTGGCGGTGGCAAGGCCATAGGCGCCCACCGTGCCGAATTCAATGTAGTCGCCCTCCGCAATCGCTTCGAACAGGTCGAGGCGGTGCGGCAGCACGTCCAGCGGATCGCAGGTGGGGCCGAAGACCTTCCAGGACTTGGCGTGGCCTTCGATCTCCTTGCCGTCGCGGAGCACGCGGAAGGGCGGGCGGAGATCGGGCGCCTGCATGTATTCCATCAGGCCGCCATAGACGCCATCGTTGATGAAGATGTCATCGCCATCGGTGCAGACGAGCTTCACGGAGGTGAGCAGCGACATGCATGTGGCAACGAGGCCACGGCCGGGTTCACATTCAAGTGCGGGGTGGTCTGCACCGAAGGCACGCGTCACCGCCTGGTCAATGGCGCGGAAGAACACTTCCGGTTCCGGCGCCGTAGACAGTTCATAGTTGGCGGGGAAACCGCCACCGACGTTCAGCTTGCGCACCGTAACGCCGGAATTCTTGGCGATACGTGCTGCCGCATCAATGTGGCGGACATAGACCTGCGGTTCCTTACTCTGTGAGCCGGGGTGGAATGTCAGCACGGGAATGTAACCTGCCGCCTGCACCTGCTGGAGCAGCTCAATGCAGATGTGCTCAGCCGCGCCAAACTTTGTGGAGAAATCATGGGCCGAAGAACCGCGTTCACGCGGCAGGACAAGGCGAACCGCAAGTTCCACTGTTTCATCACGGCCAACGATATCGATGATCTTTTGCACCTCTTCCCGGCAATCCACGGCAAAGCGGCGGCAGCCATAATGCTTGTAGGCGTCCTCAATCTCGCGGCGGGATTTGACGGGGTTGTGGTAGTGGAAGCGCGCATTAGGATCGATGGCTTTCACTGCTTTCATTTCATGCACACTGGCAACGTCCCAGGTCTTGATGCCGGCAGCAGCCAGCGTTGCGATCACTTCGGCTGACGGATTGCATTTGACGGCATAGGTCACCTGGCCGGGAAAGTTGTCGATGAACTGATTGGCTCGGGATTTGAGCTCGGATGCCGAAAACAGGAACACCGGCTCTTCCGGCTTCAAGGCAGAGGCAACAGCCATGGCATTGGCAAAATGCTGGTTGTGGTGGGGGTGCTTCAACACGGTCGCCGTCGTCATGTCCTGTCTCCTTCGAATCGTACTGAAACATGAGCTGGAACAATAACGGAAAAAAGACGGCAATCTGTTGCAGGCTGCCGGAATATCCGTCATAATGACGGAAAGAGTTGCAAGATGGCAAAATCATCGACTGACAAGGATCTGGATCTTCTGGGCCACCTCAGGCTCAACGCGCGGGAGCCTGTTTCATCCCTGGCCCGAAAGCTCGGCCTGTCGCGCACCACCGTTCAGGACCGGCTGCGCAAACTGGAAGAGCAGGGCGTTATCGCAGGCTATGCCGTGAAGCTGGGAAAGGCGGCCGGTGAAACCGGCATTTCCGCCATGATCACGCTCGGCGTGGAGCCCAAGCGCCAAGTTGAAATGGCGAAGCTTCTCGCCCGCCTGCCGCAGGTCGAAACGCTGTACACGGTGAGCGGCAAGATTGATTTCGTCGCCATGGTCAAGACGGCGACATCCGAAGACATGGACCGCCTGATTGACCAAATCGGCCAGTTGCCGGGTGTGACCGAAATAGAAACGGCCGTCATCTTGTCAACAAAACTTGACCGCAGATAGACTGCACCAACAACAGAGGTGATTTGATGCGGCGCGTTCTTTATGCAGTGATGATAATGGTGATGGGCGCGAGCTGCGTCCTGGCAGACAGCAAGGTTCCTGCAACTGATACTGAAATCAAATTGAGCTTTGCGCCCGTTGTGAAGCGCACCGCACCCGCAGTCGTCAACGTCTACGCCCAGCACATCATCCGCCAGTCACAGGGCGGCCTGATGGATGATCCGTTCTTCCGCCGCTTCTTCGGCGAAGACACGAGGCCCCAGGAACGCGTCGCCAACTCGCTCGGTTCCGGCGTGATTGTCGACAAGACAGGCTACATTGTCACCAACAACCACGTCATCAAGGATGGCACGGATATTCGCGTGGCACTGTCCGACAAGCGCGAGTTTGAGGCCAAGGTGTTGCTGGCCGACGAACGGTCGGACCTCGCTGTTCTCAAGATTGATACGGGCGGTGAAGCCTTGCCGGCCCTCGAACTGGCTGATTCAGATGAGTTGGAAGTGGGCGATCTGGTGTTGGCCATCGGCAATCCCTTTGGCGTCGGACAGACCGTGACCAGCGGTATCGTCTCAG
>CALMEZ010000228.1 GCA_937864985.1 uncultured Alphaproteobacteria bacterium
GGGCCAAATCTTCGATCGAATAGATGTCGTGGTGCGGCGGCGGCGAAATGAGGCCGACGCCCGGCGTGGAATGTCGTACACGCGCAATCACGCTGTCGACCTTGTGGCCGGGCAACTGGCCGCCTTCGCCGGGCTTGGCGCCCTGGGCCATCTTGATCTGCATCATGTCGGAGTTGACGAGATATTCCGCCGTGACGCCGAAGCGGCCGGAGGCCACCTGCTTGATGGCAGAGCGCATGGAATCGCCGTCCGGCAATTTCACAAAGCGGTCAGCCTCTTCGCCGCCTTCACCGGTGTTGGACTTGCCGCCGATGCGGTTCATGGCAATGGCGAGTGTTGTATGGGCTTCACGCGAGATGGAACCGAAACTCATGGCACCTGTTGCAAAGCGGCGCACAATGTCCTTTGCAGATTCCACTTCCGAAATGTCGACGGGTGTCTTGCCCATTTCCTCTGCTGACTTGATGCGGAACAGGCCGCGCAGCGTCTTCAGCTTCTCGTTCTGGTCGTTGATGAGGCGGGCATATTCCTTGTACTTGTCGAGGGAATTGCCGCGCACCGCGTGCTGCAGATTGGAAACGGTTTCGCTGGTCCACACATGCGCCTCGCCGCGGATGCGCTGGGCATAGTCGCCACCCACATCCAGCTGCGTTGCGAGCACGGGGTTCAGGCCGAAAGCATCCTGGTGGCGCTGGAAGGCTTCTTCCGCCACCTGTTCAAGGCCAATGCCTTCAACCGTTGTGGCGGTGCCGGTGAAATATTTCTTCACGAAGTCCGACGACAGGCCCACGGCATCAAAAATCTGGGCACCGCAATAGGACTGATACGTGGAGATGCCCATCTTGGACATGACCTTGAGGATGCCCTTGTCGATGGCCTTGATGTAGCGTTTCACGGCTTCATAGGCCGAGACCTTTTCATCCAGCGTCGGCAGCAGCGCTTCCAGTGTTTCGAAGGCGAGATAGGGGTTGATGGCTTCGGCGCCATAGCCGGCCAGCGCACAGAACTGATGCACCTCGCGCGGCTCACCGGATTCGACCACGAGGCCCACGGAGGTGCGCAGTCCCTTGCGGATCAAATGATGGTGCGTGGCCGAGCAGGCGAGCAGAGATGGAATGGCGACACGTTCCGCCGAGACGGCGCGGTCCGACAGGATGATGATGTTGTAGCCATCCTTCACGGCGCGTTCCGCCATGGCGCAGACGGCATCAAGGGCCGCTTCCATGTAGTCAGCGCCATTGGCCACGTCATAGGTCACGTCGATGGTGACGGTGCGGAACGGATTGTCGCGCACATCGCCAATGTTGCGGATGCGCTCCAGCTCTTCGTTGGTGAGGATCGGCTGCGATACTTCAAGACGCATGTGCTTGGAGGTGCCCTTCAAATCCAGAAGGTTGGGGCGTGGACCAATGAAGGAGACGAGCGACATGACCAGTTCCTCGCGGATCGGGTCAATCGGCGGGTTCGTCACTTGCGCGAAGTTCTGCTTGAAATAGCTGTCGAGTGTCTTGGCGCGATCTGACAGCGCCGAGACGGGCGCGTCATTGCCCATGGAGCCCACGGCTTCCTGGCCTGTCGATGCCATGGGTGCCATGAGGATCTTCAGGTCTTCCTGGGTGTAACCAAAGGCCTGCTGGCGGTCGAGCAGTGGTGTGTTGAGCTTGGGGCGCTGGGTCTTGGCCTTGGGCATGTCGCGCAGTACGACTTGCGTCTTTTTCAGCCAATCCTTGTAGGGGTTGGTGGTTGAAAGTTGCTTCTTCAATTCATCATCGGAAATGATGCGCTTCTGCTCGAGGTCGATGAGCAACATCTTGCCCGGCTGCAGGCGCCACTTGTGTGTGACGTTGGCATCATCAATTGGCAGGCAGCCCATTTCAGAGGCCAGCAGCACGAAGCCATCATCGGTGGTGAGATAGCGGGCCGGGCGCAGGCCGTTGCGATCCAGCGTGGCGCCAATCACCTTGCCATCTGTAAACACCATGGCGGCGGGGCCGTCCCACGGCTCCATCATGGCGGCGTGGTATTCGTAGAAGGCGCGGCGCTTGGCATCCATCAGCGGGTTGCCGGCCCAGGCTTCCG
>CALMEZ010000229.1 GCA_937864985.1 uncultured Alphaproteobacteria bacterium
CCCGCCGGCGGCTCAACCTTGCGATTTTGTTCGATACGGCGGCAAGCGAGTAAGCAGCCCGCTGCTCACGTATTCGCCGCGCGACGAAATAGAATCAGGCAAAGCATCGTTCCCACCACCAAAGACAGCGCGCCGCCCACGACATGCAGCGTTGCAATGTCCGCCGCCTTGTTGGACCAAACCGTCCACGCGCCCAGACCGGCCTGGACCAGCACCAGCAGCAGCCAGACAAGGCTGAACCGTCGCTCCACCGCCGCCGCACACGGCTCCCGGCGGACTCGCCAAAAGCAAGCCGCGACAAGAAACAAAACCGTCACGGCAACCAGCCGGTGCGCCATCTGCAATACGACTTGCGCGGCGGTGATTGGTTCCGTGGCGACTACTTCATTGCGCGTGGCGTTGTAACGCTGGATCGCTTCGGTGCTGAGGTCCGGCCACCACTGGCCATGCGCGCGCGGAAAATCCGAAATCGCCAGCCCGGCATGTTGATGCCGC
Source organism: uncultured Alphaproteobacteria bacterium (assembly GCA_937864985.1). Lineage (GTDB taxonomy): Bacteria > Pseudomonadota > Alphaproteobacteria > Rhizobiales > Aestuariivirgaceae > Aestuariivirga. The sequence continues at coordinate 496 of CALMEZ010000229.1, forward strand.
ATCGTCGCCGCAATCAGCAGTTGAAGACCGATCAACGCTGTCCCAAGAAGAAACCAGCGCGGGGACATCTCCATCACTCTGGGCGCGACTGAAGCTCCCCGTTCCTGCCACCACCGGCTGGTCAACAAGGCGATCACGCCCAGCAACACCAGAAAACCCTGCCCCAGACAGCCGTGAAAAATTCCGAACGCCGTGCCGAGGCGCAGATCCCCAACCGCCTGGGCATCCAACACCACGCGCAAACCACCGAGCAGACCTTGCAACTGGACCAACCAAAACGCCGCCCAACCCAACCATGGCAATCGGCCCGGCGCCGGAGCATCCAACGCCGAACGCCAACCCCGCAACAGACCTTGCAGTTTCACTAACCAGAACCGCAATTGGGACAACTGTCCCGGGGCATCCTTCCCCATGCGCAATCTCCCCAACAGACTCTGCAATTTCGTCAACCAGAACTCCGCCCAGCCCAACAACGGCAATCCCGCCAGCAAAACCACCCCGCCGATGCCCGCGAGAAAATGTCCCGCCCCTTTCCAATCCGCACCCAATTGCAACAAACTGATCCCGGCCAGAATTTCCACCGCGCCGATGGTCAACAGCGGCAGACCGGAACTTCTTCCCCCCATCCACCGCGTCAACGCCACCACCAAGACCCCCACGAAAGAAGCCCACAACCGATGCGTATGTTCATGAAAGATTCCGCCCGTCAACCAGGTCGAAACCGGCAGCGCGAACATGTTGTAGCCGTAACTCGTCGGCCAGTCCGGCACCGCCATGGTCAGCGTCACGTCTTCGGCCTTTGCCATCGTTGCAGCGCCGGCGAGCAGCGTTGCCGCGAAGCTGGCGCTCAGTGCCAGGCCCTTCACTTTCGTCATCACGGTCATCTCAGGTTTCCTCCCATGTTACCGTTTGGTCGTCTTTCCTTCTGGCGCTCCGGCATCAGGCAATTGCCTGGCCGCTGGAGGCGCGGAAGATGTGAATTCTGTCTGGATCGAGAACAACATTGGCAGCGTCGCCCGGCTTCAGCTTGCTGGCCTTGTTTTCCGGCAACACGATGCGTAACATTTCACCGCCAGCCTCCACCGAGACGACGGTGACATCGCCCAGTGGTTCCAGCATGTGGACCTTTGATGAAATGGCACCTTTGCCTTTTTCTGCCAGCACAATGTCGTTGGGGCGAATGCCCAACAGCGCCTTTTCGCCGCTTGCGGATTTCAGGCTGCGCGCCGTGGCCACTGTTCCGAGCGGCGTATCGAGCGACTTTCCGTCTTTGGCCACGGTTGCGGCGATCATGTTCATATGCGGCGAACCAATTTTTCCGGCCACATAGGTGTCAGCCGGGTTTTCGTAAAGCTCGTCCGGTGTGCCGCGCTGGACCACATGGCCATCGCGCATGACGGCGATTTCCTCGCCCATGGAGAGGGCCTCAAGTTCATCCGGCGTGGCGTAAACGATGGTCAGGCCGAATTGGCGATGCAAGCGTTTCAACTCGGCGCGCATGTCATGGCGCAGCTTGGCATCAAGGTTGGTGAGCGGCTCATCCAAGAGCAGGATCTTCGGGCGGCGGATCAGCGAGCGGCCGAGCGCCACGCGCTGCTGCTCGCCGCCGGACAAGGTGTTGGGCTTGCGTTCCAGGCGGTGCGACAGCTTGAGCATAGCCGCAGTTTCGTTGACACGCTTGGTGATTTCGTCGCTCGCAACTTTTTCCTCGCGCAGAGGATAGGCAAGGTTCTCAAAAACCGAGAGATGGGGATAGAGCGCAAAGGACTGGAAGACCATCGACACACCGCGACCAGCGATGGGGGCGTGCGTCACATCCTTGCCGAAAATTTCAACGCGTCCACTATCCGGCGGCACAAGGCCTGCGATCATGCGCAGGGTGGTTGTCTTGCCGACCGAGCTCGGCCCGAACAGCACGAAGAATTTCCCTTCCGCAACGGAGAACGACATGTCCTCCAAGGCGCGCACCTTGCCATAGTGCTTGCTCACATGACTGAGAGAGAGTGCATTGGAGTTCGCGGAAGACATGGAACGTTTGTATCTCTTCTATGACAAGTGTTCAGACTAGCTCAGGAACGGAATGTTGCAAGGGGACTCCGGCCTGCCGCCAAAGATTTTTTCGGTTCTCGCAAAAAATATTAGAATAAATATCTGTCCAGTCACTTGGCATTTTCCCAATGACCCGATTTTGCGGAGCGCAACACGGCATCTGTCACGAGGTCAGTTGCCATTGCGTCGCGGAAGGTTGGTGCAGCAGGCTTTCCTGTGCCGACGCCTTCAATAAAGTCAGCGGCCTGATGAATGAAGGAATGCTCATAGCCAATGGCGAGACCCGGCACCCACCATTTGGCCATGTAGGGGTGATCGCCATCTGTGATGTGGATCGAACGCCAGCCACGCGAGCGGCCTTCATCGCGGTGATCGAAATATTGCAGGCGGTGGAGGTCATGAAGGTCCCAGAAGATCGAGGCCTTCTCGCCATTGATTTCCAAGGTGTAGAGCGCCTTGTGGCCGCGGGCATAGCGTGTGGCTTCGAAATTGCCGAGCGACCCATTGTCGTAGCGCGCCAGGAACAGGCTGGCGTCATCAATACCCACCTTCTCGGTCTTGCCGGTAATGTTGTGATGGCGTTCCTTGATGAATGTTTCCGTGAGACCGACCACGGAATTGATGCCGCCGTTGAGCCACATCGATGTATCGATGCAGTGCGCCAGGAGATCACCTGTCACGCCAGATCCTGCGACCCCCACATCAAGCCGCCACAGGCCCTGCCCGCCTTGCGGCAGGTCGGCGGAGATCGTCCAGTCCTGCAGAAACTTGGCGCGGTAGTGGAAGATCTTGCCCAACTTGCCTTCGTCGATGAATTGCTTGGCGAGTGTCACAGCGGGGATGCGGCGGTAGTTGTACCACACCATGTTCGGCACTTTGGCCTTCTCGACAGCGGCCACCATCTTGGCGGACTCGGCAGCGTTACGGCCCAAGGGCTTTTCACACATGATCATCTTGCCCGCCTCTGCAGCGGCAAGGGCGATTTCCATGTGGACATCATTTGGCGCAGCGATGTCGATGACATCGATGTCCTTGCGGTCGATGAGCTTGCGCCAATCGGTTTCCATGGACTGGTAGCCCCACTGGTCGGCGAAGGGCTGGAGCTTCGCCGCATCACGCGCGCAAGCGGCCTTCAGCACCGGCTGATAGGGCAGATCAAAGAAATGCGGCGCCTGGGCGAAGGCATTGGAATGGGCGCGGCCCATGAAACCATAACCGACCATGCCGATGTTGAGGGGTTTCTTGGCCATAGTCATGCGCTCCAGCCATGTTTATCGCGCACCTTGATCATGGTGGCGAGAATGTCGTTCCAGGTCTGCTGCTTCAGCATCACGTCATTGGGGAACATGCAGCCATCCCAACAGATGTGGTGGAAGGCCTTGGTGAGGCCGCCATCCTTGCCGCGCAACCAAAGACCCGCGTGCTTGGGAATGTCGAGCTTGCCGTTCTTGTCAGTTACCATGCAGTGGCGGCCGGTCTTGTCGTGGTAGCCGAGGCCTTTGACGGTGCCGTCGTTCTGGGCGACATGGAAATCAATGGTCCAGGGGCGCAGTGCATCTGTCATTTTCTTGAGAGCTTCGTCCAACGTGGACTTGCTCTTCCAATCGAATTTGGCGGGCAGCAGGCGGGCCTTCGGGGCGTTGTAGCCCATCGTATAAAGCAGGGTGTGGGCCATATCGGCCTGGAAGCCGATGGTTTGCGGACGGTCCACCGCTTCCAGCGTGTTGATCATATCCTTCCAGGAGTGCATGCCGCCCCAGCAGATTTCACCTTCGGCGGCGAGGCGTTCGCCGTAGTCTGACGCGACGGAGCAGGCCTCACGGAATGTAGCGGCAATTTTCTTGGTGTTGCCGACGGGGTCCTTGGCCCATTCACCGGGGCCGGTGGCGGAATCAATACGCACCACGCCATAGGGCCTCACACCCAGTTCCCGCAGGCGCTTGCCGAGGTTGCAGGACTTGCGCACATTCTCCACGAATTTCTTGCGGTCGGCGGTTGAGCCCATGGCCGAGCCGCCACCCACCGGCGGCCAGACTGGCGACACGATGGAACCAATCATGAGCCCGCGCTTCTGAACCTTTTCTGCAAGGCGCTTGATCTCATCGTCGCTGCAGTCGATGTTGGTATGCGGGGGCACATGGAAAATATCCACACCATCAAACTTGACGCCGTTGACGCTTGCCTTTGCCGTCAGGCCCAGCAACACGTCCAAGTCAATGCCGGGCTCCGAATCAGGTCCCTTGCCGACCAGACCCGGCCACATGGCATTGTGCAATTTCGGAAAATTATGAGCAGCGGCCACACCATCCTCCCCAGTTTCTGTGTTTTGTCGGATGATAGGCTTGAATCGAATTGCTTGTCCAGAACTGTTATATTAGTATGACAGACAAAGGTGCCCCCATGGGATTTGATCTTTCACGCGCCAAGCTGGACCGTCGCCGCCCCATGCGCGACCAGATTTACCCGTTAATCCGTGACCTGATCCTGACGGGGCAAATCGCGCCGGGAGATGCACTGGACGAAAAGGCGATTGCGGCGCAACTCACCGTGTCGCGCACGCCGGTGCGTGAAGCGGTCAAGAAACTGTCTGATGAGCATCTTGTGGATGTGGTGGCACAATCGGGCACGCGCGTGGCTTCCATTGATGCCCATGAAATCGAGCAGGCCTATCTCATCCGGCGGGCGCTGGAGATGGAGAGTGCGGCCCATGCGGCACCGCGCATGAATGAGTCCCATGCCGAAAGCCTGACCGACATCCTGCTGTTGCACGAGCGCGCCATCGAGCAGCAGAAATTCGTGAAGGCCATTGCGATTGACGACAGTTTTCACCGAACTGTCGCGCAGATCGCCGACCTGCCACGCCTGTGGCACATGATTGAAATTTCCAAGGCGCATCTGGACCGCTGCCGCCACATGCTGTTGCCGCGCACCGGCGAAGCTGCCGCGACACTGGAACAGCACCGCGAATTGATCCGTGCACTGAACACAAAGAATGGCGATGCGGCGCGCGAGGCGATGCGCAAGCATCTTGATGCGGCTTACAAGGGCGTGGAGCGGCTGCTGCAGGCCGCGCCGAAGGCTTAGGCTTTGATGCGGGCGTTGATGGGGTCGTAGAGCGGTTCCACCTGCAGGCGCGCCGGCTTTGCTTCATTGGCGATGACCAACTCGTAGCGGCCTGACGTGAGGAACTCGTCTGAAACACCATCGGCATTGCGAACATAACCAAAGCCGATGGGCTTGCCCACCGAGTAGCCGTAGCCGCCGCTGGTGAGATAGCCGGCGAAGGCGCCATTGCGCAGAATGGTTTCGCGGCCCACCAGCACAGCTTCCGGATCATCGACAGTAAAGCCCATGAAGCGTTTGGCGAGCGGCTTGTTGCCTGCGGCTTCAAGTGCGCTGCGGCCGATGAAATCCACGCCTGACTTCATCTTCACAGCCCAACCAAGACCTGCCTCAAAAGGCGTGTCGTTCGGGGTGATGTCAGAGCCCCAGGCGCGATAGGCCTTTTCGAGACGGAGCGATTCCAAGGCGCGGTAGCCGATGGGGCGCAGCTTGTTGGGCTGCCCGCATTGCATCAGGTGATCATAGACCGCGGATGTTGCGGCAATGGGCATGTGCAGTTCCCAGCCAAGTTCGCCGACATAGGTGACGCGCAAGGCCCAGAGCTTGTGGCCCGCAATGTCAATTTCCCTGACGTGGCCGAAGGGGAAGGACGCATTCGACACATCTGATTTTGTTGCCGCCTGAAGGATGGTGCGCGCTGCAGGACCCATGAGTGACAGCGTGGCATAGTCCTCGGTCACGTCATGGATCGCGGCGTCAGCGCCCGTTGGCAGATGCTCCCTGATCCAGGCAAAGTCGTGGGTGCGGAATCCAGTTCCGGTGACAATGTAGAAATGGTTCTCCGCAATGCGCGAGACGGTGAGATCAGCTTCGATGCCGCCGCGCGTGTTGAGTAGCTGGGTATAGGTGAGGCGGCCCGGTTCACGCGTCACCTTGTTGGCGCAAATCGCCTCAAGTGCTGATGCGGCATCCCTGCCGCGCACTTCATACTTGGCGAAAGATGTCTGGTCGAAGAGGCCGGCATGTTGGCGCACATGGGCGTGCTCTTCACCGACCGGAGCAAACCAGTTCTGGCGTCCCATGGAATAGATGTCACGCGGCGCCACGCCTTTCGGCGCGAACCAGTTCGGCCGTTCCCAGCCGAGCTTGGAGCCGAAGACAGCGCCCTGCTCTTTCAGTTTGGCATAGAGTGGCGACGTCAGGCGCGGGCGACCGCTTTCATATTCTTCGTGCAGGAAGGCAATGGTGTAATGTTTGCCATAGGCTTCAGACGTGCGGTCACAGACCCATTTCCTGTCCTGATGCAGTTTCGAGAAGCGGCGGATATCCACCACCCACAGATCCAGCGGCGCTTCGCCTTTCATGACCCAGTCGGCGAGGACCCAGCCTGCACCACCACCCGAAGCAATGCCGAAGGCATTGAAGCCCGCACCCACAAACATGTTGGTGCATTCGGGCGCCGCGCCAAGGATGAAGTTGCCATCGGGCGTGAAGCTTTCAGGCCCATTGATCATTTTCTTGACGCCGGTATTGGCAAGCGCCGGCACGCGGGCAATAGCCTGTTCGAGGTGCTGCTCGAAATGCTCGAAGTCATCATCGAAAAGGCGGAATTCCCAATCATGGGGCACGTCTTCCAACGTCCAGGGAACGGGGTTTGGTTCATAGCCGCCCATGACCAGGCCACCCACCTCTTCCTTAAAATAGGTGCGGCGATCGGGATCGCGCAGCGTCGGCGCGTCGGGGCTGAGGCCGATAATCTTGTCGGTGATGATGTATTGGTGCTTCACAGGCTGCAGCGGCACATTGATGCCGGCCATGGCGCCGATCTGCCGTGCCCACTGGCCGCCGCAGTTCACCACCTTGTCACAGGTGATGTTGCCCTGCGTGGTCTTCACAATGGTGATGCGGTCATCGATGATGTGGAAACCGGTGACGCGCACATCCTCATGGAATTTCACACCATGCATGCGGGCGCCTTTCGCAAGGGCCTGCGTAATATCTGATGGGCTCGCCTGACCGTCGGTCGGCAGCCAGCTGGCGCCCACAAGATCGCTGACATCCATCAGCGGCCACATGGCTTTCACCTCGGCAGGCGAGATCAACTCCATGTCCATGCCGAAGCTACGGGCGGTGGTGGCGAGCCGCTTATATTCGGTCCAGCGGTCCTGGTTGGTGGCGAGGCGCAGGCAGCCGGTCTGCTTCCAGCCGGTTTCAAGGCCGGTTTCCGCTTTCAGGTTCTTGTAGAGCTCAACGGAATATTTGAGCACGCGTGTGATCGAAGCAGACGAGCGCAATTGCCCGACGAGACCCGCAGCATGCCAGGTGGAGCCGGAGGTGATCTTGCCCTGCTCCAGTACGACGACATCCGCCTTGTGGTTTTTGGCAAGGTGATAGGCTGTGGAACAGCCAATGATGCCGCCGCCGATGACGACGATCTGGGCGTGGGAGGGCAAGGTCATGGTCATATTTTTCCGTATACGGACTGATAGTGGTCAATGGACTGGTTGTAGAGGGCGAGATTGTCGGCCACATAGGCGGCATAGTCGGCGCCGGGGGCATTGAGGAAGATTTCAGAGGCCATGGCCCACAGCGTTTCGCGCTGCAGGGCGGCGCAATGCATGGCCGCAAAGCAGCGCATTAACGCGGCATCCGGCTTTGCCCCGAAATATGTTTCGAGCAATTCGGCCGACTGCTCTTCCGTCATTTGCGCGTTCGAGGCAGCGCCCGCCAAATCAAACATGCAGGTGCCGAAGCCCGCATATTCAAAATCGATGAGCCAGAGCCTGTGGCCATCATCGAGGAAATTGGCCGGCAAAAGATCGTGGTGACCAAAGACAATTGGTAGCGGCACCTGCGCCTTTTCCAGCGCCGCGCCATGGCGCAACATGGTGTCGAGCAATTCTATGTGACGGCTTTTGTTGGTGCGCAGTGTTGCCACATAGTCGCGGTTGACGTGGAAGGCCCAGAAGATGAAGCCGGGCCCTGAAATGCGCGGGGCCATTTTCACGTGGAACGACTGCAAAAGCCTGGCGATGCGGCCAGCATTGGCGCGGACATCTGCTGCGCCAAAAGTCTTGGCATTGAGAAACTGCGTAACCATCACGCCGGGGCTTGCATACTGCACTTCAGGCGCGAAACCTGCGGCATGGGCGGCGCGGGCCACCATGACCTCGCGTTCCCTAGACACATGGTGAAACGGATAATCAACGCCAAAGCGCACGACATGTTTGCCGCTGGCATCCTGCACAAGATAATTGGCGTTGCTCAAGCCGCCATGAAGCACACTGATCTCAACCGCGCCATTCCAGCACGGGAGGTTCCTGATGCGATCCTCTTCAACGCCCATGGCGCGGAAACTGCCAGAGCCGTTCTGCGCCGTAAATCAAAATTTCCGTTTTGAATGTTTGTGGAATTTCCTGATCGGCAAGCCAACAAACGTCAACGGATCATGTAGACTTTGCGGATTGTCTCATAGATGCGGCAGGTGCCGCGCCAGTCTTTCGGGAAAAAGGCGACGGTGTCTGGCACGATCTCGATCACTTCGCCCGACTCATGGGTGTAGGTACAGCGGCCCAACAGGAAGTGGCAAAATTCATCTGATGTGACATGGCAGTTCCAGTAGCCCGGCGTCGCAATCCAGATTCCGGTTTCGCTTTGGCCATTGGGGCCTTTGTAGAGAACGACGCCTGATGTGCGGCTTTCGCCTTCGATCATGGTGGGGATGACACCCCAGTCCTTGAAAGGGCCGGGATAGGTTGCGGGATCCTGCATGTGCGGCGCGGAAGAAGCGGTTTTCATTTTACCTCAACATGTAAACATTGCGCATGGTTTCATGGACGGTGCAGATACCTGTCCAACCGCCGGGAAACAAGACAACGGTGCCAGCCCGCACGTCGATCACCTCTCCCGATTCATGCGTGTAGGTGGCACGGCCCGACACGAAATGACACAGTTCGTCACGCGGGATTGATAGCGGCCAGGTTCCCGGCGTGCATTGCCATAAGCCGATTTCCGGTTCGTTGTTCGGCCCTTTGTGGAGCAACACGCCATCGGACTTTGAATTGCCTGCGATCGGATTCGGCTGATGGCCCCAGTCCTTGAGCGGGCCAGCATAGGTCGCGGGGCTTTCCAGATGTGGCGCCGAAGAGGAAAGATTTGTCGGCATCATGCGATCTTGCGCCTCAACAAGCCATCGATCACTTTCGCTGCCTTGGTGGGCCCGTGCTTGGCGCGCATCGACCCGGACGTCTTTGTAAGCTTGGCCTTCATCTTCTTGTTGGTCAGCATGGTCATGATTTTCGCTGCCAGCTCATCCTCTGTCCAATTGTAGCGTTCCATCTTGTAGCCATGGCCCGTTTCGTCAATACGAGTGGCGTTGTCGTGGCCGTCCCAGACATAGGGCATGATGATGGCGGGCTTCCCGAAATAAAGGCACTCGGTGAAGGAGTTGTTGCCACCGTGATGGATGACGCCATCAACCTTCGGAATGACAGACGGCTGCGGGAACCATTTGTCGATGATCACGTTGTCGGGGATGTCTGAATACTGGTCCATGTAATCACCGACATTCACCAGCGCGCGCACCGGCATCTTGCCGATGGTCCGGATCACGCGCTGCAACAGGTCGGTGTCGCCGGAGCCCAGCGAACCGTATGAGACATAGAGCAGCGGCTTGTCATTGTTGGCCTTGAAGGTCGGCACCTTGTAGGGCGCGTCTCTGCGCACGCAGCCTTCGAGATACTGGAACTGTTTGGGCGAGAGCTTGTGCTTGCGCTTGAACTTTACCGCAGAGGGATAAAGCAGGATGTTCATGTGCGGGCTGGCTTCGAAGAATTGGCCCAACGGATATTTCTTTTCGCCAACAGATTTCAGGAAGGCGTTGAAATTGTCGTGGATCGGCTTGATCACCGTGTTGAAGTGCTTGCGATAGCTCGCAAAGCCTTTCTTGTCTTTTTCTCCACAGCCCGAGAGGTGCGGTGGGATATCGGGATCCTCGATCTCGTTTTCAGAACAGGAGATGACGCGCACCCAGGGTTTGTTGTTCTGCTCGGCGTAACGCTTGATGGCTGGAAACAGGATGACGTTATCAACGCAGACCACATCGGGCTTTACCTTGTCGAGAACGCCGGGCAGATCCTTTTCCGCCCACTTGGCGGTTTCAACAATCATTTCCCAACAGCCCTTCACGTAATTGTCGATCTGGTCGTAGGGGCTCTTGCGGAAATTGGGGATGTGGCCGTTGATGAAATCCACCCAGAATTTCGCCATCTCTTCCGGCGGCAGCGGTTCTGACAGATTGACGGGATGCGCCTCAAAGCCATAGCCCTTGTAGACATCGAGAAACCCGGGGTCTGACAGGAAGACAACCTTGTGGCCGAGCTTTTCCAGCGCCTGCCCGATGCCCACCGAATTCAATGCCGGGCCGAAGGCCGCTTCCGGAAAGAGGGCAATCGTCTTTTTTGATTTGCTGCGTGAACTGGGCTTGTTCGACTTCTTCTTGGCAGGCGATGGCATGCTGTCCTCCGGTGATGCCAGTGAAGCTATCGTTCCTTGTGATTGGCCGCAACAGTTGCAGTTTTAGAACTGCGGCTTGCGCTTTTCCCGGAAGGCTGTGACGCCTTCGTTCAGTTCGGCGCTTTCGGCGACAGCCAGACTTGCCAAAGCCTCCAGCGGACGTTCACCTTCTTCACCTTCGGCGGCGTTGATCATCATCTTTGTGGCCTGCGTGGCCAGGGTGCCGCGTTGCATGACGGTTTGCGCGATGGCTTTGGCCGTTTCCAGACTCTTGCCCTTCGGCACGACTCGATCCACGAGGCCGAGCGCCAGCCCCTGCTCTGCCGTGAAGACCTCGCCGAAAACGGCCATGCGGCGCACGGTTTGTGCGCCAAAGCGGCGCACGGCGCGCTGCGTGCCGGACCAGCCGGGCAAGACGCCAAGGCTTGTTTCAGGAAAGCCAAGTTTCACATGTTCTTCCGCCACGCGCAGGTCTGCTGTTACAGCCACTTCGAGGCCTCCGCCCAGCGTGTGACCGTTCAAGGCGGCAATCAGCGGCTGGCGCATGCGGGCCAAAGCATCAAAGGCACGATGGCCTTGCCTGATCCATTGCATGGCAAACTCGGTGGCCGAATAGCCCGCCCAGGCCGCAATATCACCACCCGCGCAGAAGCTCTTTTCCCCTGCGCCCGTGATGATGGCAACGCGCGCTGATGCGTGACTGTCAACCAAATGCGCGGCGCGTTCCAATGCCGTGATCATTTTCAGGTCGAGGGCATTGAGCTTGTCTGGCCTGTCGATGGTAATGAGGGCCAGCCGATCTTCGATATCGAGTTTGATGCGGCTGTCGCCGGTGTCGATCGTCATTGCTGCCTCACCCCATTTTCCCAGGCAGGAACATAGCCCGGTCCATCTGCTTCAACCGCGGAGAGACGATGAGCGGGAATTCCGACTGGTCAAGAATGTTGCTTTGCAGGTCAACACCGGGGGCAATTTCCGTGACCACGATCCCCGGCTTTGTCAGTTTCAAGACACAACGTTCGGTGACATAAGTCACGTCCTGGCCCTGCAGCTTGCCGCGCGGGCCTGAGAAGGAAATCTGATCGAGGGTGTTCACCAGTTTCTTGACCTTGCCTTCCTTCTCGATGCGCAGCGCACCATCGATGATATCCATCTTTGCGCCGGCATTGAAATATCCGGAATAGACAATGCGCCGAGCCCGGGCGGTGATGTCGACAAAACCGCCCGCCCCGGCCGTCACGTGGGGACGCGCGGCAAGCTTCGAGACATTGACGGAGCCCTGCTCATTGATCTGCAGGAACGACAGCAGCGAGCAATCGAAGCCAGCGGCCTGAAAATAGGTGAACTGGTGCGGAGAGGCGACGAACGCCTCAGCGTTTGACGAACAGCCGAACTGGAAATCCAACAACGGCACGCCACCGACAGCGCCCTGTTCAATTACCCAGGTGACTTTGCCGTGGTGCCCCTCTTCGATGAGAATGCGCGGCACATTCGCCGAAACACCAAAACCAAGATTGACGGCCCAGCCTTCTTGCAGTTCTTGCGCCACGCGGCGGGCGATCACTTTGCCCGTGCCAAACTCCATGAGGTTGAATGAGGATATATCGCGCGTTTCCTCACCCGAGATGGCTGGGTCATAGGGCGTCTGCGTGGTTTGCCACTGGTCTGGCGCTTCAACGATGTAGTCCACGAGAATACCCGGAACACGCACATGATGCGGCTTGATGCTGCCATTGGGAACAATCCGTTTGACCTGGGCAATGACAATGCCGCCATTGTTGTGGGCGGCCATGGCCACTTCCATGGGGCCCAGGTAGGCGCCTTCTTGTTCAAAGCTGATGTTGCCACGTGCATCGCACTCGCTGCCGCGGATGATAGCGACCTGCGGTACGATGGCCGGGAAATAGAGCCAATCCTCGTTTTCAAAATTAATCCTGCGCACAATGGCCTTGGCCTTGGCGCGATCATTCATGGCGCAGCCTTCGTGAGCAGGGTCAACGAATGTGTCGAGGCCGACCTTGGTGATGGTGCCGGGGCGCTTGGCCGCGGCCTCGCGCAACATGTCGAAGATGATGCCGGACGGGATGTTATAGGCAGCAATCTTGTTGCCAGTGATCATCTGCCAGATGCGTGGTGGCTCTGCCGAGGATGGGCCAGACGGATATGACCCGCCGACGGTTTGCGCGACCAGACCGTCCTGCATCAAGTGGTCGACACCACCGATGCCGAACATGTCTCCCGCCGCGATGGGGTGGATCATGTTGAGAGCGCGCGGGTGGCCTTCGGCGGCAAAGCGCTCACCCAGGGCCTTTAACACGGCGTCCGGACAATTGAGACCGGACGATGAATTGACGGCAACGGTGGCGTTGTCGGTAATCAATTTGACGGCTTCAGCAGCCGAAACAATTTTGGGCATTCTGATTTACCTGAAGAAGCATGAGGGCTTGGGGCGACACGTCGCGCGAGGCGGGCAAGGCGCCGCCGACAGTCTGGACATCTTAATCTCTTGCAATACTCGCCTATCCGGCTTGCGCCATTGGTGTGGCATCAGTATAAATAACCAACTGGTTATTTCAAGAGTTTGTATTGGCCCGCCCCCCTGAGACCCTGAGCCGCGATCCGGACGCGACCCGAAAGCGCATTCTTGCGGCGGCCAAGCATGAGTTCTCGCGCTACGGACTGGGTGGTGCCCGGGTGGACCGGATTGCAGCCCGCGCCAAGTCCAACAAGCGCATGCTGTATCACTACTTCGGGAACAAGGAGTGCCTGTTCCAGCGTACACTTGAAGATGCCTACGGCCGATTTCGGGCCGCCGAGACCGCCCTCAACATCGAACATGATGATCCCATCACGGCAATCCGCCGACTGTGTGCGTTTACCTGGGACTATTATGTCGCCAATCCCGAATTCATTACATTGGTCAACAGTGAGAATTTGCACAAGGCCAAGCACATCAAAGATTCAGCCACCATGGATGTCTTGAACCGGCCATTCGTGGCGCGCATGGACGAGCTATTGCGGCGCGGCGCAGAGGCAGGCCGCTTCCGCAGCGGGCTGGATACCGTGCAGGTCCTGATCACCGTGGCTGGACTAGGATATCACTATCTGAACAACCGGCACACAGGCGCTGTGGTCTATGGCCGCGATCTTTCAAGCGAAGCTGCCTACAAGGCGCGCAGCGCGTTCAATAGTGATGCCTTGCTGCGCATTGTCTGCACGCCACAGACACTTGCCGAATTGGACAAGCATTGATTTCAGGATCAGGCTTTCAGGCGTTTGGCGTGCCAGGCAATGTGATCGGCCATGAAACTGGAGATGAAGAAATAGGAGTGATCGTAGCCTTCTTGCATGCGAAGGGTGAGCGGAATGCCCGCCTTGGCACATGCAGCTTGCAACAGTTCAGGTTTCAACCCGTCTTTCAGGAAGCCATCTGCGGTGCCTTGATCGACAAGCACTTCGCTCACGCGCGCGTCATCCTCAATCAAGGCCACAGTGTCCCAAGCGCGGTGGGCTTTCTGATCAGCGCCGAGATAGGCCGTCAAAGCTGGCGCAGACCAATCGGCGATCATGGGATGAGTGATGGGTGCAAAGGCCGAAACTGAACGGTAGCGGCCTGGATTTTTCAAGGCAGAGATCAGCGCACCATGGCCGCCCATGGAATGACCGAAGATCGATTGACGCGACATGTCGGCCGGGAAGTGCGCGGCGATGAGGGTCGGCAACTCCTGCGTGACATATGAATACATCTGGTAGTTCTTTGCCCAGGGCTGCTGCGTGGCATCAATATAAAAGCCGGCACCACAGCCCATCTTCCAGTTGTCTTGCACATCGGCAACGCCTTCACCGCGTGGAGAGGTGTCGGGGCAGACGATGATGACGCCATGTTCGGCGGCAGCTCTGCGATATTCACCCTTTTCCATGACATTGGCATGGGTGCAGGTGAGACCGGAGAGATACCACAAGACAGGGAGCTTTGCGCCTTCCTTGTGGGGTGGAACAAACACGGCAAAGGTCATGGGGCAGGCGCAGACCTTGCTCTGGTGCGTGTAAACACCCTGCACGCCGCCAAAGCTTTTTGCAGTGGATTTGGTTTCAAGCGTTTGGGTCATGGCATCCTCACAACAAAAAGCGGCCGGAAGCGCTGGGCCTCCGGCCGCCGTGACAGGTTCAATCAGCTTTCGCGATAGGCGCCGGATTTCTTGGCAGCGCAGGTGGCGAGATAATCCATCAGGCCCGGGTTTAGCGCGTCATAGGGTTCGAGTCCCAGCTGCTTCAGGCGCTTGCGAATGGCGGGCATCTTGGACGGCGGCACGCCGCTTTCGATGACGGATGACACAAATGCCGCAAAGCCCGGCGGTGACCAGCCCTTGTCCTTCGAGAGTTCGGTGTGAATGAAGCTGAGGCCCTGGAATGGATGGCCTTCGCGCTTCACCGGTCCGTGCATATGGGCGCCGCAGCCGGTGCAAGCGTGGCGCAGAATGACGGCATTTTCATCGACGATCTTCAGCTTGTGGCCGTTCTGTAAGACTTCCACCTTGTCCGATGGCGCGACAGCGACGACCGAGAAGATGGCGCCTTCCGGCTTCCAGCACTTGGTGCAGCCGCAGGCATGGTTGTGGGCGGACTGCGATGCGATTTTCACGACAACAGGATCACTTGCGCAGTTGCAAGTGAGCGTGCCGCCTGCAAAGCCCTTCTTGGCAGACTTGGCAAAGCCCTTGTCAATCGCAGGATGCAGCGCGATGGATGGGGCGCTGGCCCGCTTGGCGGATTTTTTGGCCGCCTTCTTTGCTTTCTTTGCTGCTTTCTTCGCCATGTCCTTTTTCCTCCCTTGAACGGTTGAACTGGCCTTCAGAACTCTAGAAAATCACGACACTGCGGATCGACTTGCCCTGATGCATTAGGTCAAAGCCCTTGTTGATGTCTTCGAGCGGCATGGTGTGGGTGATCATGGGGTCGATCTGGATCTTGCCGGCCATGTACCAATCGACAATTCTCGGGACATCGGTGCGGCCGCGGGCGCCGCCAAAGGCGGTGCCCTTCCAGGTCCGGCCCGTCACCAGCTGGAACGGACGTGTTGCAATTTCCTGGCCCGCGCCGGCCACGCCGATAATGATCGACTGGCCCCAGCCACGATGCGAACACTCCAATGCCATGCGCATGACTTTCACATTGCCCGTACAGTCAAAGGTGTAGTCAGCACCGCCGATCTGGTCGGCGCCACGCTTGGTCATGTTGACGATGTGGGGCACGAGATCGCCCTGGATTTCGGAGGGGTTGACGAAATGAGTCATGCCAAAACGTTCGCCCCATTCCTTCTTGGCATTGTTGAGATCAACGCCGATGATCATGTCAGCGCCAGCCAGCTTCAGGCCCTGGATGACATTGAGGCCAATGCCACCCAGACCGAAGACCACAGCCGTTGCGCCGGCTTCCACTTTGGCGGTGTTGATGACAGCACCAATGCCCGTGGTGACGCCGCAGCCAATGTAGCAAATCTTGTCAAAGGGGGCGGCCGGGTTGACCTTGGCCACAGCAATTTCCGGCAGGACTGTGTAGTTGGAGAAGGTGGAGCAGCCCATATAGTGGTGGATCTTCTTGCCCTTGTAGGAAAAGCGCGAGGTGCCATCGGGCATGAGGCCCTGGCCTTGCGTGGACCTGATCGCCGTGCACAGGTTGGTCTTGCGCGACAGGCAGGATGGGCATTCACGGCATTCCGGCGTGTAGAGCGGGATGACATGATCGCCCTTCTTTACAGATGTCACACCAGGGCCAACATCGACGACAATGCCTGCGCCTTCATGGCCGAGAATGGCCGGGAAGAGGCCTTCAGGGTCAGAACCGGATAGGGTGAATTCATCCGTGTGGCAAATACCGGTGGCCTTGACTTCGACAAGAACTTCGCCAGCCTTCGGCCCTTCGAGATCAACCTCAACGATCTCCAGCGGTTTGCCAGCTTCAAAAGCCACAGCGGCGCGCGTTTTCATGGAAACAACCTCTCCCGTTGCTGAATGCGCCTGGCTGTGCCCGCAAGCCTGCAAACCGCCAAGGCGCTATTTTTCGAGAACGATAACGACATTTGCTACGCATTGGCAAACGAAATTGCGTCGCAGGCCGCGTAGTGCCCCCTGTGCCACAACCATCTCACATGTTAGCGTCGCTGCAAATTCACCACAGCCTGGAGATTGGAATGACCAGAGACAACACGGCAAAGCGCGTGGCCATCATCGGCAGTGGATTCATTGGTCGGGCCTGGGCAATTTCCTTTGCCCGCAGTGGCGCGCGCGTTGCCCTGTGGGATCAAGCCGGCGGTGCCGCAGAGCAGGCCGTCCATTACATTACAGGCGTGCTGGATGACCTTGCTGCCCATGACCTTCTAAACGGACAAAGCAAGGGACAAATCCTCGACCGGCTGGCAACGCCTGCGCGCCTCGAAGATGCGCTGGGCGATGCCGACCATGTTCAGGAGAACACGCCCGAGGTGCTTGATATCAAGATCAAGGTCTTTGCCCAACTTGATGAGCTGGCTCAGGCCAATGCCGTTCTGGCGAGTTCGACATCGGCATTGCTGCCATCCGCGTTCACGCGCGATCTCAAGGGCCGCAACCGTTGCCTCGTGGTGCATCCGATCAACCCGCCTTACCTTATTCCCGCAGCTGAAGTGGTGCCGGCACCGTGGACGTCGGCAGAGGTTGTGGAACGCACGCGCGCCTTTCTGGTTTCGGCCGGGCATGCGCCATTGGTCATGAATAAGGAATTGGATGGCTTCATCATGAACCGGCTGCAGGGCGCGCTGCTTGAGGAGTCATTCCGGCTGGTGGCGGATGGGTTTGCCAGCATTGAAGACGTGGACATCGGGATCCGCGAAGGGCTGGCGTTACGCTGGTCATTCATCGGCCCCTTTGAAACCATGGACCTCAATGCGCCAGGTGGCGTGCGGGATTAC
>CALMEZ010000230.1 GCA_937864985.1 uncultured Alphaproteobacteria bacterium
TGAGCGCGGCAGCCCCTCGAAAAGCAAGCCCAGGGTTCTTCTTTCCAGTGTAGGAGAACACCAAAAGCATGACGCCCGCAATACCGCCCACAATCAGTGACTTCTGGCTTCCCACAGTGAGAAAAGCCATGAGACCGCCGAGCAGGTTGATCAGTCCCGCGCCGGAATATTCATAGGCGCCGTCATTCAGCGAAACTGAAAAACCCATGTTTGAGGCCGCTGTCGGCACATCAAGATGGCGGAACAGCGCCGTAAGATTGGGATAGGTCTGCTCGTTGTAGACAATGAAGCCGCAATCGACGGGCGAGGCAGCAGGCCCGACACCAATGGTCTTTGCGTGGCCGCCCCAATGCCGTTCCCGTTCGAACAGCGTGACGTCATGGCGCTTTGACAGCAGCCAAGCCGCCGACAGGCCGGAAATGCCGGCGCCCACAACGGCAACCTTCAAACGTTTCATCGCGTACCAATCCCTTATGAGAGAGTGATACGCGCGCCGCGCGCATTCGGTTCAGAGGGTTACCATGTTCCCGTGTTGGGCATCGACAGCCAAGGTTCGGCCGGGGGCAGGGAGCCTTCACGCTCCAGGATTTCGATGGAAATGCCATCAGGCGTCTTGATGAAGGCCATGCGCCCATCGCGCGGCGGGCGGTTGATGATAACGCCTTCTTTCATCAGCCGCGCACAATAGTCATAGATGTTATCAACGGCAATGGCGAGGTGCCCGAAGTTGCGCCCGCCCGTGTAGGTTTCCGGATCCCAGTTGTAGGTCAGTTCAACGGGCGCATCCGGGCTTTCCGGTGCCGCCACAAACACCAGCGTGAAGCGTCCTTTTTCATTCACATAGCGGCGCTGCTCCACGAAGCCGAGAACGCGAATGAAAAAATCCAGCGACTTGTCGAGGTCACTGACGCGAATCATGGTGTGGAGGTATTTCATGTGAACGCCCTTGTTGAACTGCGTGGACGTTAGAAAACGAATCGCTGATTTGCAAATTTGTTTTCAGAATCACTGGCCCACCATGCAGCAACCAGCGTCATCCACACGTAAAGATATGCGCTGCAACATGCCGCGATTCCGCGTTGCATTGGCCAAGTGTGGACATTTGAAGGATAATTTTTGATTTTGCAGGCTGTGCACAAGCCACATTGCTGCATGCGCTTTGTTATTCACCCGCGTGGCGGGCGAACCTCTGTACAAATGGTTAATTTTAAGCATATTCAGGGCCGGGGCGGTCGAGGCATATCAGGCCGCATTGGGGTAAGGGTTAGTAAATGGCGGCGAACGAAACATTTGGCTCCGTGTCGAGTGCACAAAACCTGCAGGACACGACAGCTGCAACGAACATCATCCGCGTAGATGGATTGGTGAAATGGTTTGATGTGGGCCGCGGCTTCGGCTTCATCATCCCGGACAATGGCCTTCCGGATATTCTTCTGCATTATTCCTGTTTGAAGCGTGACGGCTTCGAAGCACCGCTCGAGGGCGCCCGGGCGGACCGTGGGATCTCGAAGGCTGAGCTCGCGTGTGACGGACCGGGCTAAGTGATCGCCCGTGGTTCGGCCAAGCTGATCGCGGCCGGTTCGGCCAAAGTGATCGCCCCAGGCTCGGCCAAGGTGATCGCGGGGCGCACTGTCCCGGCGACGCTGGCTCGGCCAAAGTGATCGCGGCCGGTCC
>CALMEZ010000231.1 GCA_937864985.1 uncultured Alphaproteobacteria bacterium
AGAAGGATTTGAGCAGCAGGGCGGGGATCGGCAGGTTCATGAGCGCATAGATCAGCATCAGACCGAGCCAGCCAAGATAATAGTTGTCCGTGTCGCGCAGGCCCACCGCCTTGTAAGTCAATACCAGGGGAACAATGATGGCAATGGGCGGCATGAAGCGCTGGCCGAGCACCCAGTTCAGGAAGGCATCACGTCCGGCAAACCGCATGCGCGACAGGGCATAAGCTGCAAGAACGGCGACAAACATGGTAATCATCGTGGCGCCGATGGACACAACGACCGTGTCAAGCATCGACATGCGTGAGTCATAAGCGCTGCCGCCAGCAACGCCCATGCCTAGGCCATCGTCGATGGCAAGTTGTGAGCGCGAGCGGCCCAGCAGGGTGACAGCATAGTTGATGAGCGTCGGCTTGAAGTCGAACCAGACCACGCGGTCTTTGTCGAAAACAGCCGTGATCGGCTTGATGGACGTCAGGGCCCACCAGAAAATCGGGAACATGAAGAGACCGGTGACGAACACGGCCACGGCATCCCGCAGGATCTGCCAGGGGCGGGACATCTCCATCAGAGTTTCACCTTGAACACGCGCATGAAGACGGTCGAAGTGACGATGACCAGAACCAGCGTCAAAAGGGCGATGGCCGAAGCAAACGGGAAGTCGGCGTTGCCGTAATAGACGCGGCCCGCATAGCTGGTCATGGTTTCGGTCGCGGTGCCAGGGCCAGAGTCAGTCATCACCTTGATATAGTCAAAGGCGCGCATCAGGTCGACGCCGCGGATCAGCACGGCAATGGCAATGACCTTCGACATCATTGGCAGGGTCAGTTTGAAAAAGGCCTGCACAGGCGTTGCGCCATCAATGGCAGCAGCCTCGAAGGGTTCCTTCGGCAGGGACCGCAAACCGGCCAGCATGATCAGCACCATGAAGGGCGTCCATTGCCAGATCTCGGCCAGCAGCACGCCCGCCATGGCGGTGGACGAGTTACCAAGAATCGGAAAGCCGGGCGGCAGCAGGCCAAGTCCAATCAGGCCCTGTGCGATGACGCCAAACGAGCCGTTGAGCATGAGCAGGAACATCATGGCCGTGACGGCTGGCGGAATAACGAGGGGAAGTGTCATCATGGCGCGCATCACGCCATAACCCTTCCGGTCGGAATCAAGCAGCAGCGCAATAAGCATGCCCAGCACCAGCTGGAAAGTGATGGCAATCGCCGTATACAGAAGCGTGTGCCACAGCGCATCCCACATGCGCGGGTCCTGGAACAATTTTGACCAATTGTAGAGTGGATCAAACTGCAAGCGCCGCGTGGCGGCGTTCTTCTTGTAGAGCGAAGTTATGATGGCATCAATTAATGGGTAGATGCCGAACACAATCATCAGCGCAGACGCCGGCAGGAGCCAGGGCAAGGGCGCCTCGCTGGTGAACCAGCGCGGCAGCCACGGCGTCTTTTGTGATGCCGCGCCACTCATACACATGGCTCCGCGGCAACGGCCAAGCACGGCAAACCGGTTGTCTCAGCGTCTGACAGAAAGTCCTCCCGAAAACCGCACTTGAACTTTTGTATCTTTGAATGATCAAGTGTTCTGGAACGTTAGAATCGCATCGCGGCACCTGTCAACAGCGCGGCGCCAACATTCGATGTTGCAGTGCGAGAGAAGCTATTTCTGCTTGCGTGATTTCTTGGCTTCGGAGAGCGGAGGCAGGGTGTCACCGCGCTTCACCGGTGCATAAACGGCAAGCTTCGACTGATCCATGCCCTTCAGGTCCTTGGCCTGTTTGCCATAAGTGCCAAAACGGTTGAGCACCGTTCCCATCTCCGCCTGACCAAGGATCACGGGTTTTCCGGCCAGCAGGGCAGCCCAATACTGGTGGCTGAGCGCCTCGATTTCTCCGGCACGCCACAAAGCCTTGTCGAGCGAATCGCCGAAGCAGATCTGGCCATGATTGGCCAGCAGGCAGCCCGAACGGCCCTCCATGGCCTTGAGCATGGTGTCCGACAGCTCCTGTGTGCCGAATTCCGCGTAATCAGAGACACGCAAGGAGTCGCCACCGGCGATGCCGATCATGTAGTGGAAAGAGGGAATATCCTTGCGCAGGCAGGCCAGCGCTGTTGCATAGGTGGAATGAACATGCACGATGGCCTTAGCTTCCGGCCGCGCCTTGAAGATGTCGAGATGCATGCGCCATTCCGTCGATGGCAGGTAATCACCGCGATAGCCGCCATCCAGATCCATCTCCACCACGTGGTGTGGCTTCATCTTCTTGTAGGGGATGCCCGATGCGGTGATCAGGAAGCCCTCGTCAGTGCGCACCGAAACATTGCCTGATGTGCCCTGATTGATGCCTTCCTCGTTCATGGCAAGGCAGGTCTTGATCACTTGCTTGCGCAGGTCGTGGTATTTGATCTTGGCCATGAGCGAAATCTCCAATTGCTGTGCCGTTCTGTAACAGCGCAAAAGCCATTGCGTCCAGTGCCGAGCCATGAATAATCAGGGGGTGGTGAATGCGGGAACAGTGATCGATGACAAAACCAAGAGGCATAGCAGTGGTGGATGTGGGATTCACCAACACCAAGGTCATTCTTTATGACGCAAGCCTCAACCACATCAGCGAACTAAAAACCGCAAGCCCCCACCACGACGGCACACATTATCGCGAGATTGATGTAGCGGCCATCACTCGCTTCGCGGCAGACGCGCTCAACACTCTCGACAAGACACTGCCCATTGACGTGATCGTGCCGTCAGCCCACGGCGCGTGTGTCGTATCGCTTCAGCAAGACGGCACTCCCGCCGTGCCAGTGATGGATTACACCTCTGAGCCACCGGCCAGCATTGTCGCAGACTACCAGCGCCGTATGCCGGAATTTGCGGAATCCTATTCGCCCTATCTGCCAATGGCCTTGCTGCATTCGGTGCAGCTGTTCTGGCAACAGAAAGCGCTTCCAGAGGATTTTGCCGAGGCAGAGACAATCCTGCCTCTGATGCAATATGTGGCCTTCGCGCTGGGTGGCCGCGCCGTGACCGAAGTGTCATCCATGTCCTGCCAGAGCCACCTGGTGGACATGCGAACCGGCAAACCTTCGGCCTTATCCATTGATCAGGGCTGGGCTCCGAAATTTGCCCCGCTTGCCAAAGCCTGGGAGGTTGTCGGCCAATTCAAGCCGGCCCTGCGCAGCACGGGTTTCCGTGGCCTTGGCGAAATCCTGTCTGGCGTCCATGATTCCAACGCCAATTACTTGCGCTATCTGGCTGGCGGGCAGCAGCATTTCACACTTCTGTCCACCGGCACATGGATCATTAGCTTCGACACTGATGCCGATATGATGAAGCTGGATCATACGAAGGATATCGTTGCCAACAAGGATGTCTTCGGGCGCACCGTGGCCTGCTCGCGATTTTTCGGCGGCAAGGAATTCGAAGTGGTGTCGCAGGGTTCAGACGGTTCAAAAGCCTCACTGGATGAAGTCCGCAGCCTGCTGACACAGGGCACGATGGCGCTGCCCTCCTTCACTGATTCTGGCGGCCCCATTCCAAATTCAGGCAGCAAGGGCCACATCGTGGGGCCAAAGCCTAACACAGATGAAGCCCGCGCCTCCCTGGCCTCGCTCTATTGCGCGCTGATGATGTCGGAATCGCTCGATGCCCTGCATTCGCGCCACGACATCATCGTTGATGGACCCTTCTCTCAGAACGAAGTCTTCCTCGGTTTGCTGGCGGCGTTGCGCCCCGGGCAAAACGTCATGGCCTCGCTGCTGCGCGACGGCACGGCCACCGGGGCAGCTTGCCTGGCCCTGATGCCGGATGGCCAGGTGCCGCGCATCGCCATCGACATGCGCCGGATCGAACCCGCCGGGATTGATGGCCTCGCCGCCTATCAGGCCGCATGGCGAAAAGCGGCCATCAGCTAACCACTTTACGACTCCCTAACTTTCCGGGCGCACACTTGCCGCATGTGAGTGCGTGAGGTGTCCCATGTCTGTTGGCTCTGACATCAAGCCTGACCTGTCGGCCGCTGAAGGTCTGGCCGACCTGGTCATCATCTGCCCGCCGGCCTCGGCGGGCGGCCCCGCGGCCGAAATCCGGGCCCGTGGCAATTGCCCCCTCGAAATCGGTAGCGAAATGCTGGCAGAGATTTCGTTCCGTGACATAAAAACCAATTGGGCGGCCACATGCAAACTGCCGTCTGGCACCGTAAAAAGCCTGACCCGGCAACTGGGTCACAGTCTGGCCGAGGCAGAACTTGGGCAGGAACTGGATCGCCGCCTGGGGGATGCGGCAGCCTTCTTCCTGCTGGCCCTGCGCCACAACAGGCTTTCAGCCGAAAGCGCCATATCTCACGGTGCACTTGTCGTCTGGCATGCCGACACAGGCGCCGAGGAAGTGGAATACCTGTCCTGATCCCGCCCGGTCTGGACGCCAGCATCTGCCAATGCTTGTCTGTCGCCTATGACCACAGTGCCTCCCCCATCCGCACCTGATTATGGCCGCTCCCTCACGGGCCTTGGCTTCAACCTGATTGTCAGGGACGTGAATCAGGCTGTGCACTTTGCAACCGAAGTGCTTGGTGCGACTCTGCTTTTCAGAACCGATAGCTTTGCCGCCTTGAAGCTCTCTGGCAAGGACTTCATGTTCCACACGAACAGCACTTATCGCGGCAATGAGCTCTACGCCACGCTGGAATCAGACGCGCCGCGCGGCGTTGGCGTCGAATTGCGCTGCTACGCCGTCGACCCTGACACGGCCGAAGCCGCGGCCCGCAGGCATGGCTACACCGTGCTGGCCGGTTCCATTGACAAGCCGCATGGTCTCCGCGAATGCATGCTGCTGGATGCCGACGGCTATGTCTGGATTCCATCGCGCCATTTGCCCAAAGAGTCTTGATGCCCGTTCTCGATCTGCCCAACGATTACTATGAACTGCCCAAAGGCAAGATGGCCAATGTCGTCACCTGCCTCGAAATGCGGGCCAAGCCGCCGCGCCAGCTTGCACCCTGGCAGGATGGTTTGATCCTGGAAAAAGCCGACGCCGCAAACCTTGATGCCTACCGCACCGTCTTCCGCGCCGTGGGCCAGGACATCATGTGGTTCTCGCGCCTGATCATGGCCGACGAAAAGCTGCGCGACATCCTTGCCAGTCCCGGGATCGACAGCTTCATCCTGAAGCGCGGCAGCGAAAGCCTCGGCCTTCTGGAACTCAACTTTGAACACGATAAAGACTGTGAACTCGCATTCTTTGGCCTGATCCCGGGCGCCGTAGGCGGTGGCCTCGGCCGCATGCTGATGGATGAAGCCATCCGCCGGGCCTGGAGCCGCCCGATCACCCGCTTCTGGGTTCACACCTGCACCTTCGACAGCCCGCAGGCCCTGCCCTTCTACATCCGATCTGGCTTTACGCCTTATGCCCGCATGGTCGAAATCCACGACGACCCGCGCAACTCCGGCAAGCTGGATAAGACGGCAACCCCCCACGTGCCGGTCATCGCGCCCTAACTTCTGATCAACCAATTGGGCGTTAACTACCCGCGCATGTCCGTGACACCTTTTCATTTTGCAGAAGACGCCGCAGGTGTGGCCCAGGGCTGGGTGAAGGCGCTGGCCCATGAACGGCGCATGGCTGCGAAAACGGTGGAAGCCTATGTGCGTGACCTCACCCAGTTCGGCAGTTTCCTCGCCGGGCATTTTGGCGCACCGGCCAGCGTTGCCGATCTTGAATCTCTGCCGCTTGCGGATTTCCGCAGCTTCCTCGCCCGCCGCCGCAACGAGGGCATAGAGCCACGCTCGCTCGCCCGTCAGGTCTCAGCCATCAAATCTTTCTTTGGCTATGCCGAGCGCAGTGCAGCCTTTTGCAACAAGGCCTACGGCGCCATGCGCGCCCCAAAACTGCCGCACGCCATTCCGCGTCCCATGAATGAGGACAAAGCCAAAACCCTGCTCACTGACGATCAGCCAGAACAGCAGGAACCATGGATCGCCGCCCGTGACAAAGCCGTACTGTGGCTCCTCTATGCGGCAGGTTTACGCATCTCGGAGGCCCTTTCGCTCACACCCGCCATGGCCCATGACAACCCCATGACGATCACCGGCAAAGGCAACAAGAAGCGTCTCGTGCCTTTGCTGGCCGAAGCGAAGTCGGCTCTCGACACCTACCTGGACCTCTGCCCCTTCCCGCTGAACCGCGGTGAACCCATGTTCCGGGGCGCCAAGGGCGGCCCGCTGAACCCCCGTATCGTGCAGTTGTTGATGGAAAAAATGCGCGGTGCCCTGAACCTGCCAGACACGGCAACACCCCATGCGCTGCGACATTCCTTTGCCTCCCATCTTCTCGGCAACGGGGCAGACCTGCGCATCATCCAGGATTTGCTGGGGCACGCCAGCCTGTCCTCTACCCAGATCTACACCGAGGTGAACCGCACCCACCTGCTCGAACAATATCGCAAGGCTTTCCCGCAGGGCTGAAGCTTTACGCGGCAGGAAGCACCGCCTAACGTGCCGATCATGCCTGTCATTGATCTCGTCACACCGTCGCAAGATTTCCCCACTTATGCCTCAGCCGTTGTCATCGGTGCCGGCATCATCGGCATGGCCACCGCCATCGAGTTGCAGGACCGCGGGCTGGATGTTGTCGTGGTCGAAAAGGGAGAAGTGTCGGCCGAGCAATCCTCGCGCAACTGGGGCTGGTGCCGCCAGATGGGCCGCGACGCCAGGGAAATCCCCCTGATCAAGGTGTCGCTTGATCTCTGGCGCAACATGAACCAGCGCATTGGTGCCGAAACCGGCTACCGTACCTGCGGCATTGTCTATCTCAGTGAAACCGACGCACAGCAGGCTGAACGCGAAAAGTGGGTTGATGACAATGCCCGCCCACACGGCCTGTCCACGCAACTGCTGAAAGCCAACGAACTGGAACGCATCGTGCCCGGTGCAGCACTGCCATGGGCAGGCGGCATGTACACGGCTGATGATGGCCGCGCCGAACCCTTCATCGCCGTGCCTGCCATGGCGCGCTATTTCATGAGCCGCGGCGGCAAACTCTTCACAAACTGCGCCGCCAGAGGCCTTGAAACATCCGCCGGGAAAGCCTCCCACCTTGTCACAGAACGCGGCACCATAAAGACCGACACTGTGATCCTTGCCGGTGGTTACTGGTCATCACGCTTCCTGCACAACCTCGACATTCGCTTTCCGCAACTTGGCGTCGTCAATTCAGTGCTACGCACAAAGCCTATCGAAACAGGCATCACCACCACATTTTCCGGCCGCCGTTTCGCCGTGCGCAAGCGCCTGGATGGCGGTTACACCATCACCCACAACCATTTCTCGGTTTCGGAACTGACGCCGGCCCACTTCCGGCACTTCTTCGATTTCCTGCCCATCCTGAAACTGGATTGGCGCGGCATCCGCATCCGGCTGGGGAGCCGCTTCATGGAAGAATGGAACATGCCGCGCCGCTGGACGCTCGACAGTCGCACACCATTTGAGACGGTGCGCATTCTCGATCCGGCGCCTTATCCAGCGATTCAGGAGGACGCCTTGCAAGGCCTCAAGGAAACCTACCCCGCCTTCCGCGATCTTAAAGTGGCAGAGCGCTGGGGCGGCATGATTGACGCCACGCCCGATGCCGTTCCGGTGATCGACGCCATCAAGAAAATCCCGGGGCTTTTTCTGGCATCGGGATTTTCAGGTCACGGCTTCGGCTTGGGGCCGGGGGCAGGAAAGCTCATGGCAGAAATCGTCACGGGCGAACAAACCTGTGTTGATCCAACGCCGTTCCGCTTCGCCCGCATGATTGACGGCACAAAGCCCGTGCCGACAACCGGCCTGTAGGTTAAGCGGCGCGCGAGGTCTGGTGTTCCATGGCGCGGCTCACCGTGTCGAGCAGCGCATCCGGCATCACCGGCTTGCGCATGAATTCAAACACCTTGAGGCCCATGGCGCGCAGCTGCGTGGCACGTTCCACATCGGCGGTCACCAGAACGAATTCGGCATTGGAGCCCATGGCCTGCAATGTCTCCACAACATCAAGCCCATTCTTCAGGCTGCCGAGACGGAAATCAAACACGCCCACCTTGAAGCGGCGGTCCACGGCAAATTCCACGGCACTTTCCGGATCGGCGAAGCCCTTCACCTTGTACCCGGCATCGGCAAGAAGTTCCGCAATGCTGGTGAGGAGATCGACGTCATCGTCGAGCACCACAACATCAACAGTGTTGCTATTGTCCACCATGCCAAGCCCCATCAATTATTATAATATTGAGACAAAGCTAGCAGGGTTGCATTGCCACGCGCTTAAATTGCAGGCGGGCAATTGAATCAAATTGTCACGAATGAATGGCGCGTCCGGCCACGGCGAGTGCGGCTTCCTTCACGGCTTCCGCCAGTGTCGGATGCGCGTGGCAGGTGCGGGCCAGGTCTTCGGCAGAACCGCCGAATTCCATGAGAACTGCCACTTCGTGGATCAATTCCCCGGCCTGAGGGCCCACAATGTGACAACCCAGTACACGATCCGTTTTCGCATCCGCTAAAATTTTAACGAAACCATCCGTCGTCTGATTGGCCTTGGCGCGCCCATTGGCAAGGAACAGGAACTTGCCCGCCTTATAGGCAATGCCTTGGGCCTTCAGGTCGTCCTCCGTCTTGCCCACCGATGCCACTTCGGGCGTGGTGTAAACCACGCCGGGGATCACATCATAATTCACATGCCCCGCCTGCCCCGCTAGGATTTCCGCCAACGCAATGCCTTCGTCTTCAGCCTTGTGGGCCAGCATCGGCCCACGGATCACATCACCAATGGCATAGATGCCCGGCACATTGGTGGCGAAGTGATCATCGACAACCACCCGGCCACGATCATCCAGCGCCACACCCGCTTCTTTCGCGCCCAAACCTTCCGTGTAAGCCGTGCGGCCGATGGCAACCAGCACCACATCAGATTTCACTTCTTCTGCGGTGCCTCCGGCAGCAGGCTCAACACTCAACGTCACGCCGGCCTTGGCCGTCTTGGCGCCCGTAACTTTGTGGCCAAGCTTGAACGTAAAACCCTGTTTTTCCAGCAGACGCTGGAAGCTCTTGGCCACTTCGCTATCCATGCCCGGCAGGATGCGGTCAAGATATTCAATCACCGTCACTTTGGCGCCGAGCCGCGCATAGACCGAGCCAAGCTCAAGCCCAATCACGCCAGCCCCAATGACCGTCAACGTCTCAGGGATCTTCTCAAGGGTCAGTGCGCCCGTCGAGGTGACGATCTGCTTCTCGTCAATCTCAACGCCGCGCAGCTTCGCCGAGTCTGAGCCCGTGGCGATCACAATGCTTTTGGCCTCATAGGTCTTGTCATCAACTTCAACCTTGCCGGCACCCAGGATTTTCCCTGTGCCACGGATCACCTCAACCTTGTTCTTCTTGAACAGGAAATCGATGCCCTTGGTGTTGCCGTCAATGGCCTCCTGCTTGAAGCCCATCATCTTGGCGAAATCGACTTTGGTGTCGGCAATGAGACCCATCTTGGCAAAGGAGTGTTTTGACTCCGCCAAGAGCTCCGTCGCATGCAGCAGGGCCTTCGAGGGAATGCAGCCAACATTAAG
Source organism: uncultured Alphaproteobacteria bacterium (assembly GCA_937864985.1). Classification (GTDB taxonomy): domain Bacteria; phylum Pseudomonadota; class Alphaproteobacteria; order Rhizobiales; family Aestuariivirgaceae; genus Aestuariivirga. Next base: position 9,581 of record CALMEZ010000231.1, read on the forward strand.
GCAAGTGCCGCCATGCGTCGCCCGCTTTTCAATAACAGCAACCGTCAAGCCCAACTGCGCCGCACGAATGGCACACACATATCCGCCAGGGCCTGTTCCGATGATGATGAGATCGTAGGTCATGAATTTCCCACTAGCCTTTCAAGAAATACTTTTTCAATTTTTGATTAGATAGTTTGAAACTCACCATATCCTCAACGCCTATGTTCTGAAGAAAATAGTCGATCTCATAGGCATTGCCTTCCAATACATGTGGAGATAGAGCGTATTCCAGCGTCAA
>CALMEZ010000232.1 GCA_937864985.1 uncultured Alphaproteobacteria bacterium
TGGTGGAGCGCGACATTCTCACCTCCGGCTCTACCTGGCATGCGGCGGGCGGCTTTCACACATTGAACGGCGATCCCAACGTGGCCAAGCTGCAGGGCTATACCATTGGCCTTTATGACGAGTTGGAAAAGATTTCCGGCCAGGCCTGCGGGCTTCATCGCTCGGGTGGGTTGATCCTCGCCGATTCCAAGGAGCGCATGGAGTGGCTGAAGATGGCCCACGCCCGCGCGCGCTATCTTGGCCTTGAAACCGAAATGCTGACCATGAAGGAAGCCAAGAAGCTGAACCCACTTCTGGAAGAGAAATATTTCGTTGGTGCCATGCTGGACGCCGCCGACGGCAACCTTGATCCCGAAGGTACGACGCACGCCTATGCCAAGTCGGCACGCATCAATGGTGCTGAAGTCTATCAGGGCACGCGCGTCCAGGAGTTGAAGCACCGTGCCGATGGATCATGGGATGTGATCACCGACACAAATGGCGAAAGGGGCAACATCCACGCCGAGCATGTGGTGAACTGCGGCGGCCTGTGGGCCCGTGAAGTCGGCCGCATGGTGGGGCTGGAATTGCCGGTGCTGGCCATGGAGCACATGTATCTCGTCACCGACGACATGCCAGAGGTCGTTGCCTTCAACAAGGAAAAGGGCCACGAGCTTCCGCACATCATCGACTTCAAGTCGGAAATCTACATGCGGCAGGAACGCTCGGGGCTGGTGCTCGGCACCTATGAAAAGGCCTGCGTGCCGTGGCAGCCGAAGCAGACGCCGTGGGGCTTTGGCCGCGAATTGCTGCAGCCGGACCTTGACCGCATCGAACCCAATCTTGAACTTGGCTACAAGCATTTCCCGGCGCTTGGCCGCGCCGGCATCAAGCGCGTGATCAACGGACCTTTCACATTCACGCCGGATGGCAACCCGCTTGTGGGGCCGGTGCAGGGCATCCGCAATTTCTGGGTGGCCTGCGGCGTGATGGCGGGTTTCAGCCAAGGTGGTGGCGTGGGCCTTGCCTTGTCGCAGTGGATGGTGAACGGCGATCCCGGCTTTGATGTGTGGGCCATGGATGTGGCGCGCTTTGGCGAATGGGCCACACGCACCTACACCAACGAGAAGGTGCGCGAGAATTATTCGCGCCGCTTCTCGATCCGCTTCCCCAACGAAGAATTGCCAGCGGCGCGGCCGCAGCAAACAACACCGCTTTATGACATCATGATCAAGCAGGGTGCTGTGATGGGCGACAGCTGGGGCCTTGAAACACCGCTGTGGTTTGCGCCGAAGGGTGTGAAGCCCATCGACGTTGTTTCATTCCATCGCTCCAATGACTTTAAGCATGTGAAGAAGGAAGTGCTTGCCACGCGCAAGAGCGTGGGCGTCACGGAAATTGCCAACTTCGCGAAATATCGTTTCTCGGGCTCTGGTGCTGAAGCGTTCCTGTCGCGCATGATGACCAACAAGATGCCGAAGCTGGGTCGCATCGTGCTGACGCCGATGCTGAACCCGCAGGGCAAACTGATCGGTGATTTCACCATCGCCAAGTCCGGCCCGGAAACCTTCTACATGTGGGGTTCGTCGCAGGCGCAGAAATATCACATGCGCTGGTTCGAACAGCATCTGCCAGCAGATGGCTCGGTTGTCATTGAGCGGCTTGACATGGGCCTCATCGGTCTTTCCATCGCCGGGCCGAAGTCTCGCGACGTGCTGCAGGCACTTGTCGATGAAGATGTGTCGAATGCAGCCTTCAAGTTCATGGACCACCGCAGCATGGAGATTGCCCATTGCCCTGCCCTCATCAACCGCGTCACTTACACGGGTGACCTGGGTTATGAAATCTGGGTCAAACCGGAATACCAGCGCCGCCTCTACGAACAGATCATGAAGGCCGGCAAGGCCCATGGCATTGTCAACTTCGGCATGCGGGCGCTTCTCGCCATGCGTCTCGAAAAGAACTTTCCGACCTGGTACCGCGAGCTGCGGCCCATCTATGGCGGCTTTGAAGCGGGAATGGACCGCTTCATCGACCTCACCAAGAATGACTTCATTGGCCGCGAAGCCGCCATGGAAGAGAAGCGCAGTGGTGGCAAGCTGCGGCGTGTGTCGATGGTCGTGGACGCCAAGACAGCGGATGTGCTGGGCGATGAACCGATCTTCCACAACGGCAAGGTTGTTGGATGGGTGACGTCCGGCGGCTTTGGCCATTTCGTCGGCAAGTCCATCGCGCAGGGCTATGTGCCGAAGGATCTGGCTGAGGATACGGCGAAGGGCGCCTTCGAGATCGAACTGATCGGCGCCATGCGTAAGGCCACCATCATCATCGAGCCACTGTTCGACCCGAAGGGCGAGCGGATGCGCGGCTAGCGGATGAAGCTTGCCACCCATCCTGAAGCGCGGCGCGTTCAGGCCCTGCTTGGCAACGGCTTTGCTGTTGTCGAATTTGAGGAAAGCACGAAAACCTCGGCAGATGCGGCGGCGGCCATTGGCTGCGATGTAGCGCAGATTGCGAAGTCGATTGTATTCAAGACGGCGAAAGAGCAGCTGCCCGTGCTGGTTATCGCATCAGGCATTAACCGCATTGATGACAAGAAGCTGGCGACTGTGCTTGGTGAAAAGGTGAAGTCAGCTGACGCGGATTACGTTGTCGCTCATGCTGGCGTGCCGCCCGGTGGTGTGCCGCCTGTCGGGCACAAAGTTCAGCCGATCATTGTTCTTGATGAGGACCTGGCGCAGTTCGGTGACATCTGGGCGGCTGGCGGCTCAGCCAATGCGGTGTTCAAGTTGACGTGGGATGAATTGGTGCGACTGACCGGCGGCGTCATCGCCGATGTGAAGAAGGTTCAGGCCGCCCTGCCGTAGAAGCCGATCTGTTCTTCACGACTGAAGGTGACGCCGGGCTTGGGGAAATAGGCGAAGACAGCGATCAGCCGGTCGCGGTCGCCTTCGACGGTGGCAACCTTGTGGGCCGTGTTCTTGCCGCGGAAGACATTGAGTGTGCCCGCGGACAAAGTCAGAGACTTCACGTCCGGATCTTCACCGCGCATCAATCTGGCAACGCCTTCATAGTTGGGATCGGTGTCACTGCGCAGGTCAGTGCGATAAACGAATTCACCGCCTTTGATTGGCGCCTGCAGCAGAAGCGTTGTGGTGAATTCGCTGCGGTCAAAGTGCCAGTTCAGGGCCTCGCCGGCGCGATAGGACATGACATTGACGCGTGCCAGCGGATCTCGCATCGGATAGAGCGCGCTCTTGTCCATAGTGGCCTGCAGGAAAAGGATCATTGGCGCCCACTCGTAGATGTGCATGATGATGCTTTGAGGGATCTGGTCGGCGCAGACCGTGTGGTTGATGGTCTTTGTCTTGGCGAGGGCCGGGTGATCATCTGGCAGGCCCGGAATGGATTTCATGAAATAGATATTGTGTTCGCGGGTGTGGACAAACGAGAGCGTATCCATGACAGGTCGTACCTCGGCCACGGCCCTGGCCAGAGCTTCGGGTCGCACGAGACCTTCAAGATTGTACATGCCGTTTTTGGAAAGGTCGGCCATGCAACGGTCGACCAGCGCCTGCCACTCGGGAGAGCCGGGCCGGTCAAGCGGGTAGCGGGCAAGATCCAGAATGTCGTGCATGTTCAAATTCCCCTGGCAACATCCTCAAGCCATTCCCAGGCGGCAAGCGCAAAGGTGCGCAGCGCGTAGATGTGGAACTCATCATCACCTATACAGTGTATGAGAACCGGCGTGTGGTGGATGCCGGTCATGACGAACTGGCCCAGTTTGAAATATTGGAGATGGAAATCAATGGCGGCGCAGGAGGCGAGCACGCCCCGGACGCCCTTGCCAGACAGGGCGATGCGCGTGCGGCCTGAGGACAAAGGCGTTACGTAGCATCCTGCTGCTGCGGCTGGCGCGTCACCCAGTACCCAGAATTGCTTGGGGCCAATGCGCATCAGCGTGCGGCCCTCATGTTCCAATACCGTACCCACCGATGCCGGGAGTTTGCCCAGAAGCTTTTTCAAATCCTTTTCAGCGCCGGCAACTTGCGTCAGCGTGAAGCCCGGCGATTCCGACAGGTTGATGCTGCCGATTGTAGCGCTGGTGCCTGATGTCAAAGCGGAACGGGCGTCAAGCATTGAGGCGCGCTCCTTCCTTGTCGATGAAGTGGGGCGAGACGAGTTTGAGGCGCACCTGTTCGCCCTTCAACGGGAAGGCGGCAATCACTTCTTCGCCTTCATGTTTCAGGCCACCATCAAACAATCCGAGCGCAATGAACTTGTTGAGCTCCGTGCTCCATGTCACCGAGGTGATGTAGCCGCGGCCATGGCCTTTGATCTCGTCGTTCGCCGCGAACAGGATTGATCCGCCGCGCAGCTTCTTTTCGGGCTCGAGCAGTTCCAAGCCGACCAGCGACCAGCGCTCAGGTTTCTGCAAGTCTTCACGGTAGCGTAGCGCGCGGCCGACATAATCCTTTTGTGTCGAGGCCATCTTGCCAAGACCGAGATCATCCAGCGTGTTGCGGTGATCGAGTTCAAGGCCTGCGACATGGCCCTTTTCGATGCGGAGCGATGCCAGCGCTTCGAGGCCGTAGGGCCTGATGTCGAGCGGCGCTGCAGCGCGCATGATGTGCTCCCACAGGGAGATGGCGTAGTTGGCAGGGCAATGGACTTCATAGGCCAATTCACCCGAGAAGGAGAGGCGCATGAGGCGCACTGTGGTGCCGCCGAATGAAACATCCTTCACGCCCATATAGGGCAAACCTTCATTCGACACATCGATATCGGGAAAGGCAAGCTGCAACGCCTCGCGCGATTTAGGGCCGGACACGGCCATGCCGCCCCATTCATCGGTAAGCGACGCCACGTGCACATCAAGCTCCGGCCAATGGCACTGCAGCAGATATTCGAGCCAGCTCATCACCTCGCCAGCCTGGGCCGTCGTCGTCGTCATGTAGAATTGCGCGTCGCTGATGCGCGACGTGGTGCCATCATCAAGCACCACGCCATCATCATTCAGCATCACACCGTACCGCGCCTT
>CALMEZ010000233.1 GCA_937864985.1 uncultured Alphaproteobacteria bacterium
CTGCCAGAACAGCCATTGCAGCGCGTCGGCGCGGCCCCGCAGGTCCTTGGGCAGGAAGAGACCGGTCTTCTCTGCCAGATAAAGCAAAATGGCGCCCGACTCGAAGAGCGAGATGGCAGCACCGCCGTCAACAGGCGCCGAATCGACGATGGCCGGAATGCGGTTGTTGGGTGCAATGGCCAGGAATTCCGGCTTGAACTGATCGCCCTTGCCGATGTCGACCGGATGAATGCGATATTCGACACCCGCCTCTTCCAGGAAGATGGTGATCTTATGCCCGTTGGGCGTGGGCCAGTGGTAGAACTCGATCATGCGGCACGGCCTTTCTGTATCCGAGAAGATTACAGCTAAGGGGAGCAGGCGAAGGATTCAAGCGCGCTGGTATCGCAAAGATCAGCTCGTCTCAAAAAAGATGGCCGGGTCAAGCCCGGCCATGATGGATGTTGCAGCGACTGCGACGGCTTACTCTGCCGCCTCGACCATGTCGTCATCATCGGTCCTGGGGCGCGAGGCCATTTCCTTCTTGATTTCCTCGGCGACGAGGAACGCCAGTTCCAATGCCTGGGTGGCATTGAGACGCGGGTCACAGAAGGTGTGGTAACGGTCATTCAGGTCTTCATCGCGCAGCGCACGAAGGCCGCCTGTACATTCCGTCACGTCCTTGCCAGTCATCTCCACGTGAATGCCGCCGGCATGGGTACCCTCGGCGCGGTGGATGGCCATGAACCGGCGCACTTCCGCGAGGATGGCGTCGAAGGGCCGTGTCTTATAGCCGCTTGTCGACTTGATGGTGTTGCCGTGCATCGGATCGGATGACCAAACAACCACCCTGCCCTCACGCTTCACGGCACGAACCAGATCCGGCAGATGCTTTTCCACCTTGTCGGCGCCAAAGCGGGCGATCAGCGTCAGCCGTCCCGGGTCATTGTCGGGATTCAGGATGTCGATCAGCTTGATCAGCTCATCCGGCTTCAGCGACGGGCCGCACTTCAGGCCAATCGGGTTCTTGATGCCACGGCAGAACTCGACGTGGGCATGGTCGGGTTGGCGTGTACGGTCTCCGATCCACAGCATGTGGCCCGACGTGGCATACCAGTCACCCGACGTTGAATCGACGCGCGTCAACGCCTGCTCATACCCCAGCAGCAAGGCCTCATGGCTGGTGAAGAAATCCGTCTGGCGCAATTGCGGCGCAGTTTCAGCCGTGATGCCACAGGCCTTCATGAAGCCCAGTGTCTCAGTGATGCGGTCTGCAAGATCCTGATACTGCTCGAAGGCGGGCGAGTCCTTGAGGAAGCCCAGCGTCCACTTGTGGACGTTTTCAAGATTGGCATAACCACCCTGCGCAAACGCCCGCAACAGGTTCATGGTGGCGGCGGACTGACGGTAGGCCATGATCTGGCGCTCTGGATCAGGCTCGCGGCCAGCCAGCGTTGCAACCGAGTCATTGACGATGTCACCCCGGTAGATCGGATATTCAACGCCATCGATGACTTCGGTCGGCGACGAGCGCGGCTTGGCGAACTGCCCGGCAATGCGGCCGATCTTCACCACGGGTTGGCCGCCGCCGAAGGTCAGCACCACGGCCATTTGCAGGAAGACACGGAAAAAATCGCGGATGTTGTCGGCGGAATGTTCGGCGAAGCTTTCAGCGCAGTCACCACCCTGCAGCAGGAAACCGCGGCCTTCGGCGACGCGGCCCAGCTTCTTACGAAGCTTGCGCGCCTCACCTGCAAAAACCAGCGGCGGAAAGCCTGCCAGGCGCTTTTCGGTGTGCGCCAGGAAGTCCGCATCCTTGTAGGCGGGCATCTGCTGCACCGGAAGGCTGCGCCAGGTTTCAGGGGACCACTGCTTCTTCATTATCCGTTAACTCCACACAAGAGCGGCGCTTATATCGCAGTGCAATAGAAAAGGCCAGAACTGTTCCGGGCGGGGTCACACAACCAACTGTTAACCCGCCCCCTCTATGCTTCAACCTGCAGAATTGCGGTGTGACGAGAGTAAAACAGCCATGTTCAATCCAGACCTTTTTTATCGGGCCCGCTGGGACCAGCTGTACACCCTGTTTTTCTCTGGCAACCCCCCACTGATCCTGAAGCTTCTGGTCATCAATACGCTGTTCGTGGCGCTGTTCATCTATCGCCGGGCCCGCTATTCGCAAAAAGTCCGCAGCAACACCGCCTATGCTTTTCAGGCCGTGCTGATTGCCGCCAATGCCTTCATGATTTTTGAGAAGGACATGATGGGGTTCACATCGTCCGCCCGGTCGATGTTGAACTTCTAGCGCTGCAGCGTTTTCAGATAGTGCTGGAAGGAAAGCTCTGCTGACTTGAACGGCAGTTGCTGGGCGATGTTCCAATAGCGCAATTCATCAATGCTGATCGGATCGCCTGAAATCGCACAGCGCACAAATTCACCCGGGCTCACCACCTCGAACTCATGGTCGTGATAACGCAGCTTTGCTTCGCGCCGCGCGGGGATGATGGGGTCGATCCGGTTCATGGCGCTGCCTTATCAACTCTTTGCACGGATTAAAAGAGCGATCCCTGTTTTGTTGGCACATCGGCCTTGGCCGCCACCGTGCCGTCGCTGAACTCGATGGCAAGTTTGGCGCCGGGTGGCACGGCAGAGGCCAGCGGCAGGGCCTTGCCCGCTGCATCACGCACCACGGCAAAGCCCCGCGCCAGAACCGAGCGGTAATTGAGCGAGGCAAAAAGTTTGCTCTCGGCTGTCAGCCGCTCCTGCCGCTTGGCAAGCACAAGCCGCAGCGCCCGGCTGCCGCGCGCCTGCAATTCTCCGAGGCGGCGGCGCGTGTCCGAAATGCGCGATTGCAGGCTGCGCGCCGACAGGCGACCAGAGGTGCGCGCCAGGGCGAGGCCGTGACGCTGCACATTGGCCCGCAAGGATTGCGGCAGGCGCCCCGCCGCCGCATCGAGCCTCTGTCGCGCAATCGCCAGAAGATCGTCAGGTTTGGGCAAGGCGCGCGAGGCAGATTGCAGCCGCAGCCTGCGCTCCTGCAGCACCCGGCCCATGGCGCGGCGCTGGCGCGCCCGCAGGCTCGCCACCTGTTCCAGCAAATCAGCCCGCACCGGCACGGCCCGTTCAGCCGCCGCCGTCGGCGTCGGCGCTCGCCAATCGGCGGCGTGATCGATGAGGGTCGTATCGGTTTCGTGGCCGATGGCGGAAATGACCGGAATGCCCGAAGCCACCACGGCCCGCACGATCGCTTCATCGTTGAACGGCCACAGGTCTTCAAGCGAACCACCGCCACGCGCCACAATCAAAAGATCGGGTTTTTGGACCATGGCATTGAAGCCCTGAATGGCCGCCACCACCTCCGCTGCTGCCGTTTCGCCCTGCACGCGCACCGGCCAGACCATCACATGGCGCGGGAAGCGGTCGGCCAGCCGATGCAGGATATCGCGGATCACCGCACCAGTGGGCGAGGTCACGATGCCGATGGTCTGCGGCAAGAAGGGCAAAGGCCGCTTGCGCGCCGCATCAAACAACCCCTCCGCTGCCAGCTTCTTGCGCCGCTCCTCGAGCAGCGCCATCAACGCGCCAACGCCGGCAGGTTCCACATTTTCAATGACGATCTGGTATGACGATTTGCCGGGATAGGACGTCAGCTTGCCCGACGCCACCACCTCAAGCCCCTCCTGCAGCTTGGACCGCAGGCGGTTGAAGCTGCCGCGCCAGATCACCGCATCAATCTTGGCGCCATCATCCTTGAGCGAGAAATAGCAATGGCCGGAGGAATGCGCCCCGCGATACCCCGAGATTTCCCCGCGCACCCGCACCTGCCCGAAACGGTCTTCGATCGTCCGTTTCAGGGCATGCGAAATTTCCGTGACGGTGAATTCCGTGAGGTTGCCTTTCGGCGCCTCATCGCGGATTTCACCTGTTTCAGGATCAAAGGAAAAGTCTGTCGGCATCGTGGAAAATTGCTCTTGATTCAGGCCTATTACATGCGACAAGCCCCAACAATGCAAGTGCGAGTCCTGACATGAACATTTTGTTGATCGGCTCCGGCGGCCGCGAACATGCCTTGGCCTGGCGCCTGGCGCAGAACCCGA
>CALMEZ010000234.1 GCA_937864985.1 uncultured Alphaproteobacteria bacterium
GCGCGCGCCGCGGTTCCGCGCAGCGAAGTGTGCAACTCCAGGATTTCTCCGATCTGCTTTTCCACGGTGTGCAGCGGATTGAGCGACGTCATCGGCTCCTGGAAAATCATGGTGATGCCGCGGCCCCGCACCTTGCGCAGTTCGGCATCATCAGCGGCCAAAAGGTCCTTTCCGTTGAACAGGATTTGTCCCGAAGGATGGCTTGCGGCGGGATAGGCCAAGAGCTTCAGGATTGAGAGCGCCGTCACAGACTTGCCGGAACCTGATTCACCCACCAAGGCCACCGTTTCACCCCTGTTGATGGTGAAGGACACATGGTCCACGGCTGTGGTGGTCTTGCCGCCCTGGCGGAAGGCGACCGACAGATCTTGCACCTCAAGAAGCACCCCGCTCATTCGAAAGTCTTCCGCGGATCCATGGCGTCACGCACCGCTTCACCGATGAAAACGAGAAGCGTCAGCAACAGCGAAACAACGGCGAAGGCCGTGATGCCGAGCCACGGCGCAAAGAGATTTTCCTTGCCCTGGCGCACCATTTCACCGAGCGAGGCCGAGCCGGGCGGCATGCCAAAGCCGAGATAGTCCAGCGAGGTGAGCGTGGTCAGTGAGCCAGACACGATGAAAGGCATGAAAGTGATCGTGGAGACCATGGCATTTGGCAGCATGTGCTTGGCCATGATTTTCATGTCGCCAAGACCCAGCGCGCGGGCAGCACGCACATATTCCAGATTACGAGCCCGCAGGAATTCGGTACGCACCACTTTCACAAGGTGGGTCCACGAGAACATCAACAGGATGAACAGCAATAGCCAGAAACTGGGCGTGATGAAGGCCGTGAGAATGATCAACAGATAGAGAACAGGCATCGCGGACCAGATGTCGATGAAGCGCTGGAATAGGAGGTCTGTCCAGCCACCGAAATACCCTTGGACGGCGCCTGCTGCGACACCGATGAGTGATGAAAATGCGGTGAGGATCAAGCCAAAGGCCACGGAGACGCGAAATCCGTAAAGAAGGCGCGCCAGAACATCGCGCCCCTTGTCATCGGTGCCAAGCCAGTTGAGATTTCCAAATTGGCATCGGGGATCATCCGTCTGCTTTTCGTACTTTGCACAGGCTTCAGCGCGGCTGAGCAGAAAGGCCGGCTTGGATGGGGCTGGTGACGGTAATTCACGATTGGTGGTGCTGTAGGAATAATGGATAGGCGGCCAGATCATCCAGCCATTGGCACTGATCTCATCCTGATTCACGGGATCGCGAAAATCGGTTTTGGCGAGAAAACCACCGAATTTGCTCTCGGGGTAGTCGACAAAAAGCGGAAAAAGCATCTCCCCCTTGTAGGACGCTAGCAAGGGGCGGTCGTTGCAGATCAGTGGTGCCAGCAATGAAATGCCGAAGAGCACCATGAAGACGCGGAACGACCACAGGCCACGCGTATTCTTCCGGAAAAGCTGAAGGCGGCGTTGATTCAGAGGAGACAAGTTGAAAAGGGAAAGGGCCATGGACTAGACTTCACGGCTTTCAAAGTCGATGCGCGGGTCAATCCATGTTGCAATCAGGTCACTCAGAAGGGATACGAAGAGGCCCAGCAGCGTCATGATGTAAAGATTGGCAAAGACCACGGGATAGTCGCGGCGGATCACGGACTTGTAGGTGAGAAGGCCCAACCCATCGAGGGAGAACACCTGTTCGATCAGCAGCGACCCGGTGAAGAAGGCCGCGAGAAATGCGCCGGGAAATCCGGAAATCACCAGAAGCATGGCGTTACGGAAAACGTGACCATAAAGGACACCACGTTCGTTCAGACCCTTGGCACGGGCTGTCACCACATATTGCTTGCGGATTTCATCCATGAAGGAATTCTTGGTGAGCAGCGTCATGGTTGCAAAACCAGAGACGCCGATTGAGAGCAGCGGCAACACCAGATGCCAGATGTAATCCTTGAGCTTTCCCCAGGCTGACATGGTGGCGAAATCATCAGATGTGAGACCGCGCAATGGGAACCAGTTCCAGAAGCTGCCGCCGGCAAACAGCACGATCAGCAGGATCGCGAAAATGAAATTGGGAATGGCATAGCCCACGGTGATGACACCCGATGTCCAGATGTCGAAAGCCGAACCATCCTTCACCGCCTTGCGAATGCCCAAGGGAATCGACACCGAATAAGTGATCAGCATCAGCCACAATCCGAGCGATGCCGAAACCGGCATCTTCTCCAGAATGAGACTGACCACCGACCTGTCGTTGAAATAGCTCTGGCCAAAGTCAAAGCGCAGGTAATTCCACAGCATGGTCAAAAAGCGTTCCGGCGCAGGCTTGTCGAAGCCAAACTGCTTTTCGAGTTTCTTGATCATGTCCGGGTCGAGGCCCTGGGCGCCACGGTACTTGCCGCCTTGATCCTCGTTCTGTGTGTCGGAACCGCTGTTGAGGCGGTCGCCAGCATTGGCACCATTCTCAATGTCCGAGATGATCTGCTCGATGGGCCCGCCCGGCACAAACTGCACGATGACGAAAGTCATGAGCATGACGCCGACCAGGGTCGGGATCATCAGCAGCAGCCGTTTGAGAATGTAGGCACCCATGGCTCTGCGTCAGGCCTTCTTCAGGGCGGCGTCGGCTTCAGCGTCAAACCACCAGATCGACGGGTAACCGGGGTCAAAACCCGGCATGGTTTGCGGGTGCTTCACGCGCTTCCAATAGGCGATGCGATCATAGGGATAGTACCACATGGGCACCACATAGTGATTCCACATGAGGGCACGATCCAAGGCGCGTGTGACGGTTATAACAGTGGTACGGTCTGGTGCAGTCACCAGTTTGTCAATGATGGCATCGATGGCTGGGTTCTTGATGCCGCAATAATTGTGGCTCCCCGTCTTGCCGGCGAATTGAGATCCGAAGAATTCACGCTGCTCATTGCCTGGCGAGAGGCTTTGCCCCCAGGACGCAACAATGATCTCGTAGTCGAAGTCCTTCACAAGTTGTTGATAGGTGGCCACGTCAACCAGGCGAATGGAAACCGTGACACCCAGCAGTTCAAGTTGTTCCTTGAAAGGAAGTGCTATCCGTTCGAAAGCGGGAGAATAGAGCAGAAAGTCAAGGCTGAATATTTCTCCCTTGCTGTTTTTCAATGTCTGCCTGGTGCCCGCATCGGATGCTGTCCAGCCTGCTTCAGCAAGGAGTTGCTGGGCAGCGCGCAGGTTCTTGCGGCGATCCTGGGGGGTGGCGTTCACAGGGTTACTGAACTCCGTGGTGAAGACTTCGAGCGGCAATTGATCTTTCAATGGCTCAAGAATTGCCAATTCTTCAGGTGAAGGCAGACCATTGGCAACCAGCTCGGAATTGCTGAAGTAACTGCGCGATCGCGTGTACTGACCATAGAACAGGTTGGCGTTGGCCCATTCGAAATCAAAGGCGAAATTCAGGGCGCGGCGCACGCGAACATCCTGGAATTTTGGATAGGCCTGATTCATGGCCCAGCCTTGCATGCCCATGACGCCCTTCTTGGGCAACTCTTCCTTGAGGCAACGGCCATCTTTCACGGCCGGGAAACCATAGCCGGTTGCCCATTGCTTGGCAGAGGTTTCGAACTGGATATCGAACTGGTCGCCTTTGAAAGCTTCGAGAAGAACGGAACTGTCCTTGTAGACTTGCCGCTCTATCACATCAAAATTGTTGCGCCCGCGATGGATGGCGAGATCCTCGCCCCAGTAATCCGGCACGCGCGTCACGGTGAAGGAGAGGCCAGGCTTGATGTCAGACAGCTTGTAGGGTCCGGATCCGAGGATGGGCTCCAGCGTAGAAGCCGCAACATCTCTTTGTTCACCGCGGGCGTTCTTGCCCTGCCACCAGTGCCTGGGCAGTATGGCAAACTGGCCTGTGATCTGGGGCAATTCGCGGTTGCCCTTGCGGGCGAAGACAAAGCGGATATCGTGGTCGCCAATTTGTTCGACCTTGGCAATGTCCTTGTAATAGGCATTGCGGGCCGCACTGTTGGTGCGCATCGCGTCAAGACTGAAGATCGCGTCTTCAGGCGTTACGGGTGTACCATCATGAAAGCGCGCCTCGGGCCGCAAGCGAAAAACAACTTCTGAAAAATCATCGGGGTACCATATGCCCTCAGCGAGAAGCCCGTACGCTGTAGAAGGCTCGTCGAATGAGCCTTGCAAAAGCGTTTCATTGACCGTGGGGTCGAGAGAGTCGCCCTTGTCGGTGTAGGGATTCAAACTGTCAAATGAGCCAAGAATGCTCAGGCGCAGCCTGCCGCCCTTGGGCGCATCGGGGTTGACGTAGTCGAAATGCTTGAAGTCCGGCGGGTACTTTATTGTGTCAAACAGAGTGACGGCGTGGCGGAACACGCGATCCTCGGCGAAAGCGGAGCGGGATGGCCATAGCGCGGGCAACAGCGGCGCTGCAAATGCCAGCCTGGTGAAGCTCCGTCTCGTGAAGGCCATGGACCCCGTTTTCTCCGTGATTCGCCCTCACTTCTAACCCAGCATGGGCCCAAAACAAAACACCGGCAGGAGATCCCGCCGGTGTTCGCATTCTGGAAAATCGGACTGTTTATTGGGCCGGGAACGGCTTCGGTGCGTCCGACAGGCTTTGCAAGTAGGCCAGGAGGTCAGCGCGCTTGGCGTCATTCTTGATGCCGCCGAAGCCCATCTTGGTTTTCGGGATGAAGGCCTGCGGTGATGTGAGGAACTTGCTCAGGTTTTCGTAGGTCCACTTCTGACCGTCGAGCGCTTTGAAGCCATCCGTGTAGGTAAAGCCCTCGTGCTTGCCGATGTCGCGTTCAACCACGTCCCAGAGGTTCGGGCCGGTCTTGTTCGGGCCACCCTTGGAGAGGTCATGGCAGGCCTTGCAGGCATTGGCCTGTTCGGCGCCCTTCTTGGGGTCGGCCTTGGCCAGAAGCTGGGCCAGCGGCACTGCAGCAGCAGCTGCTTCATCACCCGTCTTGGCTTCGCCTGATCCAGATTCTGCAACTTCGATCTTGAAGCCGGGCTTTTCTTCGCTCGGTGCGGCAGGGTGGAACACCATGCCACCTAGGTTTTGAAGGCCGAGAACCAAAAGGCCCGTTCCCAGTACTGCACCTGCAATTTTGTTGAAGAGCCAGCTGTTCATCCGTCAGTCCCGCTTGTCTTAGAGTGGTCAAAAATGGGTTGGAGGTCGATTTACACGCTAACTAATGCTTTGCCCAGCGCCCCGCAACACCTATAAGGGCGCAAGGCAATTTGCCGCGCCTGCCCATAAGCCCATGATAGAACACCATAATACCATTGTCATCATCCCTGCCCGCATGGCGGCCACGAGGCTTCCCGGCAAGCCGATGGCTGACATCAACGGCGATCCGATGATCGTTCATGTGTGGCGGCGGGCGGTCGAAGCCAAGATTGGCCATGTGCTGGTAGCGGCGGCCCAGTATGAAATTGCACAGGCTGTGAAGGCGGCCGGCGGTGATGCCATCGTGACGGAGCCCAACCTGCCTTCGGGCTCGGACCGTGTAGCGGCGGCGTTGGCGCTGCGCGATTCCGAGCAGCGTTTTGAACATGTGGTCAACCTGCAGGGTGACCTGCCAACCATTGACCCGCTTTCCGTGCGGCGCTGCCTTGCGGGCCTGACCAATTCCCAGGTTGATATTTCCACCATTGCCGCAAAGATCGACAATGATGGGGATCGAAACAATCCGAATGTTGTGAAAGCCATTGCACCGCTGAAGGACCGTGAGGTGGCCTTCGCACGGGATTTTGTGCGTGTGCTGTCACCGGAACATGAGCCGCCGCACTGGCACCACATCGGCATCTACGCCTATCGCCGCGCCGCCTTGAACCGGTTTGTGTCGTTGTCGCCTTCAGTGCGGGAACAGAAGCGCAAGCTGGAGCAGATGCGCGCCCTCGACAATGGCATGAAGATTGCCGTGGTGGCGGTTGAAACAGTGCCGCTGGGCGTTGACACGCCGGTTGACCTGGAAACGGCGCGCCGCATGCTGAAGGACGTGACATGAGCAAGACCAAGAAGCCGATGATCTCCTATCAGGGTGAGCCCGGCGCCAATTCCCACATCGCCTGCCTGCAAGCCGCACCCGATCACGAACCCCTTGCCTGCCCGACATTTGAGGACGCCTTTCAGGCTGTGGAAAGCGGCAAGGCCGACCTTGCGATGATTGCCATTGAAAACACCACGGCGGGCCGCGTGGCCGATGTGCACCACCTGCTGCCGGGCTCCAACCTGCATATTGTCGGCGAGCACTTCCTGCGCATCGAATTTCACCTGATGGCCATGCCGGGCGTCAGGCTTGAAGACATCAAGGAGGTGCACAGCCATGTGCACGCGCTTGGACAGTGCCGCAAATTCATCCGCAGCCACAGGCTGAAGACCGTGGTCGCCGCTGACACGGCGGGGGCGGCGCGTGAACTTTCAGAAACGGGCGGCCGCACGCAGGCCGCCATCGCCACCAGGCTCGCTGCCGAAACC
The DNA here is from genome assembly GCA_937864985.1 of uncultured Alphaproteobacteria bacterium. Taxonomy (GTDB): domain Bacteria; phylum Pseudomonadota; class Alphaproteobacteria; order Rhizobiales; family Aestuariivirgaceae; genus Aestuariivirga. The sequence goes on from CALMEZ010000234.1 coordinate 6,471, forward strand.
TATGGCCTCAAGATCCTGGCAAAGAACATTGAAGACGAGGACCACAACACCACGCGTTTTGTGATTCTGTCGAAAGGCGCGAAGCAAGTGCGGTCCGGCAAAGGCAATGTCATTACCAGCTTTGTGTTCCGTGTACGGAACGTTCCGGCAGCGCTCTACAAGGCGATGGGCGGCTTTGCCACCAACGGCGTCAACATGACAAAACTTGAGAGCTACCAGCTGGAAGGGCAATTCTCGGCCACGCAATTCTACGCAGACATCGAGGGTCATCCGGATGATCACAACGTGA
>CALMEZ010000235.1 GCA_937864985.1 uncultured Alphaproteobacteria bacterium
AGGAGCCCTGATCACCATCACCGGAGCAGCTTTGATGATGTGGCTTTTCACACGCCAGACGTCAGGCCAAAACAGCTAGAGACGGCCCAGCGCATCAACGAGGTCTTCGGCGATCAGCGTCCTTCGTGCTGTGCGGTTGGCCGCATCGCCATGCAGCCACACGCCGGCACAGGCCGCCTCAAAACCACCCATGCCCTGGGCCAGCAACCCGGTGATGATGCCCGCCAGCACATCGCCTGATCCCGCTGTGGCCAAAGTGGGGGGTGCATTGCTGTTGATCCGTGCCTGCCCGTCTGGCGCAGCAATGATGGTATCTGGTCCCTTCAGTACCACAACGGCGCCGCTGAGCTTTGCTGCTGTCCGCGCGCGCATCACTTTGTCAGCGCCTCTGGCCGCCACCGTTGGAAACAGCCGTGCGAACTCGCCTTCGTGCGGCGTCATCACGCAAGCGCGGCTCCCGTTCGACGCAATCGCCGCAAACAAGTTCGCTGCTTCTTCGGCAAAGCTGCTAAGCGCATCAGCATCAAGGACTGTGGCAATTCCAGATTTCAAAATTGCTCGAACATTCTTACGCGTCGCCTCGGAAACAGTTGCAGCTGGGCCGATGCAAACGGATGTGATGCGCTTGTCAATTAGCACCACACGCAAATCTTCGACAGTTTCGACAGGTTTCAACATGACCGACGTGCAATGCGCCGCATGGACACGCAGTGCTTCCGGTGGTCCCACAATCGTCGTCAGGCCGGAACCAATGCGCGCAGCAGACATGGCCGCAAGCCTTGCCGCGCCTGTATTGAACTCAGGTCCTGACCAGATGAGCGAATGCCCACGCCGGAACTTGTGCGTCTCCAGCCAAATTGCGGGCAGAACGGGCGCGGCATTTTCATGAAGTGAAATGTCCAGCTTCTCCAGCACAGCATCAGGAATGCCAATATCCGCAACCACCACCTCGCCGCACAACTGCCGTCCTCGCATCAGCACATGCGCAGGCTTCTTGCGGAAAAAAGTAACAGTCACATCCGCCTGCAAGGAACTGCCGCGCACTTGCCCCGTCTCGCCGTCGAGACCTGACGGCACGTCAACAGCAACGATGGGCAACGCAGCCCCCATGATCGTCTTGGCCAGCGTGTCAGGAAAATCCCGGTTGAGTCCTGCACCGAAGATGGCATCAACAATGAGCTGTGGCTTCGTCAGGCTGTGCAGCGATGCTCCAAAGGCTTCAAAGCTGGCAATTGCGCCCTTGAATTTCCGAGCCATGAGTGCGGCATCGCCCTTGAGCGTTTTCACATCACCAACCGCATAAACCGCGACCGGCCATTTCTTCGCCGCCAGCAGCCGCGCCACCACATAGCCATCGCCACCATTGTTGCCCGGCCCGCACAACACCACCACGCGGCAACGCTTGAAACGACTGGTGATCACATCAACCACCGCGCGACCGGCATTCTCCATCAGTTTCAGCGAGGCAACGCCCGATGCAGTCGCCAAGGCATCTGCCTTGTACATCTGTTCTGGGGTGAGAATTTCCGTGGCAGGTCCGCTCATGGGCGGCACTATGCCAAATCCGGCAGCAAATTCTAAGCGTTCATTGCCGCAGGCTTGATTTCAACACTTTCGCCGCAGCCGCAGGCTGATGTCTGGTTCGGATTGTTGAAGACAAAACCTGATTTCAAAACGCCTGTCTGATAGTCCATTTCCGTGCCCAGCAGGAACATCAACGCCTTGGCCTCGATCAGAAGACGCGCCCCATCCTGCTCGACGACCTCGTCAAACTTGCCCTGCTCCTTGGCCCATTCCATGGTGTATTCCATGCCGGCACAACCGCCATTCTTGACGCCGACCCGCAGGCCAACGCCCTCGCCTTTCGCCATCAACTCGCGAATGCGCGTGGCGGCGGCGTCTGTCAGCTTCATTACCTGTGCGCGTGCCATTTTCTACCTCACCACATGTTCATGGCCATACGGGCCTCTTCGCTCATGCGCGAATGGTCCCACGGCGGATCAAACACAATCTTCGCCTTGGCCGATTGCACCCCAGGCACCGCCGAGACGGCGTTTTCAACCCAACCCGGCATGTCGCCCGCCACTGGGCAGCCCGGTGCTGTCAGCGTCATTTCAATGGCCACGTTGCGGTCATCATCGATATCAACCTTGTAGATGAGCCCGAGCTCATAAATATCAACCGGAATTTCCGGGTCATACACCGTCTTCAGCGCTGCCACGATGTCATCGGTGAGGCGCGCAAGTTCATCCGCCGGAATGGCAGATGGGTTTGGTGCATTGTCAGCAACTTCTGGGGTGGTTGCGGCTTCGGTCATCCGAATATCCTTTGGGCTGATATAAGGGCATCTGCCAGCATATCAACCTCTTCATGGGTATTATAAAGACCGAACGAGGCGCGGCAGGTGGCCGTAACGCCCAGCCGCTGCAGCAGCGGCTGCGTGCAATGGGTGCCCGCCCGCACAGCAACGCCCTGCCGGTCAATGACCGTAGCCACATCATGGGGGTGTGCACCTTCCATGGCGAAGGAGATGATAGGGCCTTTTTCCTTCGCGCGGCCAAACAGTTTCAGCGAATTGATCTTGGTCAGCCGCTCCATGGCATGGTCGAGCAACGCCTGTTCATGGGCGATGATGTTGTCAGCACCGATCTTGGTCATGTAGTCGAGAGCAGCGCCAAGTCCGATGGCTTCAACAATCGCCGGGGTGCCCGCCTCGAAGCGATGCGGCGGATCATTGTAGGTGATGCCGCTTTCAGTGACTTCTGAAATCATCTCGCCACCGCCCTGATAAGGCGGCATTTTTTTTAACAATTCAGCCTTACCATAGAGCACACCAATGCCTGTTGGCCCATAGGTCTTGTGGCCCGTAAAGGCCAGGAAATCGCAATCCAACGCCTGCACATCAACGGCCCCATGCACGGCCGCCTGGCTGGCATCAACCAGCACGGGAATGCCCTTGTCATGGGCAAGCTTGATGATCTCCTTGATCGGCGTGATGGTGCCCAACGCGTTCGACATCATGGTGATGGCCACAATCTTCGTCCGCGCCGTCAAAAGCTTAGCGTATTCGTCCAGAAGGAAGTTGCCGTCATCGTCAATGGGCGCCCACTTGATCACAGCCCCCTTGCGTTCCCGGTGGAAGTGCCAGGGCACGATGTTGGAATGGTGTTCGAGAATGGAGAGCACAATCTCGTCCCCCTCGCCAATCACCTGACCGCCAAAGCTTTGTGCCACAACGTTGATCGACTCCGTGGCGTTGCGCGTGAAAATGATCTGGTCTTTCGAGGGCGCATTCAGGAATCGCCGCACGCTGTCCCGCGCATCCTCAAACGCCTGCGTGGCGACGTTCGACATGTAGTGAAGGCCACGATGCACATTGGCATAGCCCTTGGTCATCGAGTCCATCATGGCATCGAGCACCACCTGCGGCTTTTGAGCGGACGCGGCGTTGTCGAGATAGACCAGCGGCTTGCCATAGACCTGTTGCGACAGGATTGGAAAATCAGCGCGGATCTTGGCAACGTCGTAGCTCACGCCAGCCGCTCCCGCACCTGCGCCAGCAGCACATCGCGCACCGCTTCATTCTCAACCATGTCAATGACTTCGGCCACAAATGCCTCCACCAGCATGGCGCGGGCTTCAGCCTTGGGGATGCCGCGCGACATCAGGTAGAACAGGTGATCCGGGTTAAGGTCGCCGCACGTCGTGCCATGGCCACACACCACATCATCGGCATAAATTTCCAACTCCGGCTTGGCATCGAATTCGGCAGCCTCGGACAGCAGCAGCGCATGCGATGACTGCTTGCCATCAGTTTTCTGCGCATTTGGTCGGACAATGACCTTGCCTTGGAAAATACCACGCGACTGATCCTGCATCACGCACTTAAACAACTCGCGGCTGACACAATTCGGAACCCTGTGATCAACCAAAAGCCGCGTATCCACGTGCTGTTTGCCCTTCAGCAGATAACTGCCGTTGACACGCGCACTGGCATTTTCGCCAATAAACACGACGTTGCCATTTTGACGGCTGAGCTGCGCGCCAGCAGTCAGCGTCAGATCCAGAAGCCGCGCATCTTTACCAAGGGCGATGACACTTTGGGCCAAGTGCTGCGCTTCGCCATCCTCGCATTCCAGCTTGATGCGGTCGAGACGAGCACCTTTGCCCAGATGACAAGTCACCAGTGGGTTGTGCAGATATTCGCCAGCCCCCACATGGCTTTCCAGCAGCATGGCCGATGCGCCATCAGCTACAACGACGTGAAGGCGCGACGCGACAACAGCATTGTCCCCTGTTGTCACAAAAATGATTTCAACGGGAACATCAACCTGGCCCTCAAAGCTTAGCGTCAGGCCTTGAGGATTGAGTCGGCCATTGAGATCAATCAGTGGATCAGCCTCATCGACAGAAACAGCACCAACGCTGATGGCGAGTCCTTTCAACTTGGAGCGCCCTTCATCAAGACGGCCATTCAAAATGACAACGCGATGGGTCGTGACGCCGGCAAAGGGCGATGCCGACACAAGCCTGTCAACAGTCTTTCCGTCAGTCGTATGTGAAACCCGATAGGGCCATGTCAGCATCCGCTTGAGATCGGTCCACTTCCACTCCTCATCACGCCGTGATGGAAGCGAGACGCCAAGCGCCTGTTCGGCGGCAGTGGGTTGAAGCGCTGTGCTCACGCCGCCTTCTCCACATAATCAGCATAGCCATTGGCTTCCAGTTCCAGCGCCAGTTCCTTGCCACCCGTCTTGACGATGCGGCCACCCGACAGCACATGCACCTTGTCCGGCACAATATAATCCAGCAGGCGCTGGTAATGCGTGATGACGATCATCGCACGGTCTGGCGAGCGCAGCGCGTTGACGCCATCGGCGACGACGCGCAGCGCGTCGATATCGAGGCCGGAATCTGTTTCATCCAAAACGCAAAGCGATGGTTCCAACACCGCCATCTGCAGAATTTCAGCGCGCTTCTTTTCACCACCCGAGAAGCCGACATTCACAGGCCGCTTCAGCATCTCCTGATTGACGTTGAGCTTGGCCGCACGGTCCTTCACCAACTTCATGAATTCCGGCACCGTGTATTCCTTCTGGCCCCGCGCCTTGCGCTGGGAATTGGCGGCAACCTTCAGGAACTGCATGGTGGCCACACCCGGAATTTCGATAGGGTATTGGAAAGCAAGAAACACGCCCGCCGCAGCGCGCTGGTGCGCCTCCATGGCCAGGAGGTCCTGCCCCTTGAAGGTGATGGAACCCTCCGTCACCTCATATCCCTCGCGCCCCGACAGCACATAGGAAAGCGTCGACTTGCCGGAACCATTCGGCCCCATGATGGCATGCACTTCGCCAGCCTTCACTTCAAGTGAAAGCCCTTTCAGGATTTCGCGGGATTCGTCTTCAAGTTTGACGTGGAGATTTTCTATTTTTAGCATCAACCTGGACCATTTCTTTCAACTTTGTACTTGGACAAATTCTGTAGATTAAATTGTTCGCCGTTCGGGACCGTTACACAGTCAAAGAACACGGCTAACTTCGCTGGATCAAACAACCCATAGACCGAATGCGCACACTGTTCTTCGTCGTAGACCGCTGGAAGAACCTTGGCAATTTTCCTCGGCTCTCCATCCACGTAGTAGATCGGATAGACCTGCGGAGAATTGAGAACCTTTACGTAGGCCAATCCAAGCGCGGCAACAAAAAGAACTGGGAGCAAGTAGTAGAGTTTCCTCACCCAACACTCCCCTCCAAACTGATCCCAATCAGCTTCTGTGTTTCCGCCATGAATTCCATTGGCAATTGCTGCAGCACATCCCTAACGAAACCATTGACGATCAGCGCCACGGCTTCTTCCTGCGACAGGCCCCTGCTCATGCAATAGAACATCTGATCATCAGAGATTTTTGATGTTGTGGCTTCGTGCTCGAACTGCGCGGTGCTCGTCTTCGCTTCAATATAAGGTACAGTGTGTGCCCCGCACGCGTCGCCAATCAGTAGCGAGTCACACTGTGTGAAATTCCGCGCGTTCAGTGCCTTGCGGTGGGCCGACACCAGACCGCGGTAGGTGTTATCGCTGCGGCCGGCCGCAATGCCCTTGGACACGATGCGGCTTGAGGTGTTCTTGCCCAAATGAATCATCTTGGTGCCGCTGTCCACCTGCTGGCGGCCATTGGAAATGGCGATGGAATAGAACTCGCCACGGCTGTGGTCACCGCGCAGGATGCAGCTCGGATATTTCCAGGTGATGGCCGAACCTGTTTCCACCTGCGTCCAGGAAATCTTGGAATGCGCGCCCCGGCAATCGCCACGCTTGGTCACGAAGTTATAGACGCCGCCCTTGCCTTCCGCATCACCTGGATACCAGTTCTGCACCGTGGAATACTTGATCTCGGCATCTTCAAGAGCAATCAACTCAACCACAGCCGCGTGCAGCTGGCTTTCGTCGCGTGTCGGCGCCGTGCAGCCTTCGAGATAGGACACGTAAGAGCCCTTGTCGGCAATGAT
>CALMEZ010000236.1 GCA_937864985.1 uncultured Alphaproteobacteria bacterium
ATCGGCGAGTGCCAGCACCTCGCGCATCTCGGGCAAGGCGGCGGCGAACAGCGGTGCCAGGGCCGGATAGTCGGTGGGTGCGACCGCCGCGGCGTGGCGGTAGGGGATGAAGAAGCCACCCGGCTTGCCGCCGAGCAGGGTCCGCAGGCCCAGCCGCAGGCGACGCAGGGAGGAGCCGCCCCGCCCCGCCCCCGAGCGGCGGTCGGGCAAGGGTGCCGGCCGGTCAGAGATCAATCGCCATCCCCTCGCGCGCGACCAGGGAGCCCGGCCGTGCCGCCCTGAGCTCGGCATCGATGCCGTCGAGCGCCGCGTCGTCATGGTCCGGGTCGTGGTGGAAGGCGACCAGGCGCGCGGCCCCGGCCGCCGCGCACAGGCGCACCCCTTCCTGCCAGGTCGAGTGCCCCCAGCCGCGGAAGCGCTCGAACTCCTCGTCGGTGTAGGTCGCGTCGTAGATGACGAGGTCGGCCCCGGCGATGAGATCGAGCACCGCCTTGTCGGGGGCACCCGGCACATGCTCGGTGTCGGTGACGTAGCAGGCCGCCCGCCCGCCATACTCGACCCGGTAGCCGACGGCACCGCCCGGATGGTTGAGGGCCGCGGTGCGGATCACGATGCCCTCGCCGGGCTCGATCAGGTCGCCGGGAGCGAAGTCGTTGAAGGCGATGCAGGCATGCATGATGTCGAGCGGCACCGGGAAGAAGGGCGGCTGCATCAGCTGCTCGAGCATTTTGGGCTTCTTCCAGAACACATGGAACGCCTGGTCAAACAGCTCCTTGTGTTCGCGCCGCTTGACGAAGACGGCGTGCAGCGTCCAGTAAAAATCCTCGCGTTTCCGCAATGGCCCAGCCACCGCGGCATCCAGTGCATCGAGCACCAAGCCCGGCCCCACCGGAATGCCAGCCTCGCGCAGCACCCGCGCGAAATGCATGATGTTGTCGGCCAGATGGCCGGACATTCGCTTGTTCTGGTTGGCGGGCGCAAGCATGTTGCGCCCTAGACCTGCCCCATGGCGCGAAGCTCTTCCTTCACCTGATTGAGGATGCGGCGCGCCTCGGAACCTTCCATGCGCGAAATGTCGTCCTGGTATTTGAGCAGAACGCCCAGCGTGTCGTTCACCGTTTGCGGATCAAGCGACACGCAATCCAATTCGTGCAGGGCCGTCACCCAGTCCAGCGTTTCAGCCACACCCGGTGCCTTGTAAAGATCGCCACCGCGCAGCGCCTGCACGAAAGCAACAACTTCCTTGGCAAGGCCTGCGGCCGCCTTGGGGCGGCGCGACTTGATGATCTGCTGTTCGCGCTCGGCCGTCGGGTAACCTACCCAGTGATAGAGGCAACGGCGCTTCAGGGCGTCATGCACCTCGCGCGTCCGGTTTGAGGTGATGATGACGATGGGGGGCTCCTTGGCCTTGATGGTGCCAAGCTCGGGGATTGTCACCTGGAAATCCGACAAAACTTCAAGAAGGAAGGCTTCGAAGGCTTCATCGGTGCGGTCTAATTCGTCGATCAGCAGAACGGGTGCCGCCCCCTCCTCGGCCTCCAACGCCTGCAGCAAGGGTCGCTTCACCAGAAAGCGCTCGGCAAAGACGTCGCTTGCCATGCGGTTCTTGTCGAGTTGGCCTGCCGCTTCCGCCATGCGGATCTCGATCATTTGCGCGGCATAGTTCCACTCATAGACGGCGGAACTGACATCAAGCCCTTCGTAGCATTGCAGGCGGATCAGCCTGCGGCCCAGCCCATCGGCCAGGGTCTTGGCGATTTCCGTCTTGCCAACGCCGGCCTCGCCTTCGAGGAATAGGGGCCGCCCCATCTTGAGGGCCAGGAACACAACCGTGCCGAGGTCGCGCCCCGCCACATAACCTTGCGACGTCAGAAGCGCGAGGGTGTCATCAATGGAGGCAGGAGCGGGTTTCGGCATGATGGCCTTTCGTTCAACAAAACGGCCCGCGCAGCTTATCCGCGCGGGCCGGAACTTTCATTCAGTCAAAGTGCCTCAGGCGATGGATGCCACGGCCCGCTTGGCCAGCACGCTGATCAGGTGGGCGCGATAGTCTGCCGAGGCATGCATGTCCGACAGGAGCCCGCGTGAGGCCACCTTGATGCCATTCAAGGCATCAGCCGAGAAGCTCTTCGCCAGTGCGGCTTCCATGTCTGCCACGCGGAAGGCGCTGGGGCCAGCGCCAGTGACACCAACGCGCACCTTGCCCGCCTTGTCCTGCGACACGAACACGCCGGTGAGCGCATAACGCGAGGCAGGATTGGGGAACTTCTGGTGAGCCGCCTTCTTAGGGATCGGGAACGACACAGCGGTGATGATTTCACCCTTGCCAAGCGCGGTTGCGAACAGGCCCGTGAAGAACTTGTCTGCCGCGATCTTGCGCTTGTTGGTGATGATCGTGGCACCCAGGCCGAGGCACGCCGACGGATAGTCAGCAGCAGGGTCGGCGTTGGCGATGGAGCCGCCAATCGTGCCCTTGTGGCGCACATGCACGCCACCAATCTTGCCAGCCATTTCGGCAAGCGCCGGAATGGCCTTCTTGACGGCGGATGATGACGCCACGTCCATGTGCGTGGTGCCGGCCTTGATCTCAACGGCGGTCTTCGACACCTTGATGCCAGAGAAGCCCTTGATGGCTGTGAGGTCAATCACGTCCTTGGCCGAGGCCAGCCCCTGCTTCATGGTGGGGATCAGCGTGTGACCGCCACCCAGGTACTTGGCGTCTTTTGACTTTTTCATCAGGCCCGCAGCGGCAGCAACCGTGGCGGGGCGGTGATAGTTGAAGTTTTCCATTCTCTTCCTCCCAGCCTTACTCGGCCGCTTTCTTCATGGGTTGCATGGCCTGCCAGACCGTGAGCGGTGTGGCCGGCATGGGGATTTCACGAACGCCGATCGCATTGGTGATGGCGTTGATAACCGCCGGCGGTGAACCGATGGCACCCGCTTCACCACAGCCCTTCATGCCCATCGGATTGGTCGGGCATGGCGTGCAGGTGAAACCAAGCTTCAGGCTGTCAACATGCGGCATGTTGCGGGCCCGCGGCATGGTGTAGTCCATGTAGGAGCCGGTCAGCAGCTGGCCCGAGTCCTCGTCATAGACGCAGCCTTCCAGCAGCGCCTGGCCAATGCCCTGGGCAATGCCGCCCTGCACCTGGCCTTCAACGATCATCGGGTTGATCAGGTTGCCGAAGTCATCAACGCAGGTATAGGCCACCACTTCCGTGAAGCCTGTATCCTTGTCCACTTCCACTTCGCAGATGTGAACACCGGCCGGGAACACGAAATTGGCCGGATCATGGAAGGCTGACTCTTTCAAGCCCGGCTCAAAGCCCGGCTTGTGGGCGATGTAGGCCTGCAGCGCAACCGAGCTCCAATCCATCTTCTTGTCGGTGCCCTTGACCGTGAAGGTGCCGTTCTTGAACTCGATATCGTCAGCCGAGGCTTCCATGCAGTGGGCAGCCACTGTCTTGGCCTTGGTTTCGATGCGGTCCAGCGCCTTCGAGATGGCATGCATGCCGACGGCACCCGAACGGGAGCCATAGGTGCCCATGCCGAACTGCACCTTGTCGGTGTCGCCGTGCACAACCGACACGTTGTTGATGTCAACGCCGAGGCGGTCTGACACCAGCTGTGCGAAGGTCGTTTCATGGCCCTGGCCATGGCTGTGGGAACCCGTCAGGATTTCCACCGTACCCACCGGGTTGACGCGCACTTC
>CALMEZ010000237.1 GCA_937864985.1 uncultured Alphaproteobacteria bacterium
CCAAAGGGCCGCGCCATCGATCACCAGGATGGTTTCAAACAGGCCATCGCCCAGCGTGACGCCACGGTCTGTGGGGCTGAGGGCAATGGGGCCCTCACTGATCTTGCCATTGAACCAGACCTGCATCAGCCCACCACCTTCAAGAAATTGCGGAGCATGTCATAACCATGTTCTGTCAAAATCGATTCGGGGTGAAACTGCACGCCAAAGGTGGGGTGGCTCTTGTGTTGCAGGCCCATGATCTCTCCCGTTTCGCTGCGTGCGGTGACACGCAGGTCCGTTTGGTCAACATCTTCAACAATCAGCGAGTGATAACGCCCCGCTGCGAAATCTTGCGGCAAGCCTTTAAACACGCCTGTGCCGTCGTGGCGGATGCGCGAGGCCTCGCCATGCATGGGTTCGCGGGCCCGCAACACCTTGCCGCCAAACACCTGGCCGATCACCTGATGTCCCAAGCAAACGCCGAGGATGGGAAGCCTGCCGGAGAAACGCTCCACCACATCGAGCGAAGCGCCTGCCTCATAGGGTGTGCAGGGGCCGGGCGAGACGACAATGGCCTTGGCCGAAAGGTCGGCCTCAGACACGTCATCATTGCGTTTCACGTTCACCTCTGCACCGAGCTCCACAAAGTAGCGGGCAATGTTGTGAACAAAACTGTCATAGTTGTCGATGATCAGGATCATGGCGCAAAGGCCTCGCGCATGCGGGCCACCTTGATGAGGCTCTCCTCATATTCGGCTGCGGCGTCAGAGCGTGCGGTGATGCCGCCCCCGCCCTGAATGTGCATCCGGCCATCCGCCACCTGCAGCGTCCGGATGGCAATGTTGAAATCACAGGTGCCATTGAAGCCGAAATAGCCGATGGCACCACAGTAAACGCCGCGCGGTGCCTGTTCCAATTCGGCGATGATTTCCATGGCCCGCACCTTTGGCGCACCGGTGATGGAGCCGCCGGGGAACACGGCTTCCACCAGATCAACCGCTGAAACGCCATCACGCAATGCTCCCTGCACCACTGAGACGAGGTGATGCACATTGGCGTAGGACTCCAGCCCGCAGAGCACCGGCACCTTCACCGTTCCCGCCTTGCAGACGCGGGAGAGGTCGTTGCGCAAGAGATCAACGATCATCACATTCTCGGCGCGGTCCTTGCGGGACGATATGAGATCGGCAATCAGGGCGGCATCGCGGGCGGCATCAGCGTCGCGCTTGCGTGTGCCCTTGATGGGGCGGGCTTCGGCCACATCGCCATTGAAACGGATCAGGCGCTCTGGCGATGACGACACAATTTTCACATCGTCATAATCCAGTAGCGCGGCAAACGGTGCGGGGTTCTTCTGGCGCAATTGCTTGTAGGCCTGGAAGGCATCAAAACCCGGCGGCACATCGCTCACAAAATCCTGGGTGATGTTGGCCTGGAAAATGTCGCCCGCCAGAATGTAATCCACAGTGCGCCTGACGTTGCTCTCATGGGTCGCGCGGGAGATCTGCGCCTTGAAATCGGCATGCACCTCGTTGCCCAAGGCATGCGGCCTGCGCGCCAGAAGGCTTTCCAAAGTGTCGATGGCGGCTTGTGTGTGCGAAAAAATCCAGGCCCGTTCCTGCAGGTGATCAATGCCGATCACTGTATCAAAGCGATGGAACACCATGTCGGGCACACGCGGTGCAAAGGCAGGGATCTTGGCATGGGGCTCAAGGTGCCGCCCATAGTCGTAGGAGATGTAGCCCGCCCATCCGCCCTGAAAGGGGGGCAGGCCGGGAATGACCTTGTGACGTGCTGCTGCTGTGGCCTGCGAGAGGTAGGCGAAAGGCTTTTCAGCAATCGGCTTGCCATCCAGGAAGGCAATCCCTTCGCGCACCACCAGGTTTCCGGTGGGGTTGCACGCGACAAAGGAATAGCGGCCCAGATGCTCGTGGCGCTGGGCACTTTCAAACAGCGTCACAGCCTTCTGGCCGCGCAAGCGCCTGGCCATCTGGAATGGCTCGGCGTAAGCAATTTCGGCTGTCAGGGGCTGTTTGGGCATGGTGGCGAAACCATATAGAACAAATCCGTGACTGATAAACCGATTCCCATTGCCGAGGTTTTGCTGCCGCTGGCCATCCCCGCGCCCTATTCCTACCGGGTGCCCGAGGGCATGGCCTTGGAGGCGGGCGACTATGTGCAGGTGCCGCTCGGCCCGCGGAGCTACATCGGCGTGGTCTGGGAGCGGCGGGAAACCTTCGGCACCAACCTGAAGCTCCGTGATGTTGCAGAAAAATTCGACATGCCGGCCATGGGCGAGACGCACCGCAAGTTCATTGAGTGGCTGTCGGCCTATTATTTGGAGCCCATGGGTGCCGTGCTGCGCATGGTGCTGCGTGTGCCTTCTGCATTTGAACCCGAACGTCAGCGCATGGCCTATCGCATCGGCGATGTGTTGCCTGCCAAGCTCACCGAACAGCGCAAGCGCGTGCTCGATGTGGCGCGTGATGGGTTTGCCATGTCGGCTGCAGAACTGGCCGATGCGGCTGGCGTGGGCACCAGTGTCGTTCAGGCGCTTGCCAAGTCCGGGGTGTTGAAACCTGTTCCGCTTCCTGCCCATGCGCCGTTTCAAGAACCGCGCCTCAATGGCAATGGCAAGATGCTCAACAGCGCGCAACAGGCGGCTGCGGCAGAACTTCGGTCCATGGTGGCAGCACGTCAGCACAAGGTCATGCTGCTGGATGGCGTCACGGGGTCTGGCAAGACAGAGGTTTATTTCGAAGCCATGGCGGCGGCATT
>CALMEZ010000238.1 GCA_937864985.1 uncultured Alphaproteobacteria bacterium
ATCTCTTCATCGCCCAGCCGCCACTCTACAAGATCAAGCGCGGCAATTCCGAGCAATACCTGAAAGACGCGCGCGCCCTTGAGGAAAACCTGATCGAGGCGGGTCTGGATGGCGTCAAGCTGTCGCTCGCCGATGGTTCGGAGCGGGCCGGGCCCGACCTGCGCCAGATTGTTGAAGAAGCCCTTGCGGTGCGCAGCATCATCGACGGTTTCCACTCGCGTTATCCCACCATGGTGATCGAGCAGGCCGCCATTGCCGGGGCGCTGAACCCCGAGATCATTTCCAATGCGGAAAACGCCCAGGCGGCGGCCACCTACATTGCCCGCCGTCTTGATGTGCTGTCGGATGAAACCGAACGTGGCTGGACAGGCACGGCAACGCCCGATGGTGGTCTGGTGTTTGCGCGCGAGCAGCGCGGCGTCAAGGAAAGCTGGCACATTGATTCCAAGCTCATCTCGTCATCCGATGCGCTCCGCCTCGACAAGAAGACGGAACACTTGCAGGAAATCTATGCGCGCCCCGCCAAGCTGCGCCGCAAGGATGCAGATACGCCGATCAACGGTCCATTGGGTCTGCTGGATGCCATCTTTGCAGCGGGCCGCAAGGGTGTCTCACTGCAGCGCTACAAAGGTCTGGGTGAAATGAACCCCGAGCAGTTGTGGGAAACCACGCTGGATCCCAACGTGCGCACGCTGCTCCGCGTCAAGGTTTCGGAAATGGATCAGGCCGATGACCTGTTTACCAAGCTGATGGGCGACGTGGTCGAGCCGCGCCGTGACTTCATCCGCGACAACGCTTTGAGCGTCGCCAATCTCGACGTTTGATCGTCAAGAAACTTGCGCATCTCGCGAGGCGCAGCAAAATTTATTGTCCTGACGGTCAAAAACCCTTGCAAAAATCCGATCGCAAATGCAATGCGTGAGGCAATGCCGAGCGGGGCGCAGGCAGAGGTTAACGCTATAACATTAATGGAAAAAACAATGAACTTGACCAAAGCATACCTCGTGCTGGGTCTCGTGGTCGGCTCGTGCCTTGCCACGATCACCACATCAGCACACGCCCTGACCCTGGATTCCGGCTCTTCCACAACGGCGGCCTCGCCGTTCGGAAACCCGGATACGCAAACCTACGGCCAGTTGTTCACAACGCCAACGGCCGGCACGCTCACGAACTTCGAATTGTCTTTGAATGGCTCTGTGGGTGGTGAACTCTTTGGCGGCATTGGCATCTGGGACAGCGCCACGCATGGTGTGAGCAGCGTCGTCTACCAGAGCGGCAACCTCGCATCTGCGGCCGGCGCATTCACCTACAGCTTCGCGCCCAACCTCAACCTCACGGTCGGCACCATATACGTTGCCTTTCTGAGTGTGTTTGGAACCGATGCCATCTCTCAGACAACAATGCCGCTCGTCGGCTATGGCGGCAGCGGTGATCCAAACCTGCTGTCCTTTGTGTTCCACAACGCCAATGATGGTGGCGTGCCGGGGCCGAATTCCGGATTCTGGGAAGGCGAGTTCGCCGCCTATGACGCCCAGTTCAAGGCCACCATTGCGCCTTCAGCCGTTCCCTTGCCTGCAGCCCTGCCGCTGCTGGTAACCGGCATCGGCGGCCTTGCTGCCATGTCGCGCCGCCGCAAGCGCAAGTCAGCCTGATCGGTTGCGCGAACAAGTTCGAAAGCCCGGCCCTTGAGCCGGGCTTTTGTTTGTGCGTTTATATTTTGCGAGGCGGGGCGGGCTTTGCCGCATCCGTGAATTCAACGCCGAGGAAATGCCCGTTTCGCCAGCGCACCCGGGCGTTCTGGATGGTGTTGTCCTTCAATACCAAGAGCCGGAAATCATCAGGCACCACATCAGGCCGCTCGCAATAGATTTTGGCGCCCGTGGCCGACAGGTCTTTCACCGTGCCGTCGATGAACACCCAGGCATTCATCGCCACAAGCTTGGCCGCCAGCAACACGCGATGGCGCGGCGCGCGCCGGCGCTCGTCTGCTGGAACTGCTGTCAAATGTCGAATGGGCGTGACTGTGCTCATGGCACAACCCTACGCAAGAAAAATGAGAACAGGGTGAAGGAACGTGGTGATCACGTGCCCAACACACTCGCTTCAATCCGAGGAAATCTGTTTGCGCTTTGTCAGAACTTGCGTGGCGGCGCGGGCTTCGGTTCGCCTTCATATTTGACGCCAAGCTGCTGCTTGTCGCGCCAGCGCACGGTGCAGGGCTGGATAGTGGCTTCCTTGACGACAACGAGGCGGAATTCATCGGGAACCTTGTGTGGCTCATCCACTGCAATGCGGGCCCCGGTTTGCGATTGATCGCGCACGATGCCGCTGGTGCTTGCCCAAGTGTCCATGGGCAAAAGCTTCGCAGCTTTCAGCGTGCGAAAGCGCTTTGCCTTGCGCCGCTCGTCATGCGGCACCTCAACTGCAGGTTCCTCTGCGGCAACCTGCTCAATTGGTTTTGAATCACACACCATCTGGCAACGTTACCGGAAGAGTCTGATCAAGGACTGAATAGGAATGGTTCGCGTCACCTTTCCATCAATGCAACAATTTTATCGATTGTAGGTCAGGTGATCAGAATGGCGCGGAAATCATTGACGTTGGTGCGTGTTGGGCCGGTGATCACCTGATCGCCCATCGCCGCAAAAAATGTGTGGGCATCATTATTCGCCAACATCGCTGCTAAATCGAGCCCCATTGCGCGCGCCTGCTGCAAGGTGTCCGGCGTCACGATGGCGCCTGCCACTTCAGCACCTCCATCCACACCATCGGTGTCACAGGCGATGGCCGAAATGCCTGCGGCGCCATGCAGCTTGGTGGCAAGCGACAGCAGGAATTCCACATTGCGTCCGCCCACGCCTTTGCCGCGGATCGTCACCGTGCCTTCGCCACCGGAAATCAACACGCAAGGAGGCTTCGCCGGCTGCGCAAAGCGCCGGGCCTGCAGGGCCATGCCGGCCATCATGATGCCAAGCTCACGCGCCTCGCCTTCAAGCGAGTCACCGAGGATCAATGGCGTGACGCCATACGTTGACGCAACCGCCGCCGCCGCCTCTAGTGACGCCTGTGGGGACGCAATGAGATGCGCCCGCGCCTTTGCGAGGCGCGCATCGCCGGGTTTTGGGGTTTCATCCATGCCCGCTTTGAGATGCGCCATCACTGAGGCGGGCAAGTGCATGTTGTATTTGGCAATGATCGCCAAAGCATCAGCAAATGTCGTTGGGTCAGGCACCGTGGGGCCGGAGGCGACGGCGGAAAGATCATCACCGGGCACATCGGAAATCACCAGGGTCTCCACCCGTGCCGGGAAGGCCGCGGCGGCAAGCCGGCCGCCCTTGATGGCCGAGAGATGTTTGCGCACCGCATTCATCTCCTGGATCGGTGCGCCTGACGCCAGCAATGCCTTGTTCACGGCGCGCTTGTCTTCGGCGGTGATACCTGCGGCTGGCAGGCTGAGCAGGGAAGAACCTCCGCCGGAGATCAGCGCCACCACAAGATCATCGGCGGTGAGGCCTTGCACCATCTTTAGAATGTCATGGGCCGCCTGCACGCCGGCGGCGTCGGGGACCGGATGAGCAGCTTCGACAATCTTGATGCGCTGGCAGGGAACGCCATAGCCATAGCGTGTCACAACCAGTCCTTCGAGCGGGCCGGTCCACGCTTCTTCAAAGGCCTTGGCCATAGCAGCAGACGCCTTGCCTGCACCAATCACAATGGTGCGTCCCCTGGGCGGAATGGGCAAATGGCGCTTGATGCATTTGTCAGGCTGCGCAGCGGCGACCGCCGCATCAAACATGGCGCGCAGAAGTTCTCTCGCGTTCATCCGTGAACCTTCTTGCCCGCAACATAGGTGGCCGACACGGCGCGATCATCGCCCAGCATCATCAGGGCAAACAACACATCTTCAAGCGAGGCGGACAGCATGTGGCGGGCTGAAAGCACGGCTGTGGCTTCCGGGTCAAGCACCACAATGTCAGCGTATTTTCCAGCCTCGAGACTGCCGATGTCGTTTTGCAAATGCAGCCGGCCTGCGTTCTCGCGTGTTGCCATGCGGAACAATTCCACGGCAGAGAGCTTGAGGCCCTGCAGCATCTGCACCTTGTAGGTCTCCGCCATGGTGGCCAGCAGTGAATAGCTAGTGCCGCCGCCAATGTCCGTAGCCAGACCCAGACCGACGCGCCTCTCGCGCAGGAAGGTCATGGGCATCAGTCCCGATCCGAGGAAGGTGTTGGACGTCGGGCAATGCACGACGGTCGATCCGGACTCCGCCAGCCGCTGTGCCTCGCGCGCACTCAGGTGAATGCCATGCGCAAACAGGCTGGTGGGGCCCAGCAGACGGAAGTGATCATAGACATCCGTGTAGTCCTTGGCCTTCGGGAAAAGTGTTTTCACGAAAGCGATCTCGCCTGCACTCTCTGAGAGGTGCGTCTGCATCAACGCGCCATCAAGGCTTTGCAGCACCTCGCCCGCCAGCTTCAACTGGGCTTCCGTGGATGTGATGGCAAAGCGGGGAGATACCGCATGGCGCAGGCGGCCCTTGCCATGGAAGCGGTGGTGCAGATCTTCCGTGTCGCGCGCTGCCGATTCCGGATCATCCTGTACGGCGGGAATGGCATTGCGGTCCATCATGGTCTTGCCGGTGACCAGCGCCATGTTGCGCCGCGCCGCTGCTTCAAACAGGGACTCGGCGCAAACTTTATGCACCGAGCAAAAAGCCAGTGCCGACGTGGTGCCATGCGAGAACAGCCGACTGAGAAAAACATCTGCCGCCGCATCGGCATGGCCACGGTCGCCATATCGGCTTTCTTCCGGGAAGGTGTAGCGGCTCAACCAGTCCAGCAGGTCCTTGGCGGCAGCAGCCAGCATGCGGTTCTGCGGAAAATGAATATGGGGGTCGATGAAACCAGGCAGCACCAGCTTCTGGCCGTGATCCAGCACCGGCGCCTTGGCGTAAGCCTGCGGTACTGTTGTAGCCTCACCCACCCAGAGAATGCGGCCATCGCCACCAACGGCAACTGCGCCACGCTCATGGTGTGTGACGCCCGTATCTGTGAAAGAGACAACCTGGCCTGTGATGACGGATGCGGCACTCATGCTTCAACCCTGTCTTCGAGGCGGAAACGGAAGATGCGCAAAACCTGCGACAGCGCCATGGCAAACTCATCGTCCTTCCCATTGTGAACGCGCTTTTCGAAGCTCTCAAGAATCTGGTGCTTGGTGGCGCCCTTCACGGCAAAGATGAAGGGAAATCCGAAGCGCGCCTTGTAAGCGTCATTGAGTGACGTGAAGCGCGCAAACTCATCTGCCGTCAGCGTGTCGAGGCCGGCGCCCTTCTGCTCGTTCTGTGAATCCGCTGTCAGCTTGGCGCGGCCCGCAAGGTCGGGGTGCTCGCGGATCAGCAGCAATTGCATGTCATGCGATGCCGAACGCAGGGCCTGTTCGAACGCCGCAATCATCGCCTCGCGCGAGGCGAAGGGCCGGGCGGCAGCAGCAGCCTTGGCCACCCACGGCGAATGCTCGGCCACATCGCCGAAAGCGGCAGCAAATCCGCGCAAATCCATTGAGTTGACGTCAGTGATCGAAATCATTGCTTGGCCAGCCATGCGCCCAGCTTGGCGCGTTCCTCGGCGGTCATGCCCGTCTTGTTGCCCAATGGCATGGAACGATTGTTGACGGCCTGCATGATCACCCGGTCCTTGTAGCGCCTGAGGTCATCCAGTGTTTCCAGCATCACACCCTTGGGCGCTTCCTTGATGGTGGGGTCGATTGGCTTTGCGGCGTGGCAGGCGGCACAGCCTCGGCTTCGGAAAAGGCGTTCGCCCTCGGCGATCAGGTCATCCGGCGCGCCACGCAAGGGATGGAAGAGCACGGCGGCTTCCCTGGATATTATCTCGTGTTCTCCCTCGTGACCTTTTATCCGTGGTCGTGCTTTGTGCCGGCGGCTGTTTGCGCCGCATGGCTGAAACGGAAGACTTCAAGCGACCTGGGCTTCTTGCTGGGCTGGGTGGTCGGCCCTTGGGTCTTGCTCGAATGCGTGCAAACGAAACTGATCCACTATTACTTGCCCGCTTTGCCCGGCGCCGCTTTGCTCGTCTCTTGGCTGGTGGGCGAGGTCCTGGCCTCTGGCGTCTCGGTCCGACGTTGGCGCCTCGGGCGGTTGGCGATGGGTCTGCTCGGCGGCACGGCGCTGGCGGGGGCGGTCGGG
>CALMEZ010000239.1 GCA_937864985.1 uncultured Alphaproteobacteria bacterium
AACGATGGCCCCATTCCCACCAGTAGATGAACTTGAAATCGGCCAAATCCATATTGGAATTCAGGATCTTGAACTGGGGAATGGCCTGGTATTTGGTGAAGGCGTCCTGCCAATCGGCCTCATTGAGCGGCGGGATGGCGCCGAGCAGCGGCTTCCATTCTGTGATGGACAGGCCGCTATCTGTAAGCCGCGTGGCGCCGCCTACGATCACCATGCAGAACACGAGCGCCGCAAGCGCCCAGAGCCAGATGGCTACCCAATTGGTCTTGCTGTTGGAAAACATGGCAAGCACTTAAGTTTTGTGCTTCCGCCCCGCAAGCGCCGTTTGGCCGCACCCCGAATGCCGCGCATTGGGTTAAAAGCCTGTCATGTCGCTCCGCTCTCGCAAATTCCTGGGCATCCTGCTGACCATTGCATGGCTCGTGATCTACGCGCTCGTGGCGATGGTGGTTGGCGGCGTTCTTGTTGTCGGCCGCGGCATGGCTTTTGAATTGCCGTTTTACATTCTCGCGGGCTGCGCCTGGGTGCCCGTGGAAATGATGATCATCCGCTGGATGTCAAAACCTGATCCTATTTGACGTGGATCATCTTGCCCCTGTTGAACAGGATGGGCGGCAAACCTTCCATCAGGGCCTGCACGTGGCGCGGATTCTGGAAGCGGCCTGATACCATGACACGTGGCAACGCCTGGAGGTGCACGGCATGGCCCTTCATAACCGGGCCAAGGCGTGTGGTGACAGAAGTCTCGTAACCGGCTTTCTGGCACAGCGCAAATTCGCGTGGTGTTGCTGCATCGACATTGCCGTAGGGATAGGCGAAATGCTGCACGGGCTCTCCCAGCTTGGCACTGATGATGTGGCCCGACTCCACGATTTCGCGCTCGGCTTCTTCTGCATTGAGCCGTGACAGGTTGTAATGGTTCAGCGTGTGTGCGCCGATTGTTGTCAATGGATCGCGGTTGATGTCACGGATTTCGTCCCATGTCATGGCAGCCTCGCGGCACATGCCATCGACATCGACC
>CALMEZ010000240.1 GCA_937864985.1 uncultured Alphaproteobacteria bacterium
CAGCCGGACATCCTGATCGATCGCGTGCGGCGTCGCGGCGTCGAATCCGAACGCAAGATCAATGAGCCCTACCTTCAGCGCGTCGCCGAAAGCTACGCCACCTTCTTCCATCACTACGACGCCGCGCCACTGTTCATCGTCAATGCCGAATCCCTCAATCCGGTAGACAAGGACGAAGACTTCGAACTGCTCTATTCCCGGCTCATCGCCATGCGCAGCTATCGGGAATTCTTCGGTTACGCCGGCTAGGCCGTCACACTCATTCCCCGACCCGTCACTTCGGCCACGCCTCTTGTGCATTGCACAATATTGGAGTTAACTGCCGCCGCGAGGAGGAACAGTCATGAGCTATCTGCAGGAAAACACCAAACCCGTCACCCTTTTCGAACTCGGCAAGATGCGCGCCGAAGGCCGCAAGATCGTCATGCTCACCGGCTACGACGCCAGCTTCGCAGCCCTGCTCGAGCGCTGCGGCCAGGTAGTCGCCGGGGAGGCTGTCGGCCCGGCCGGACCGGAACTCCTCCAGGAAGCGCTCGACGGAACTGTGTTGGAGCGTACCCGGGACGCGCTCGAGGGGGCCACGCGGATCAAGGAGATCGCGCGGGGGCTTGCAGCGTTCTCGCGGGTCGAGCGCACGGAGCTCAGGCGGGTCGAGGTGAGCGCATCGCTGCTGGCAGCAGCCAGCCTTGCCCGAAACGAGATCAAGTACCGCGCCACCGGCATGGCGGCAACGGAGGCCGTGAACTGCATCCCGGCATTGTTAAACAGAATGTCGATGGAACCAATTTCAGCTTCGATCTTGGCCACCTCGCGCTGCACCGAACCTTCATCCGTCACGTCAAAGACAGCGCCATGAACCACATGGCCCTTTGCGGCCAGGTGATTGCGGGCTTTCTCCAGTTTTGCGGCATCGCGCCCGTTGAGCACCACAGCGGCCCCATGCTCAGCAAGCCCTTCGGCAATCGCAAAGCCGATGCCCTGGCTGGAGCCTGTCACCACCGCCAGCTTGCCTTTCAAACTGAACAAATCCTTGGACATGTCGCGCCCTTCTCAAGAAAACTGAATATGAACTTTCATTGCCTTGCTCCGGTCATTGGCCAAGGCAAAACCACTATGTGCGTCATCAAGCGCCACACCATGCGTGATCAACGGTTTGACGTCGATCAGGCCTTTCCGCATCAAACTGATACCTGTCGCAAACTCTTCGTGAAAGCGGAACGATCCTTTCAAGGAAAGCTCCTTGGCTGTGATCGACATCATTGGCAGCGTCATGTCGCCGCCCAAACCCAGCTGCAAGATCGTGCCGCGCGGCCGCATCGCCGCAATTGCGCCAACCAGCGCCACCTGCGCGCCGGAGCATTCATAGAGAAGGTCAAACGTGCCTTTGTCTTTTGTGAACTTTTCAAGCGCGCCGCCATCACGGCTCATGTTCACAGTCACATCTGCGCCGGCCGCTTTGGCCATGCCCAGGGTGAAGTCACTCAAGTCCGTTGCCACAATGAAGTCTGCGCCAGCGCGCCGCGCCGCAAGAATGGCGAGAACACCAATCGGGCCGCAGCCTGTCACCAGAACAGATTTGCCAAGCATCTCTCCAGCACGTCGTGTGGCATGCACCGCCACGGCCAAGGGTTCTGCCATCGCGGCTTCACCGCTCGTCAATCCGTCGGCGGCAACACACTGACTGGCATTGGCCACCAACACTTCGCGGAATGCGCCCTGGATGTGCGGAAACGGCATCGCCGAACCATAGAAGCGCATGTTGAGGCACTGGTTGTGCAGCCCTTCCTGGCAATATTTGCACGTCAGGCAGGGCCGCGATGGCGAAACAGCGACCAACTGTCCGACTGAAAGCCCCTGCACCCCCTCACCTAACTTGGTAATATGCCCGGACACCTCATGGCCAAGGATCATCGGCTCTTTCAAGCGGATGGCGCCAAAGCCACCATGATTGAAATAATGCAGGTCAGACCCGCAGATGCCGCCAGTCGCCAGCTTCACCTGCACTTCGCCACGTTCCGGCGCATCTATAGGTCTCTCTTCCAGCCTCAAGTCCTTGGCGGCATGAATGACAATGGCTTTCATGTGTGCTCCCCTGGCGTCACGCGCTCTGGCGCGCAATGACAGCGTAGTCCGTGATGATGGTTTCTGGCTGCAGCGGCTTTCCCTTGCGTTCACCGTCAATCGCTTGCAGAAGCAGCATGCCGGTCTGATTGCCAATGTCATAGCAATTGACGCCAACCGTGGTCAGCGTCGGATGACTGCAGCTTGAAATCTCGAAATCGCCGAACCCGGCAAGCGCAATGCGCTGAGGCACTGGCCAGTTGCGCCGCTGGCATTCCACCAGCGCACCAAAAGCCGACAAGTCAGACACGCAAATCGCCGCTTCCACTTCCGGCCACTGCTCAATGAGGCGAACAATTGCTTCGCCCCCCTGTTTCATTGAAATCGGCGGCGTACCGAACGAGATCACGCGCCGTTCCTCAAGGCCCAGCGCATTCATTGCCGCCTCATAGCCAGCCCGCCGGTCAGCACCGCGCGTATCTCGATTGGTTGTGCCGCCAATGAAGGCGATTTTTCGATAGCCCTTGTTATGAAGATACTTGACCAGCGCTGCCGCGGCATCCGCATTGGAAAAGCCAACCACATGCCGCACAGGTTTCGGCGGCATGTCCCATGTCTCAATCACCGGAATGCCCGACTGCTCGAGCAGCTTGCGGCCACGGTCGGTGTGCTTGCCGCCAGTTACGACAATTGCCTCCGGCCTGCGCCGCAGCATCGCCTCGATCAGCGCCTCTTCCTTTTCGATGGAATAATCCGCATAGCCCATCAGCAATTGCAGGCCTGCGCCTTCGAGCGCATCCGTCAATCCGCGTGCCGTGTCGGCAAAGTTGGAATTGTTGATGGAAGGAATAATGGCAGCCACAAAACCTGTGCGCTTCGATGACAGGCTGCCCGCCGATTGGTCAAGTACATAGCCAAGTTCCTCCACGGCAGCCATGATCTTGCGCCGCGTGTCCGTGGCAATCGAAGCGCCATCACGCAGCGCTCGCGACACCGTCATGCTCGAAACCCCAGCCCTCCGCGCCACATCCTGCATGGTCGGTGCAGTGGGTCGAAGCTCAATCACCTTCTTGGAGGCGGCTTTCAATGCATTGGCTCCGGCTGAACTTTGTTATCGATAACATAGCAACATTCCCGAGACAAAGGCAACGTCAAACCCAACACGAATTTGGCGGGAGTGTCAGCCCGTGCGGTCGCCGTACATCGCCTGGCGCAAAATGGAACTGCTTTTCACGGCGTCCTGTCGCGCGATCGCTGCCTGCAACTCGTTGTTGCCTTGCAAGCGTTTGACAATGCCACGCATGCTTTCAACCATGGCAATATTCGCACTGCATTCCGCCACGGGATCAAGCCCCGTGGTGTCCGGGAAGGTGTCGAAATAGATCGGCCGGTCATAGTCACTCGATGACAGGACATAAAGCAATTCAACTGTTTGCACCGGATGAACTGTCCCCACCATCAGCCCATCATCGCGTTTGGCATAGCCATCATTCAGGTGAACGCCGAACAGCTTCGAGGCCCTCGCCGCCATGGCAGCCGCATAGGCGGGCATTTCATCGGCATATAGCACATGTGCAAAATCGATAGTGACGCCAACATTCGTGCGGCCCACCTCACGGATCGCAAGCAAGGTTGTTCCAATATCCGGCATTAGACTGAAGCTGCGCGGCTCGTTTGGTTTGTACTCGAGGCTGATCTCAACTTTGCCCGCATGATCAGCCACTTCGCTGATCGCTTCCAACGTCTGGTCCCACAGCCGCGCATAGTCCACCTGGAAGGAATAATCGAAGCCATCCTGTCCCATCCACAGCGTCATCAGGCTGCCGCCCAATTCCTGCATCTGGTCAATGCCGCGCTTCGTCTGATCAATGGCAAGACGGCGCAACCGCGCGTCAGGATTGGTGAAGGCGCCAAGCTTGAATCCGGGATCAGTATAGTAGCGCATCGCAAAGCCGTTGACCGAAAGGCCCAGCCCACCGAGGTGGTGCTTCATCTCTTTCAGCACAGCACCTTCGACATGATCCGGAAAATTGAGGTCAACCGCATTCAGACCTTTCACCTGTGCGGCGCGCCGCAACAAGCCGAAAACGCTGGGCTTTCCTGCGTCGTCCGCGTGCCCCTGCCCTGCTCCTATGCGGAACGAATTCAGCCGTGCTGCATATTGATATCCATGTTCCGTCATAATGTCTCAGTCCATTTCTAATCTGATTGGCTTTCACGTCAGCCGCGACAGGAAACCTGCAAAACTCATCATGCCTTCAGGCCAAGGTCCATGGCCGCTGTCGGTGTTGATATGCCCGGCTGCACCTGCCTCAATCAGCTTCGAGCCCCACGCCAACGCCATGTCAGCACTCTCCTCAAGTGTAGCATAGGGATCGTTGCTGCTCGCCACGAGCGCCGATGGAAACGGCAACGGATCGCGTGGCACATGCCTGAAGCCAGCATCAATGCCCGGAAGCTTTTCGAGCGAATGCCCAGACGGCGGCGTCACCAGAAATGCACCCCTCACGCGGTCAATCAGCTGCCGTGATCGCAATGCACCCACAGCATGGGGAACCAATGTCGATCCTGCCGAATGGCCAACAAACACCACAGGCTTTTCCGCCGACTGCACAGCCTCCACAATCCTGTCGACCGCATTGCGCAAGGACCCATAAAGCCAGTCATCCTGTTCGACGAGCCGGGCGGATTTCAGTTTTGCAATCAATCGACTCTGCCAATGATCGGGGCCGGCTCCCATGTGACCTGCAACAATCAGTATATCGGTGTCTGAAGATTTCATGTGAGATTGCGATAGAGGATCAATCGCCCTTCATTGTTGAATCCAAGCGCTGCGTAAAATGCCGAAAGATTATGGTGTTCGGCGCCAGTTGGCGTGACAGTCACCTGATAACCAGACGCGCCAAATTCCTTGAGATATCCTTCGATTGCATCAACAAGCAGCCGCGAAACACCCTTGCTCCGCCATTCTGGGACGACGTAGAGGTCGCCCATTTCTGCCGACCAGCCAAATTCAATGCCAAATTCCAGGGAAACAGTTGCGACACCAATCGCATCGCCTTCATGTTCAGCAAGGAACAGAGCGCATTGCGGCAATCCCGCAAGGCGGCGTGTATTGTCGGCAATGGTTTGATCGGACGTATCGAAGCCTTCCTCGCGGAAGAAGCGCTGCAGCAGAGAAATTGCCCCATCAAGCTGGTCATCAGATTTCAATTGCCGGACGCTGATCATCACTTTTGTAACACCCGCTTCACGCCCCACAACGCGAGTCCCGCCACCAATCCCCAGAAGGCTGCACCCACACCAAAGAGGGAAATGCCAGAGGCCGCAACAAGGAATGTCACCAGCGCCGGTTCAATGTCCTTTGGCTCCTTCATCATGGCGGTCATGCCGCCGCTCAAAGGGGCAAACAAGGCAAGCCCCGCCACGGCGGCGATAAGCGGTTTTGGCAGAGAACCCAGCATTGCCACGAATGTGCCGGCAGCCAGCCCGAAAACAATATACATCAGGAAATACGGAATGATCACTTTCCATCGCTGTTGCGGATCAGGGTGCGCCTCCTTGCCAGCGGCCAGCGCTGCCGTGATGGCTGCCATGTTGAGCGCGTGGCTTCCAAATGGCGCACAGACAAGGCTCGCAAGACCCGTCATCAACAGTGCCGGTTGCACCGGTGGCTCATAGCCATGTGCCCTTAAGACGGCAAACCCTGGCAGGTTCTGCGATGCCATGGTGACGAAGAACAACGGTATGCCAATGCCAAAGAGGACCTCCGTGTTGAACTGCGGAACGTCAAACGTCAGTGGCGTGACACCGACAGGAATAGGCTGTGACATGCCCCCACTCAAGAAGGCAAACACCAATCCCAGCGCCACAATGATTGGCACAGTATACATGGGAACGATGGCGCGCAGCGCAAAGAAGGCGATGATCAACGGCAGCACAAAGCCCGGCATGTCGAGCGCTGCCACCGGAACACCCAATGCATAATGAAGCAACACGCCGGCCAGCATGGCCGCTGCAATTGAGCCTGGCATATTGGCGATGGCTACCGCAACAGGCTTGATCAGACCTGTGATGATCATCAGCACGGCTGCAAACATGAAGGCTCCGATGGCCTGGGGAAATGTGACAGCACCGTGATACGTCGCCAGCAGGACCGACCCCGGTGTCGACCACGCCACGATCATCGGCATTTTATAGCGCCACGACAGCACACCTGACACAACAGCCATGCCGTAACACAGAATGGCCGCCGCCGAAGCCTGCTGCGCCGCATCCGCACCCATGGCTTTGATGCCTTCAATGACAACCAGAATTGTGGATGCAAACCCGACCACAACAGTTGCCGCAGCTGCCGCGATCAAGGCGCCCCAATGGCTTTCATTCTTGTGGAGCGCAGCCTCGCTCATGGCAGCGGCACCTCGGGTTCATCCTTCGCCACATGCAGGATCACAGATGTTTTGACGCTTTCCACATTGGGCGCCTTGGCAAGGCCGCCCATCACGAAACTCTGCAGCGCCGGCAAGTCGCGCGCCACGCAAATCAGCATGAAATCGGCGACACCCTGAATGGCATAACACTCCCGAACAACGGGCCAGCCCTTCACCCGGCGCTCGAAATCTGCCACCTCGTTTTGCGCCTGGCTCTTCAGCCCAACCAGCGCCATGGCCTTGACGCCATAGCCAAGCTTGGCCGCGTCCAGTTGCGCACGATAGCCGCGGATAAAACCCTCTTCCTCAAGTGCCTGCACGCGCCGCAACGTTGGCGGCGGTGACAGCGCAACACGGCTGGAAAGCTCGACGTTCGAAATGCGCCCCTCGCGCTGCAATTCGCGAAGAATCTTCCAATCAATTGTGTCGGGTGTGCCGCTTCGGTCCATGGCGGCGGCTTATACGCAATTTTATTACGTGATGGAAATGCTTCTGCAGCGCGCGCCGAAAATTTGTATAGGGTGATTCATGAATGTGATCGGCATTGACTTTGGCACCACCAACACGGTTCTCGCAGCGACCGATGCCGGCGGCGATGCGGTTGTGTTGCCTGTAAATTTTGAAAATGCACCGATGGACGCCATTCGCACCGCCTTGGCCTTCCAACGCGCAAATGTGGCCGAGCCGCTCTGCGAAGCCGGCCCATGGGCCATCAACATGTTTGTCGAGGCGCCGGAAGACACGCGATTTCTGCAGTCCTTCAAATCCTTCGCGGCCAGCGCCGCGTTCATCGATACGGCCATCTTCGCTAAGCGATTCAGGTTCGAAGACCTGCTGCAGCGTTTCATTGCCAAAGCCGCATCACACGCCAGCGCAAATCCGCTTCCACGCACACTCGTGATTGGCCGACCCGTTACTTTCGCCGGCAGCAATCCCGATGAGGCGCTCGCCCACCGGCGCTATGCTGCAGCCTTCGCAAACCTTGGCTTTGAGCAAGTGCATTTCGTGCTGGAACCTGTGGCGGCTGCATTTTTCTACGCCCAGCGCTTGACTAAAGCTTCGACCATTCTGGTTGGTGATTTCGGCGGCGGCACGTCGGACTTTTCGATCATGCGCTTTGAACCCGGCGGCCACGCTGAAGCACTTGGACATTCCGGAATTGGCATTGCGGGGGACACCTTCGACTATCGCATCATTGATGCCGTGGTCTCTCCACACCTTGGCAAACATGCCGTTTACAAAAGCTGGGACAAGGAACTGGAAATCCCCCGCCATTATTTTACCAGTTTCTCGCGCTGGAACGAGCTATGCCTGATGAACCGTCCCTCGGTCATCAACGCCCTGCAGCAGTTGGCCGATGCCAGCCCGCAGCGCGCCCAGCTGCAGGCCTTTATCGATCTCATCGAAGGTGGCATGAGCTATGGACTTTATCAGGCGATCGCTCGGGCCAAGGCATCGCTTTCGCAAAACCAAACGACAGACTTCCGTTTCAAGGTCTCAAACATTGACATAGACGCGAGGATCTCCCGTCAGGACTTTGAAGGTTGGATTGCCGCAGACCTCAACAAGATTGCGAAGTGTGTTGACCAAGCCATTGAAAACGCTAAATTATCACCAGATCAAATTGACCGTGTCTTTCTCACCGGCGGCTCGTCCTATGTGCCTGCCGTGCGCCAGTTGTTCGTCGAGCGCTTTGGCATGCCAAAGATCGAAACGGGTGACCAGTTGTTGTCGATCGCCAAGGGCCTCGCCCTGATTGGCGCCAG
>CALMEZ010000241.1 GCA_937864985.1 uncultured Alphaproteobacteria bacterium
CGGCGGGCTTGACCCGCCGATCCAGTCTTTTGGCACCTCAGCTCGCCAGCCGTTCACGCCACAGCAAAACACCCCGTCACCTTCATGATGGGTTCAAGGCTATTGCGGATGCAGTTGTGGAATGTATCGGAATATAGCCGAAGTACCGCGCGCTGTCAAGTGAAAAATCATATTGCGGCGCTAATTTCCTAACGCTCGGAAATCAAACGCGTTTCCCGTTCTTCAATTCAGCACCACAATGGCCGCATTCAGCGCCGTGGCAAAACTCACCCACGCCAGGTAGGGCAGCATCAGGCCCGCCGCAGCACCACTGCGCTTGCGGAATTCCAGGATCGTACCGGCAATCGCCAGCCAGAGAAGCAAAATGCAGGCAAGCCCCGCAAGCGGCGACCGCAATCCAAAGAACAGGAAAGACCACGCCAGGTTCAGCGCCAATTGCACCGCGAACATGCCGAGCGCCCGGCCCGCATCACCCGTGCGCCACACCAGCCACGCGGCAACGCCCATCATGATGTAAAGAATCGTCCACACTGGCCCGAAAAGCCATGAAGGCGGTGTCCAGCTGGGTCTCACCAGTGTTGGATACCACTCGAGAACCGGCTGCGAGGTGGCAAACCCGCCAAGCGCGCCCACCACAAGACAAACTGCGATAAATCCCGCCAGCACCATCCATTGCCGCATATTGGTACTCCTCCTTTTTGTAATACGGAAAACCCCGTATCCCAGTTCACGCAACACATTTCTGTGACCTTTCGTTCCTTGCCTTTGCCGGGGCAGCCTGCCAGTAACGGCCCATGAATCTCGACGTCACCATCAGTGCCGCCATCATCGCAGGCGTGTTCAGCTTCCTGAGCCCCTGCGTGTTGCCGCTGGTGCCGCCCTATCTCTGCTACATCTCCGGCGTCTCGCTGGAAGACCTCACTACCGAGGATCATCCGGATGCCAAGCGCCACCGCTTCACGGTGCTGCTCGCGGGCTTCATCTTCGTGCTTGGGTTCACAACGGTCTTCACGCTGCTCGGTGCAACGGCCTCGGCCGCGGGCCAGGTGCTGCGCGATAACCTGCCACTCCTCGCCAAAGCCGCCGGCGTAGCCGTCATCATCATGGGCCTGCATTTCCTCGGCCTGTTCAAGATTGCCTTCCTCTCGCGCGAGGCGCGCTATCACCACCAGGGCACATCCGTCGGTCTCTGGGGCGCTTACTTCATCGGCCTCGCCTTCGCCTTCGGCTGGACGCCCTGCATCGGCCCGGTGCTCGCCGCCATCCTGTCGGTTGCCGGCACATCGGAAAGTGTGTCCCGCGGCATGCTGCTGCTCGCGGCCTATTCGCTGGGCCTCGGCATTCCCTTCATGATCGCGGCCTTCAGCGTCGATTCCTTCCTCTCTTTCTTCCGCAAATTCCGCCGCCACATGCCACTGGTTGAAAAGCTCATGGGCGCGGCCCTCATCGTCACCGGCATCCTGTTCCTGACTGGCGGCATGCAGAACATGTCCTATTGGCTGCTGGAAACCTTCCCCGCCCTTTCAAACATCGGCTGACTTGCTATAGTGCCCGGCAAGGGATGCGGGCAGACTCACGATGGCAGAACACACCAAGCGCCTAGAAGGCATTCAAGCCGTCGTCTTCGACGCCTACGGCACGCTGTTCAACGTCGCCACCCCGGTTGAAAAACTCAGCGCAGAGTTGAACGGCAAGGCTGACGCCCTCGGCAAGCTCTGGCGGCAGAAGCAGCTGGAATACACCTGGCTGCGCAGCCTCATGGGTAATCACGCGGATTTCTGGGTGGTGACGCGCGAAGCACTGGACTATTCCCTCGCCGAGCTTGAAATTTCAGAAACAGGCCTCGCCGATGAGCTGATGACCCTGTTCCTCAAGCTTGATCCCTTTGCGGATGTGGCGCCCGGCCTCGAGGCCTTGAAGAAAGCCGGAAAGCGTCTCGCCATCCTGTCAAACGGCAGCCCGTCGATGATCGATTCGGTGGTGCGCCACAGCCACTTCGAAAAACACTTCGAGCACCTGATCTCCGTGGAAGACGTCGGCATCTACAAGCCCTCGCGCCGCGTCTATCGGCTGGCCATGCAGAAGTTCCACATCCAGGATGCACCATCAATCTGCTTCGTCTCGGCCAACACCTGGGACGCCCAAGCCGCAGCCACCTTCGGCTTCCAGGTGGTGCGCATCGCCCGTACCCCAAAGCGAGACGACAAGATCCCCGGCAAACCCGCCGCGGTCATCACGGCGCTGACGGAACTGACTGCATGCATGTGAAGCATTGCCTGCCTTGACAGCAGACTTCTTGGCAGCACCTTGTCGGACTTTTGATTCTTACTTCTAGGTTGAAGGTCAGGCGGCTGCAGATTGCCGCCGCCTGACCGATTCCGACTATTGTACCACGTAGTGATTATAGACGACGACGTCTCCAGTGCTCATAGCGGCGGCACCTGAAGGGTCTTTCATGAAAGCAGCGCCGGCCGCCTCGGCGTCGGCCATCGAAGCCCAATGCACGATGACGAACATTTGACCATCCTTGCTGATGCCAACTTCACGGCTGACGAAACCTTTTTGAGCGCGCACAAAGGCATCTACAGCTTTGTCATTGGCCTGAACCTGTTCCATCGTAACGCCAGCCTTTGGCTTGCTGATCACCACTTCGAGGGCTATGGTATCAGCTGCATAGGCTGCACCCACCAATGAAACGACCGCGACGGCGGCAAGAACTATTGCCTTGAATTTCTTCATTACTGTTCTCCATGTTCGGTTTGGATTGCTTCAACCGCGAAGCTGGGCAACGGCTGTCATCCAGTCCTCCACGTGATGAACTTCGATGCCCTTGCCATCCCTGATGGTGTGGATGTCAATGGTGGTAATGCGGAATGCCTTGCCAGTATGCTCAACACCCATGAACGGCCCGGATGGCGTTCCCGTTGCCTCACTGCGCACAACGAGCTTGTCTCCAGCCACTACAACATCTTGCGGCATGAACGTGAGATCGGGAATCGCCGTGCCAAACCCTCGGACTTTCTTGATGAAATGCGCACGGTCCGACACGGAACCAGCACTTCCCCAGCTTTTCCAGTCCGGTGAAAGGCAGGATTCCAGCAAGGCGGCTACGTCCTTCGTGGCTGGCTTGGTAAGGGCGTCATAAAGCGGGGCAACAATCTCATAAGCAGTCATCGCTTCGATCTCCATATTATATGCGTGCGCACGCACCTATTTGACAGAATCTGAGATAATGTCAATACTGGCGGCATGAAAAATACTTTGAACGAAATCGAACTTGCCGCATGGGCAGGTTTTGTAGGAACACAGGGCCGCCTCTTCCGGCGCATTGAGGATGAACTCAGGCAAAAGGCCGGCATCACCCACAGCGAATATGAGGTCTTGCTCCGCTTGTATTATTCAAAAGAGAGGCGGGAGCGTATCCAAACACTGGCGGCGACGAGCCTGCTTTCCCGGAGCGGCACGAGCCGGGCTGTAGAGCGACTGGTCAAGGTTGGGCATGTCAAGCGCACTGAAGCCGAAGAAGATGGCCGCGGAGCCTATGCCGAGCTCACCGCAAAGGGCAGGGAATTCTACGTGAAAACCCAGGCCGAGCACTTGAAGCTGGTGCGTGAAATCTACATCAAGAAGTTTGACCAAGCCGAATTAATGCAATTGGCCGAATTCTGGAACAGGTTTCAAGATATGGGAAACAATTGAGAAAACACTACACGGGGCACATTGGCGATATTCCCCATCACCCTTGAATTTCCGGCCCAAAAGGTTCATTGCTCTGCCGCCCAACTGAAGGAGACAGAATGGCCAAGGAAGAACAGCTGGAATTTGAAGGTGTCGTTTCGGAACTTTTGCCCAACGCAACGTTCCGCGTAAAATTGGCGCATAATTCACATGAGATCATCGCCCACACCTCGGGCAAGATGCGCAAGAACCGCATCCGCGTGCTGGCGGGCGACAAGGTGATGGTCGAGATGACCCCCTATGACCTGACCAAGGGTCGCATCAACTACCGTTTCAAATAAGGTGCCGCTGGTGGCTGAAGAACGCCCGAAGCTTGTGCTGGCCAGCGCCTCGCCGCGCCGCATGGCCCTGCTCGAACAGGTGGGGCTGACGCCGGACCTTCTGAACCCTACCGACATCGACGAAACACCGCGCCGCCGCGAAGCCCCGCGCCGCCTGTCGATCCGCCTCGCTGAGGAAAAGGCCAACGCCGCCCTTCTGGCGCCGCTGGTCAAGGCGTTGGGTCCCCAAACCTACATCATCGCCGCCGACACTGTCGTTGGCCTTGGCCGCCGCGTCCTGCCGAAGCCCGCCGACGAAAAGGAAGCGCTGGATTGCCTGCGGCTTCTCTCCGGCCGCTCCCACTGGGTCTATTCCACGGTTACCGTCGTGGCACCCGGCAAGACCCTCACCACACGCTGCTGTGAAACCAAAGTGCGCTTCAAGCGCCTCTCACGGCCAGACATCGACAGCTACATTGCCTCGGGCGAATGGCGCGGCAAGGCCGGCGGCTATGCCATCCAGGGCCGCGCGGCGGCCTTTGTGCGGTATATCGCAGGTTCTCATTCCGCCGTCGTCGGATTGCCGCTCTATGAAACGCTGCATCTCCTCGAGGGCGCAGGCTTTCCAATCCACAAGATCTGGCAGGACCTGCCGCCGGTGGCGAGTTAAGCCGAGCCGATGGCAGAGCTTGTCACCTTCAAGCCGCGCCGCCCCTGCCCCATGTGCAAGCGGCCATCGCAGCCCAAGTATCATCCCTTTTGTTCTGACCGCTGCGCCAAGCTGGACCTCGGCAAATGGCTGGACGGAAGCTACGCCGTCCCCGCCGCAGAAGAAGACCGGCCAGAGACAGAGTGTGACGCCAACAATGGTGGCGATGACGCAATCTAGTCTTTCCGTTCCCTGACCACCGTAACGGTGCACGGCGCTTCTGCCGCCACCTTGCCGGAGACACTGCCCAACAGTTTGCGCATGGTGGAATTGTCGCGCGCCCCCATCACGATGTGATCAACCGTATTGGCCCGCGCATATTCGAGAATGGCTTCCGCCGGATCAACCGCCTCCAAGACGTGAAAGCTCATGCGCGCCTTCGGCACCTCAAGCGCGCGCGCCCAATCCTTCAGTTCCACGATGCGGCTGACATGTTTGTTGTTACCGTCCTCATCCAGAGACGACTCAATCGAGATGCGTGACTGCTTCAACACGTTGACGCAAGCCACCCGCGCCTCGTCCGACTGCTCGACAATGCGCAGCACCGTCTGCCGGATCGTATGCGAAAGTTCTGCCGTCATCGCCGCAAGGTCAATGGCCACAGCCACGATCGGCGCGTTGGCAAGGCCTGCCGTCGGTTCCTCCGGATGATCAATCAACGTGGCCAGCGGTTCCGACTTGCGCCGCAGCCGCGCGAAGAAGCCATCATGCTTTTCCTTGTGCGCCCGCGCGGTGAGCTTCACCACAGAAGGATGCGTTAGATCAAACAGCAGCTGCTGCGCGTTCTGATAACGCCGCTGCGCATTGACTTCGAGGCACCGCAGGATCACCTCCTGCAGCCAAAGCGGAATATCAGACTTCAGGCTGCGTGGCGGCGGCGGGTCCCACCACAGGCGCCGCTGCAGTCCCTTCAGCCGTTGCGGATCACCGAACGGCCGCTCTCCGGTGGCGAAGAAATACATGAGCACACCGAGCGCAAAAAGATCACTGCGGATATCATGACGAACACCCATCACCTGTTCCGGCGCCATGTAAGGCCCCGTGCCATAGGGCAGGCGGAATTCTTCGGCCAAAAGGTCCGGCAGATCGAGATGGCGCGACAAGCCGAAGTCAATGAGCACAGCCTCACCCGTGGACCGCATCATGATGTTGGACGGCTTCACATCAAGATGCACCACGCGCTGCCGGTGCAGGCTGTCCAGCGCCACCGCCACCTTTCGGCCAATCTCCGCCACCTCTTCGTGTGGCAATGGCAGCTTGTCCAGCATCGGCAAAAGCGACTTGCCCTCAACCAGCTCCATAATGATATAGGGCTCAACGGCAAAATCACCATTGGCGATGAAGCGTGGCACATGCACGCCCGACAGCCTGGGCATGATCATCTGCTCCATTTCAAAGCCGACGATCTGTGCCGGGTCCTCGCCTTCATTCAAAACCGGAACCTTCATGATGGCATGTGAGCCATCGGCTTCGTTCTGCACCTTCCACAGTGTGGCCATGCCGCCCGTGTGCAGGCGCTCGATGACGCGAAATCCGCCAACACTTTTTCCGGGCTCAGGCCGTGCACGCGCCATGATCTACATCCCCGTGGTCGCTTCTGTGGTGGGCAGTTCACTGGTCTGGTTCTGGATCTACCAGCAGCAGAAGGATCCGCGGGCACTGCAGTTCGCCGAGGCCGCCAAGGAGTACGGGCTCATCGATCAGGTGATCACCAGCCGCAAGGACCCGCAGCGGCGTTGATCGGGTCGACGGCGCACCGCGCGCCGAGGGAGGGCGCCGCAGGGACGGCGGTTCCTTGCCCTCGGCGGCGCGCGGCGTCTAGACTCACGGCCGCTCGTCGCGGCGTCGTTAGACGACGTCGAGGCGTTGGGCGCCCGCAACCCCTAAGACACGACCGCGGTGACACCCAATGGAAGGGACGCGGAAGGAAGCGATGGAAGAAGATGGCTCCGGTCGACCGACGGCGAGATGACAACCACGGCAACCTGTCCTGCTCCTTCTGCGGCAACGCCTTGGCGTCCGGCTCCTGCTCCATCAGCTTGATGCGGCGGATGACGACCTCCTGCTTGTCGAGCTTCATGTTCGGGATGCCGTACATCAGCAGGCCGCCCGGACGGTCGGCGCGCTCGAACACGGTGACCGTGTGGCCGGCCTTGTTGAGCTGGGCCGCCGCGGCGAGGCCGGACGGACCGGAGCCGATGACGGCGACCTTCTTGCCGGTGAAGCGGCTGGG
>CALMEZ010000242.1 GCA_937864985.1 uncultured Alphaproteobacteria bacterium
GGCTGGAGTGCGGCTTGTCCGGCAAGGCCCAGATCGGCAAGGGCATGTGGGCCGCACCCGACATGATGGCCGCCATGCTGGAACAGAAGATCGACCACCCGAAGGCGGGTGCCAATTGCGCCTGGGTGCCATCACCCACCGCCGCAACACTGCACGCGCTGCACTATCACAAGATCGACGTCTTCGCCGTCCAGAAGAAGCTGGCAGCCGGTGGCAGGCGCGCCCATGTCGATGCGCTGCTCGATATTCCCATTGCCTCCTTCCGCAAGTGGAGCGAGGCCCAGGTGCTGCGCGAGGTTGAAAACAACGCACAGGGCATTTTGGGTTATGTGGTCCGCTGGATCGACCAGGGCATTGGCTGTTCCAAGGTGCCGGATATCAACAACGTCGGCCTGATGGAAGACCGCGCCACCCTCCGCATTTCCTCGCAGCACATCGCCAACTGGCTGCACCACAAGATCTGCACCAAAGAGCAGGTGATGGATGTCATGCGCCGCATGGCCGTGGTGGTGGACAAGCAGAACGCCGGCGACCTGCTTTACAAGCCCATGGCTCCTGACTTTGAGCTCTCGGCGGCGTTTCAGGCCGCTTGCGACCTGGTGTTCAAGGGACGGGAGCAGCCCAACGGCTACACCGAGCCGCTGCTGCACGCCGCACGCCTGAAGGTGAAAGCGCGGAATTAAGAAATCCGCAACAGCACATTTTTTCCTTGACAATCGGTGAAAACTGTCCTATATTGGACGAAATCGCTGGGGGTAACCCTGGCCCGCTGATTGCCATCGTGAATGGGCAGGGACTGTGCCCGAAACAGTCCCAAAACCTTCAAGTCGAAGCCAGGGACGCCTGGCCGAAGCGTGGAAACAGGGCGGACGCGCCTTGTTTTCATTCACTTTTCCGGGCCTATCCTTAGGGCTTGCCCCGGCCAAATCCATCCTCTATAGACCCGCCAACTTCAATCTCAGCGATGGTGTGCGTTTGGCCCGCCATGTTGCATTTGGCGAGTAATACAATGAAATCCGGCATTCACCCTGATTATCACCCGATCACCGTTGTCATGACTGACGGCACCAAGTTCGTGACCCGTTCGACCTACGGCAAGTCCGGCGACCAGCTGGCCCTCGACATCGACCCCAAGTCGCACCCCGCCTGGACCGGCGGCCAGCAGGGCCTCGTCGACCGTGGCGGCCGCGTCTCGCGCTTCAACCAGAAATTCGGCTTCCTCAAGAAGTAAGCATCATCCCGCACGGGAAAAGAAAAACCCGGCCGCGCGGCCGGGTTTTTTGTTGCGCGGAGCTGCGACGAACGGGCTGGGCTTCTCAGGTCTACAGTGCACGTAAAATCTCTTCCGCTTCTTCCTTCGAGGCTGGCGTGGCCGTATCGCTGGCAACGACTGCGCGCAGCAGGTTCGGCACCTCCGGGCCTGCTGCATTCTGGCTAAGTTTCAACTTGGCGAGATCGAGATTGGCATCATCATCGCCAGCGGCAATGGCTTCCCGGAACCAGAATTCGGCTTCATCCGGCTTGCCGATCTGCAACAGCGTGACTGCCAGGTTGGCGCGAGATGTCAGGCTGCCTAGGCCAATGGCCTTCAGATCCAGCTCCATGGATTTTGCAATGTCCTGTGTGACACCTTCCCCCGCGGCATACATCGAAGCCAGCAGGGATATCGACTCAGCATGATCGCGCAAGGCTAGCTCTGAAAAAGCGGCAAAGGCTATGGCGAAATCCCTAGCCTCATAGTGTGCAATGGCGGCGGCGTATTTCCTGTTGTCATCCATGCGCTTATCCTGCCAGCACTTTGGCCAACAAAAAAGCCGCGTTCGTTACGCGGCTTCTGAAACTCTGGAAAGCTGTCTGGCTTACATGCCGCCGCGTGAACCGCCGCCGGACATGCCGCCACCCGTTTCACCACCCTGACCGGGGCGGCATGGCTTTTCGGCCTTCTTCGGCGGAGGCAGCAGGCCTTCACCCCGCAGCTTCTTGCGGGCCAGCTTGCGGGCGCGGCGAATGGCTTCTGCCTGTTTGCGTGCCTTCTTTTACGATGGCTTTTCAAATGCATTACGCATCTTGAGTTCACGAAAATGCCCTCCGGCCGGACGACGATGCGGAAAGTCTAGCTGGGCATCAAATTCTAGAGCATGTCATTTCCGCAAGCGCCCCCTCACACAAACACAAAGTCTGACGCGGTGAGGGTGATGGGGGCGGAGCCGATGACCACGGCCACTTGTGTGGGGTCGGCATTGTAGACAACGCTCATGATGGTGCTGCCGTTGCCGTAGATGGTGAAGTCATTGATGCTAGTGGCGACGTTTGTCGAGAAGCTCAACTTGTCGATGCCGTCGACAAAGTCGGCAATCACATCATAGCCGAAGTTCGGCGTGGTGAAGCGGAAGGTGTCGGCGCCACCTTTGCCAAAGAGCGTGTCGTTGCCCAGGCCGCCATTGATGACATTCGCCCCCGCATCACCTGACAAAATATCTCTTTGGGCCGAGCCCATGATGTTCTCGAAATCCACAATCAAATCGCCCGATGTGCCGTCCCACGAAACGCCGGTATTGCTTGCGTAGAAGTCGAGGATCACTTGCACGCCAGTGGTGGCCGAACCATAGGCCACCGTATCGATGCCAGCCCCGCCACTCAGGCTGTCAAAGGCCTCGCCACCATCCATCGTGTCATCGCCGCCAAAGCCCGCGAGATAATTGACCCCAGAATCCCCCGTCAGCGTATCACCACCGATGTTAGAGCCGATCACCTGTTCGATGCCCGACAGCGTATCGCCTTGGGCATCGCCGCCCACTCCTGTGCCTGCCAGTAGATTGACCGTCACGCCAACCGCAGAACCATAGTAGTAGGCCGTATCCGTGCCACCACCGCCGATCAAAGCATCCGCACCTGCTCCGCCGATCAAAGTGTCATTGCCCAGCCCGCCATCCAGCCGATTTGACAGGCCGTCACCACCCAGCGTGTCGCCGCCGCCGCCGCCAATTAGATTTTCGATATTTTT
>CALMEZ010000243.1 GCA_937864985.1 uncultured Alphaproteobacteria bacterium
CGGTGCCGCCGCCGTGTTCAGCCAACTGGCGGGCATGCATGGCCAATATGGCTCGCCTTTGAGAGCCATTTGATCATGGTCACGGTCTGGCTTCCTATTGGGCGAGGTTTTTCAGGACGTCGCGGTCTTCACGCATGACGACTTCCGCGGCTTCCATTATTTCCGCAAATTCCGAGCTGTAGGGGGTGAGAAGCACGCCATCTGGCGTTTGCCTGATGCACAAGGTATCGCCTTTGCCGACGCGCAGCAAAGCGAGGACTTCCTTTGGCAAGCAAATGCGTAGTGAGTCCCCAACTTTTGTAATCTTTGCGGTCGCTATGGAAGTGTACTTGTTCATAGGGTGGTTATAACATGTGCTATAACAATGCCAACTCGAGGCGTTTGACTTTATCCTGTGACGATTGAATTCGCGCTGGCGCCCCATTCGGCCCAGGAACCGTCGTAGAGGCTCGTTTTGGTATGGCCCAATTCTGCAAGGGCGAGGAACAGGATGGCCGCCGTGACGCCGGAGCCACAGGATGTGATCACGGGCTTTGTCAAGTCGACGCCAGCCGCTTCGAACGCGGCGCGCAGCGCAGGCTTGTCCTTCAGTGTGCCATCGTCGTTGATCAGGCTGGCGTAGTGGACGTTGAATGCGCCGGGCATGTGGCCCGGCTTGACGCCCGGGCGCGGTTCAGGCTCTTCGCCGCGAAAGCGCGTGCCAGACCGCGCATCGGCAACCTGTGCTGTTTGCGAAGCCAGCGCCGATGAAACGTCTGTCATGGACCGGACGAGCGTCGGTTTGATGCGGGGTGTGAAATGACGGGCGTCTGCTGCAGCTGTGGAGCCTGTCTCAAGTGGCCGGCCTTCCGCTTTCCATTTGAGCAAGCCGCCATCGAGGACGGACACCCGTTCATGACCAAACCACTTCAGCATCCACCACAGGCGCGCGGCGGAGAACAGGCCAACCGTATCGTATGCAATGATGTGCTTGGCATCAGTCGCGCCAAGCTTTTTCATGAAGGCCGCAAAGGCTTCCGGGGTGGGCAGCATGTGGGGCAGGGGCGTGTCCTGCGCTGACGCGGCGTCAAGATCGAAGAAGGCTGCGCCGGGAATGTGACCTGCCAGGAATTCCTCGCGGGCATTGCGTTTGGTGGCAGGCAGGTGCCAGGAGGCGTCAAGCACCAGAATGTGCGGATTGTTCAGCTGATCAGCGAGCCACTGGGTGGAGACGAGATTGGGTGTTGTCATGGTGTCACCAGTGCCAGCCGGATGCGACGGTTGATCTTGCCCTTGTTTTCGATTTTCTGGACGGTGATCGGGCCGATTTCACCCGTGGCTTTTACATGGGTTCCTCCGCAAGGCTGAAGATCAAGTCTGCCTTCATCTCCGATCAGAACCAATCGGATGACGCCTGCGCCGCGCGGTGGTTTCACGAACATGGTGCGCACCAAGTCAGGCCGCGCGTCCAGTTCCGCCTCGGTAATCATCCGCGTGGTAATCGCATGGTTCTCGGCTATCCAGTTGTTGATCTTGTCGTGCAGCGTCTGCTTATCCGGAATCTGGCCATCCGGAATATCAAAGTCGATACGGCCGCCATCATCAGTGATGGCAGAGCCCGTAACAGGAAACGGAACAGCAGCACAAAGCAGGTGCATCAGGGTGTGGCAGCGCATGATGCGATGGCGGTGCTGCCAGTTGATCTCAAGGTTCACCGTTTCACCAATCGCGGGCAGCGTTGCGCCTTCGGCTGGCACGTGAACAACATTCTTGTGTTCATCATAGACTGTGGTGGCGATGCTGATTGAACGGCCGCCGACAGTCAATGTGCCCTTGTCACCCGGCTGCCCGCCAGCGGTGGCGTAGAAAACAGTCTGGTCCATCAGAATTCCGCCACGCTCATTGATGGCCGTCACTGTCGCAGCACAGGATGTCAGATAGGCGTCGTCGCGGAACAGCAGGACGGTCATGCGATCACGCTGTTACGTCTTCAAACACTTTTGGCACGTCTGCCGTGTCAGTCAGCCAGCGGGGCACCGGCAAATTCTTGCTGCGCAGGAATTCCGGGTTGAACAGCTTTGAAGCATAGCGCGTGCCGAAATCGCACAGGATCGTGACGATGGTGTGGCCCGGTCCCATCTGCTTGGCGAGGCGAATGGCGCCTGCCACGTTGACACCAGTGGAGCCGCCCATGCACAGGCCTTCATGCTCGAGCAAATCAAAAGCCATGGGGATGGCCTCGCTGTCGGGGATCAGGAAAGCGTCATCGACAACGATGCCTTCGAGGTTCTTGGTGATGCGCCCCTGGCCAATGCCTTCGGTGATCGATGAGCCTTCGGACTTCAGTTCCCCGGTCTTGTAATAGCTATAGAGGGCAGCGCCCATGGGGTCCGCCAGCGCAATCTTGATGTTCTTGTTGCGCTCCTTAAGGGCCAGTGAAATGCCACCCAATGTTCCGCCAGAGCCCACGGCGCAGACGAAGCCGTCGACCTTGCCATCGGTCTGTTTCCAGATTTCAGGGCCCGTGGTGTCGATGTGTGCCTGGCGGTTGGCGACGTTGTCAAACTGGTTGGCCCAGACGCCGCCCAAAGCCTTGGCAAGACGGCCTGAATACTTCACGTAGTTGTTCGGGTTCTTGTAGGGAACGGCGGGCACTTCGACCAGCGTTGCTCCGAGTTGGCGCAGGGCGTCTTTCTTTTCTTGCGATTGCGTATCGGGGATGACGAT
This sequence comes from uncultured Alphaproteobacteria bacterium, assembly GCA_937864985.1. Taxonomy (GTDB): domain Bacteria; phylum Pseudomonadota; class Alphaproteobacteria; order Rhizobiales; family Aestuariivirgaceae; genus Aestuariivirga. The sequence continues at coordinate 2,707 of CALMEZ010000243.1, forward strand.
CACCGATTTAAAGCCCATGGCGTTGGCGACCACCGTGATGCCGATGCCTGTGTTGCCGGCGGTTCCTTCCACAATGGTGCCGCCTGGCTTCAACTCGCCGCGCTTCACGGCATCCTGTATGATGGACAGCGCCGGACGGTCCTTCACGGATTGACCGGGGTTCATGAATTCCGCCTTGCCCAGGATGGTGCATCCGGTGAGCTCCGAGGCGCGTTTCAACTTGATGATCGGCGTGTTTCCGATGGCGGCGATGGTGCTTTGGCGAATGTCCATGATGAACCTTTATCTGTTACACATCACATGCCCGAGGCGGGGCGGCGGGTCAACTGAGCCAAACGCCAGCAAGCAGCTCACGCTCCCCCAACTTGTTGGGGGAGCAGTCGCAGAGCGACTGAGGGGGACGAAGTTTCAGCTTCCCCGTCAGATCGGAGTTGAACGACGTCTTGTTTGATTGCACATTCGTTTCATGGCGAACAAACTTGAAATGATGTTCCGCGCACGCAGCCTTCGCCGGTCCCAAACACCAGCAGAGTTGAAGTTATGGGGTGCTTTGCGCAAACGAAGCCTAAACAATTATCGTTTTATGCGACAGGCGGTGATTGGTCCCTATATTGTGGACTTTTTGTGCCGTGAAAGGGCATTTGTCATTGAGGTCGACGGAGCGACACACGGATCGACGGCAGAGGTCACCTACGACCTGAAGCGGACGCAATACCTTGAGTCGCGTGGCTTCATGGTTCATCGCATCAATAATGAGGACGTTTTTCGAAAACTCGACGAATCTCTGATCGGGATCGTGGCGATGCTCGACCAGCGACCCGGCACGTTTCGGCGCAATCGCCCCCTCAGTCCTTCGGACAGCTCCCCCAGCAAGCTGGGGGAGCGCAAAACATCTTAGCTCATCGCAGGCAGGATTACGCAGACTGGGTTCGCTTGGGCCGCAGTTCGCGGGCCGCGTTGAATTGAACTTGATCACTGAACTCATCGAGGATGGGGCAGTCCGGGCGGCTGTCGCCGTGGCAGCAGCCGGCGAGATGCATCAGTGAGTCGCGCATCTGCTTGAGTTGCAGGATTTTTTCATCGAGTTCCGCGACATGCGCCATGGCGATGGCCTTCACATCACGGCTTGGGCGTGACTGATCACCCCACAGGGCCAGAAGCTGGGTGATGTGTTCCATGGAAAAGCCGAATTCGCGGGCGCGGCGTACAAAGCGCAGGCGGTGCACATCCGGCGTGCCGTAGTTGCGATAGCCTGCGCCAGTGCGGTGGGCGGCGGGCAACAGGCCAATTGACTCATAATAGCGGATCATCTTGGCGGACACACCAGAGGCCGTTGCAGCTTCACCAATGTTCATGTAACTGACCTTTCTGCTTGACCTTACCATGATGGGAAGGTTTATGCCAGTCACCATTCGCAGCCTCGCAAGGGAGTTTGCCATGGAACAGCATAACCATCACCACAGCACCCCGCAGTCACCCGCAACGGCAATTGACCCTGTGTGTGGCATGACCGTCGAGATCGCCACGGCCCAGCACAAGGCGAACCATGCGGGGCATGACTATTACTTCTGTGCCGCCGGGTGCCGCACAAAATTCGTTGCCAATCCGGGCCGTTATCTTGATCCCGCGCAGGTGGCCGCCGCGGCGCAGAGCGCGCCAAAGGATGCGATTTACACCTGTCCCATGCATCCGGAAATCCGGCAGGTGGGGGCCGGCTCTTGCCCGATTTGCGGCATGGCGCTGGAACCGCTTGTCGCCACTGCGGAAGCCGGACCAAACCATGAATTGATCGACATGACACGGCGCTTCTGGATTGCGCTGGTCATCACCTTGCCCGTGTTCGCGTTGGAAATGGGCGGGCATTTGACAGGCGTGCACATGCTGGACCGGCAGATGTCCAACTGGGTGCAGCTTGTCCTGGCCACACCTGTGGTGTTGTGGGCGGGATGGCCGTTCTTTATGCGCGGCTGGCAATCGGTGCTGTCGTGGAACCTCAACATGTTCACGCTGATCGCCATGGGCACGGGCGTGGCCTGGGCCTACAGCGTGGTGGCCACCCTTTACCCCTCGGCCTTTCCGCATGCCTTTCAGGAACATGATGGGTCGGTCGCCGTCTTCTTTGAAGCGGCGGCGGTGATCACCGTGCTGGTGCTGCTGGGGCAGGTGCTGGAGTTGCGCGCCCGTGACCAGACATCCGGTGCCATCCGTGCGCTGCTCAATCTCTCGCCAAAGACAGCGCGACGCATCAAACCGGATGGTACTGATGAGGACATCGACATTACGGCCATCATGGCTGGTGATCATCTGCGCCTTCGGCAGGGCGAAAAAGTGCCGGTGGACGGTGTTGTGATTGAAGGTCGCGGCGCGGCTGATGAGTCTCTGGTGACGGGCGAATCCTTGCCCGTCAGCAAGAGCGAAGGTACGCGTGTCATTGGCGGTACATTGCTGCAATCCGGCGGATTGGTGATGACGGCCGAAAAAGTGGGCAGCGACACCATGCTGGCGCGCATCGTGCAGATGGTGGCCGACGCCCAACGCAGCCGCGCGCCGATACAGCGGCTTGCTGACCAGGTGGCAGGGTGGTTTGTGCCGCTGGTCATCCTTGCAGCAGTGCTGGCTTTTGCAGCCTGGTCCATCTGGGGGCCGGAGCCGCGCATGGCATTTGCGACAGTTGCAGCCGTCACGGTGCTGATCATTGCCTGTCCTTGCGCGCTGGGGCTGGCCACGCCGATGTCGATCATGGTTGGTGTGGGCCGTGGCGCGCAGGAAGGCGTGTTGATCCGCAATGCCGAAGCTTTGGAACGGCTCGAGAAGATTGATACTCTGCTGGTGGACAAGACAGGCACGCTGACGGCGGGCAAGCCCGCGGTCACCGCCATACTTCCGGCGGATGGCCACGATGAAACAGAAGTCTTGCGGTTGGCCGCGAGCGTTGAGCAGGCCAGTGAGCATCCGCTGGCGGCAGCCATTGTGGCGGCTGCCAAGCAGCGCGGCCTGTCGTTGGGGCGCGTCATGGGATTTGACTCGCCAGTGGGCAAGGGCGCCATCGGCATGGTTGACCGGAAGCGCATTGCGCTGGGAAATGCCGCTTTCCTTGCGGAATTGAAAATCAGCACCCAAGCCTTGGCCGCACAGGCCGAGGCCGAGCGCGCCGAGGGCGCAACGGTGGTGTTTCTGGCGGTGAACGGCATGCTGGCGGGAGCACTGGCGATTGCAGATCCGGTGAAGGACACAACGCCCGCAGCGCTTGCAGCGCTGAAGCAGGCAGGCATTCGCATCATCATGCTGACGGGTGACAATGCCACCACGGCCAAGGCCATTGCGCGGCGGCTGGGCATAGATGCGGTGGAAGCCGAAGTGCTGCCGGACCAAAAGGCGGCCGTCGTGGGGCGGCTCAAGGCCATGGGCAAGGTGGTGGCGATGGCAGGTGACGGCGTGAATGATGCGCCCGCCCTTGCGGCCGCAGACGTTGGCATTGCCATGGGATCGGGCACCGATGTGGCGATGGAAAGTGCTGGTATCACGCTTTTGCGTGGCGACCTGATGGGCATCGTGAAGGCCATCCGCCTGTCGCATGCGACATTGGGCAACATCCGCCAAAACCTGTTCTTTGCGTTCTTCTACAATGCGCTGGGTGTGCCTGTTGCGGCAGGCGTGCTTTATCCGATGTTCGGCATTCTTCTGTCACCGGTGATCGGAGCGGCGGCCATGGCCTTGAGTTCAGTGAGTGTCGTGGGCAACGCGCTGCGGCTGCGGCACACCCGGCTGTGATGGGATAAACGTTCCGTCCGGACTGGCACCATGGCAGGCTCTTGCAGCCATTGAATGTGCATGGCAGTCTCGCGTTATAACAGCGAGGTGACGACATGAGCTCCAGCCAGGTTCCCCTTCGGGCGCGCATAGAAGGGGGCGGCACCCCCAAGATGACGGACTGGTATATCAAGTCCGAAACCGGACCTTTGAAGGACGTGCTGCTGGGGCCGGCGGAAAGCTTCCGCTGGATGGGGCTGGAAAATGCCGCTTGGTCGTCGCTCGTGCGCGAAACGCTGCGAAAGGGCTACAAGTTTGACCAACAGTTGGCCATGCGCCAGCACCGCGAAATGGTCGACGCCTATCACAGCGCCGGTGTGACCACGCATTTCCTGCCAGTCGACATGCATAATCCCTATCAGGTCTATGCCCGCGACAGCTCGTTCATGTCGCCCTATGGCGCGGTGCTTTGCCAACTCGCCAACCCGAGGCGGCGCGGTGAATATGCTTCTGTGCTGCGGTTCTATGTCGAAAACAACATCCCGATCTATGACATGGTGAGTGCCGGCAATTTCGAGGGTGGTGATTTCAACATCATCAAGCCCGGTGTGGCACTGGTGGGTTACACGGATCATCGCTCGGAAGAGGTGGCGGCGCGACAGATCGCCCAGTGGTTCATCAAGGAGGGCTGGGAAATCAAATGGGCGCCGATTGACCAGTTCTATGTGCACATTGACTTGATGGTGTGCATGCTCAGCGAGAATTGCGCTGCCGTATGCCTCGACACGACGGAAGACGACATCGTGGCCTGGCTCAAGTCAAAGAAGATCGAAATCATTCCGGCAACCTTCAAGGAAACCATGGCGCTCGGCTGCAATGTCGTGGCACTTGGCAACGACAAGGTGCTGTCTACCTCGGGAGCCAAGGATCTCAACAAGAAGATGCGGGCTGCCGGTTTTCATGTCTATGACCCGGACATGAGCATGTTTGTGCAGGCCGGTGGCGGCGTGCACTGCATGTGCCAACCATTGCGGAGGGAGGCCGCATAACAGGGAATTCAACCAAGACAAAAAGATCAACCGGAGGAAAGAATGTCTCACGATCACAAGCTCGACATGCTGAAGGGCCTCGCCGCCAAGGGCAAGGTCTCACGGCGCGAATTCATGCAATATGCCATTGCCGCGGGCATTACCGTTGCGGCCGCGGACAAGATGTTTGTCACCGCCGCCCAAGCCGACCCCAAGAAGGGCGGCACCATGAAGCTCGGCCTTGGTTCCGGCGCTACGACCGACACGCTGGACCCCGGCCTCTATCCTGATCAGTTTTCCGGCACGGCCCTGTGGGGCACGATGTCGAACAGCCTCACGGAAGTGGATGCCAAAGGCAACGTGGTGCCTGATTTCTGCGAAAGCTTTGAGCCTTCCGATGGTGCTGCCAAATGGGTGTTCAAGCTGCGCAAGGGCGCCACATTCCACAATGGCAAGGCCGTAACATCAGCCGATGTGGTGGCGTCCATGATGCATCACCGCAAGGAAGGCACGAAATCTGCCGCCAAGTCGCTTCTCACTTCGGTGAAGGACATCAAGGCCGATGGCGACATGACGGTGGTGTTCACGCTGGATGGCGGCAATGCCGACTTTCCCTACACGGTGTCGGACTATCACATGCCAATCATGCCAGCCAAGGAAGATGGTTCGGCTGATTGGGAATCCGGCGTACGCACCGGGGCCTACGTGCTCGAAAAATTCACGCCTGGTGTTTCCGCCACCTTCAACAAAAACCCCAACTACTTCAAGTCAGACCGGGGCTGGTTTGACCGCGTCGAGTTCCTGTCGATCCGGGACGTGACGGCGCGCACCAACTCGCTGCTGGCCGGCGAAATCAACTATATGGACCGGTGTGACCTCAAGACGCTCGACATGTTGAAGTCGAACAGCAACTTCACGGTTCAGGAAATCACGGGCTACGGCCACTATGTGTTCGTCATGAATACGCAGGCCAAGCCGTTTGATGACCCGAACGTGCGCATGGCGCTGAAGTATTCCGTGGACCGCGACCAGGTTCTGCAAAACGTCTTTCTGGGCCATGGCCTTGTCGGCAACGACAATCCGATTGCGCCAACCGTTAAGTTTGCCACGAACCCCGAACCTAAGCATGTCTATGATCCCGCCAAGGCCAAGGAATATCTCAAGAAGGCCGGCCTTGACTCGCTGAAGGTTGATCTTTCGGTGGCCGACGCAGCCTTCGCAGGTGCTGTCGATTCTGCGTTGTTGTGGAAGGAAAGCGCCAAGGCTTGCGGAATCGATCTCAATGTCATCAAGGAACCGGATGACAGCTATTGGGATAATGTCTGGCTGAAGAAGCCATTCGTCGCCTCCTACTGGAGCGGCCGTCCGACCGTGGACTGGATGATGACCACGGCCTATGCGGCAGGTGCTGCCTGGAATGACACGTTCTGGAACAACAAGCGCTTCAACGAGTTGCTGGTGGCAGCGCGTTCTGAAACGGACGAATCCAAGCGGGCCGGCATGTATGCCGAAATGCAGCAGTTGCTGCATGATGATGGCGGGTTGGTGAACTTGGTGTTCAACTCCTACGTTGAAGCGCACACCAACAATTTGGGCCATGGCGATGTCTCGGCGAACTGGCAGCTTGACGGCCAGAAGATTGCCGAACGCTGGTGGTTCAACTCATAAGACAAGGGCAGGGGCCGGCGATGAGCCGGCCCTTTTTCAATGGCTTTCACTTCCGCTCAGAATACAGCCTGCGCCTTTGTTGATGCGAAGGCGCAAGACCTGTCGCAATGGACGCGCACGATTTTCGAGTTCGGTGAAACGGCTTGGCGCGAGTATGAAAGTGCGGCCTGGTATGTGCATCGGCTTCGCGCCGAGGGCTTCACCGTCGAAGAAGGCTCGGGCGGCATGCCCACGGCCTTCGCGGCGCGATGGTCAAATGGGGCAGGGCCATCGATCGGCATGTATGCGGAATATGATGCGGTGCCTGGCAATTGCCAAGCAGCATCGACGCGCCGCGAGCCGCGTGGGACCTTGAGTTTCGAGGCTGGCGGCCACACGGACCCGCATTCGGGCCTTGGCATGTCGGGGCTCGGCGGACTTCTCGCTACCAAGGCTGCAATGGAAAAGCACGGCATCACCGGCACCTTGCGTTTCACCGGTGAGCCTGCCGAAAAAGTGCGGGGCTCCAAACCCATTCATGCGGCGAAAGGTTATTACGACGGGTTGGACGCGATGCTGTCGTTCCATCCCTTCTACATGCTTCCCCTGTGCAACACGGTCCGTTGGGACACCCATTGCGGGGCCGCCTATGCGATGATCTATCGCTTCATTTGTGATGAGCCTGAAAAATGGGGCCGCAGCGATGATGCGCCCATTGTGCAGGCCCATTCGGCGGTGCGGGCGCCGGGTGCCAATGATGCCTTGATGATGATGTACATGGCGTCCAAATCCCTGCGGGATTCGATGCTGACACATTCCGGTGGCTGGTCCATTTCGGAAGCGATCCTGACAGCCGGGCAGGCGACGGCTGATAACTTGCCGGCAGGCCTTGCCGAAATTCAATACATGATCCGCGTGCCCACCATCGCTATGGCAGAACAGGTGACGGCAGTTCTCGACCGCAATGCGGCGTCGGCGGCCGCGATGACGGGTTGCCGCTATGAGCGGCATTGGGTTTCAAAATCGCGCCCCGGCCTTGCCAATCATGCTATGGCAGATGTGGTGTGGGACGTGATGAAAGAGATTGGCGCACCAAAGTGGAGCGAGGAAGGGCTTGCCGCAGCGCGCGAGATTCAGTCCAATCTTGGTCTCGCGCCGCTGGAGCGCCCGCTGATCGATGCCTGCGAACAGCTGATTTCCCCGCAAGACGCGGAAGCCATCCTGCGGAGAGATCTGCCGCCGTCGCAGCTGAATTCCACGTCCGACGATTACACCGACATGAGCTGGCATGCGCCGACGGCGCGCTTTTATGTGGCAAGGCCTGCGTTGAAAGCGCCTGAAGGTTTTCTCTATCCGTCCTGGGTGATGAACGCGTTGGGCGGCATTCCCGCCACCATTGATCCCATGGTGCAGACAGCCGCCAAGACCATTGCCTGTGCGGCTCTTCGTCTCCTGCAAGACAAGCTTGCGCGTGAAGCCGCGCGGCGCGAATTCAACGCGCGCACGGGCGGCGGCATCGGCGGCAGCACGTGGCTTGCGCCGTTGTGCGATTATCCTGCCCCCATTCATTTCCGTTGGCCGGAATATGTGACGACAGCGCGTGGGCGCGAGTGGTGGATTCCGCGCTTTGCTTAGTTCAGATGTGATTGTCGGGAGGAAAACTTGGCTCCCCGACCTGGACTCGAACCAGGGACCATTCGATTAACAGTCGAATGCTCTACCAACTGAGCTATCGGGGAATATGGACTGCGTTCCAGCCTTCCAAGTTGGCAGGGCCTATAGCAGAGGTGTTGGGCTTGGCAAAGGTTTTTTGCCATGAAGCCGGAATGACCCGCGGCGGCCTTGGAAAACCACAATCGCCCCCCATATGGCATGTTCATATTTAGGGAAACGGGAGAGACATGGCGAAATCTGTCAGGTTTGTTGGCCGGCGCATTAAGCTGCCTTCGAATATTTTTCTGCGCATCGGATTCGGCGTGCTCTGCGTCATCGGT
>CALMEZ010000244.1 GCA_937864985.1 uncultured Alphaproteobacteria bacterium
CACCGTGGACGGCCGCGCCGCATGGGAGGAGGCGCGCAGCGGCAATGGCAGCTTCTGTATCAGCAGCTGAAGCCGCTGCTGAAAGACCCAGCAACTCATTCGTTGCGGGGTCACGCACCTCAAGCGGTCCACCGCCGCCTTTCGGCATCCAGCGTCCACCAATCAACAATCCAAGTGCATCGTACATTGCAGAATCCATCATTTGCTGGTGAAATTGATATTGTAAAATTGGGTCATTTGAAATAAAAATTCCAAAAATCAGATTTCTCGATTTTACGCATGTGGAAGCGCCCTTTTGCACCATTGCTTGGGGCGCTGCATTGCGTAACAGTCAATGCAATTTTGTCACGGAGCTGCTGCATGTCCACCATTCGTTTGACCATGGCCCAGGCGCTGGTGCGCTATCTTGTCAACCAGTTCATCATGATCGACGGCAAGAAGGAACCCTTGTTCCCGGGCGTTTTTGGCATTTTCGGCCATGGCAACGTGACCTGCTTGTCGGAAGCCCTGGTCGAAGTCAAAGACAGGCTGCCCGTCTGGCGCGGCCAGAATGAACAATCCATGGCGCTTGCCGCCATCGGCTACAACAAGGCAAAGCTGCGCCGTCAGATCATGATTGCCACGTCGTCCATTGGCCCAGGTGCCACCAACATGGTGACGGCCGCTGGCGTGGCCCATTCCAACCGCCTGCCGCTGCTGATCCTCTCCGGCGACACCTTCGTCAATCGCCGCCCTGACCCGGTGCTGCAGCAGGTTGAACACTTTGGCAATCCGTCCATCTCGGTGAATGACTGTTTCAAGCCCGTGTCGCGGTATTGGGATCGCATCACACACCCTGAACAGATCATTTCGTCCTTGCCGCAGGCTGTTGCGACGATGCTTGATCCGGCAGATTGCGGACCCGCTTTCATTGGCCTGCCGCAGGATGTGCAAGAGCTGGCCTGTGACTACCCAGAAGAATTCTTCACGCCAACTATGCATGAAATCGCGCGCCCACGCCCTGATGTGAATCAGGTGGCGCGCGCTGTTGCTGTTTTGAAGGCAGCAAAGAAGCCCATCATCATTTCCGGTGGCGGCGTGCGCTATTCCGGCGCCGAAGCGCTGATCGCAAAGTTCGCCATTGAACACGGCATTCCGATTGCCGAAACCATGGCGGGCAAGGGTGCACTTGTGCATTCCCACGCCAATTATGTTGGTCCCATGGGTGTGACGGGTTCAACCTCGGCCAACAACATGGCGGCGGAAGCTGATGTTATTCTCGCTGTCGGCACGCGTCTGCAGGATTTCACCACCGGCTCCTGGACCTGCTTCCGTCAGGACGCGCAATTTGTTTCGATCAATGCCGCCCGTTATGATTCCGTGAAGCACCGCGCTGTATCCGTCGTCGGCGATGCCAAGGTGACGCTGGAAGAAATGGCACCAGCCCTCAAGGGCTGGAAGGTCGATCCCAAATGGACCAAGAAGGGCCACGATGAAATGGCCACGTGGAATGCCGCTGTTGATGGCTACAAGAAGCCCACCAATGCGCCAGTGCCGACCTATGGCCAGATCGTGGGCATGGTCAATGACAAGGCTGGCGAACGCGACATGGTGATTGGTGCAGCCGGCGGTTTGCCGGGTGAGCTCAATAAGGTCTGGCGTGTCAAATCGCCCAACAGCTTTGACGTGGAATACGGCTTCTCGTGCATGGGCTATGAAGTGGCCGGCGGTTGGGGCGCGGCTATGGCAGACACCACGCGCGATACCATTGTGATGGTGGGCGATGGTTCATATCTCATCATGAACAGCGACATTTATTCTTCTGTGCTGACCGGCCACAAGTTGATCGTCATCATCTGCGACAATGGCGGTTATGGCGTCATCAACCGCCTGCAGAACTTCAAGGGCGGCGAGAGCTACAACAACCTGATCAAGGATTGTAATGTGAAGCGCGTCTTCGCCGTCGACTTCGTGAAACACGCCGAAGCCATGGGGGCCCTGGCGCGCAGGGTGACAAGCATTGCCGAACTGGGCCAGGCGCTTGACTGGGCCAAGACCACGGATCGCACCACGGTCATTTCCATCGAGAACGATGCCTTCGTGTGGACACCCGGCGATGCGCAATGGGACGTGGGCGTGCCTACAGTGTCGAAGCGCAAGGAAGTCAACGAAGCGCGCAAATATCAGGACGACCTGCGCAAGAAGCAGCGGGTTGGGGTTTAATGTCCTCGCCCGCGTGAGCGGGAGAGGAAGGGGCCCCATGACGAAGTCATGGGGTAGGTGAGGGGACGTCGACAGTGTTGCCCTCATCTCCCCATCGCTACGCAATGGGTCCCTTCTTTTCCCGCTCGCGCGGGCGAAGACGAAAAGGAGAAAGAGAACATGAAAGCCAAACTCGGCATGTCGCCCATCGCCTGGTGGAACGACGATCTTGTGGAATTGAGTGATGATGTGTCGCTGGAGGAATGCCTGAGGCAGTCCCGTTCGGCGGGCTTCACCGGCATGGAAATGGGCCGCCGCTTCCCGAGCGACCCGAAGGTGATGCTGCCAATCTTGAAGAAGGCTGACGTGACGCTGTGCGGCGGCTGGTTTTCCGGCACGCTGGTGGACGAGGGCCTGGAAGCCAACAAGAAGCGCATGGCGCCGATGATTGAACTGTTCAAGGCCGTGAATGCGCCCTGCATCGTCTATGGCGAAGTGGCGCGCTCCATCCAGGGCGACCGTTCACGCCCGCTCAACACCAAGCCGGTGCTGACCCGCGACGAGATGAAAGACTATGCCCGTCGCGTCACGGAACTGGCTGACTGGGCCTCCGATCATGGCATGCCACTGACCTATCACCATCACATGGGCGCCGTGGTCGAGACCGAGCAGGAGCTGGACAGCTTCATGCATCATTCCGGCATTCCGCTGCTGCTCGATGCGGGCCACCTTGCATTTGCGGGTGGCGACCCTTTGCGCGCTGTCGATAATCATCACAAGCGCATCAAGCATGTTCACACCAAGGACGTGCGCATGGATGTGATCAACAAGCTCGATCGCTCGAAGCAATCCTTCCTGGATGCCGTGGCGCTTGGCGCCTTCACGGTGCCGGGCGATGGGTCGCTGGACTTCGAAGCCTTCGTAAAGCGGCTTGCCAAATATGGGTATGAGGGCTGGTTCGTGGTTGAAGCCGAGCAGGATCCGAAGAAGAATCCGCCTCTCAGGATGGCGCAAGTCGGCCACAAGGAACTGATGCGCGTCATGACGGCAGCCGGATACACCGTGGAGATGCAGGGTTTTCCGAATGCCTAAACGAGACATCGGCATCGGCCTGATAGGCACAGGCTTCATGGGCAAGGCCCATGCCTTTGCCTATCGGGCCGCCAAGGCAGCCTACCCGGATATTCCCACCGTGCGCCTGCGCATGGTGGCCGATGTCAACGCCGAGGCGGCCGCCAAAGCGGCGGATCAGTATGGCTTTGAATCATCAACCGGGGACTGGAGGGCACTGATCGCTGATCCTGCCGTTGATGTCGTATCGATCACCACGCCCAACACGCTTCACAAGGAAATGGCGTTGGCCGCCATCGCCGCTGGCAAGCACGTGCATTGTGAAAAACCGCTGTCACCAAATCTCGCTGACTCCGCCGAGATGATGAAAGCCGCCAAGGCCAAGGGCGTGGTGACGCAAGTCGGCTTCAACTACATCAAGAATCCATTGCTAAAACTGGCGCGAGACATGGTCGCCGCGGGAGAGCTGGGCGAGATCACAAATTTTCGCGGCATCCATGCCGAAGACTATATGCATGATCCCGACGCGCCCTACACCTGGCGCATTGATCCAGTTGGTGGCCCCGGCGTCATAGCTGACCTTGGCTCGCACATCATCTGCATGGCCCGATTTCTGCTGGGACCGATCACGGACGTGAATGCAGATGTCGAAACCATTTTTGAATCGCGCCCTTCATCGCGCGGCTCCAAAGACCGCACGCCTGTGCTGGTTGATGACATTGCCCGCCTGTTGGTGCGCTTTGAACGTGGTTGTGGTGGCACCCTGGAAGCCAACTGGATGGCCACCGGCCGCAAGATGCAACTCGCCTTTGAACTCTCGGGAACCAAGGGCAGCCTCGTTTTCACGCAGGAACGGCTCAATGAGTTGCATTTCTACAAGGCAGGCGGCGAGGCGCGTCACATGGGCTTCACCAAGTTGGAAGCGGGTCCACAGCACTTCCCTTATGGCCAGTTCTGCGTCGCGGGCGGCCACCAGCTGGGCTTCAACGATTTGAAGACCATTGAGATGGCTGAGTTCCTGTCTGCAATCGCTGGCGGACCACGGCAGGGACCGGATTTTGCCGAGGCTTATGAAATTCAAAAGGTCGTCGAAGCGGCGATTGAGTCGTCGCGGCAGCAAAAGCGGTTGAAGGTGACTTGAACCTTACTGGCGCACCCAGCTTTCGCTGCGGCACAAGAAGCCCAGCACGCAGCCGGATACGGTGAGCGTGCCACCACTGATCGAGCCCTTGCCGGAATAGGTCTTGTTGTTTTCAAGGTCGGTCAGCGTGCCCTTGTATTTGTTGCCGCCGATTGCAGCGAGTTTCCCGGCACTCTTGCCTGCGTTGGGGCCGGTGATCGGCGAGGCGCAGAATGCGCCGCCGCAAGGCGAAAACTGCACAATGATTCCATTGGGCCGCTTCCATTTGCCGACAATCGGATCTGCGGCCTGGGCTGCTGTTGCCAGCGTGGCCATGGCTGCCGCTGCAATGATAATGCTTTTGAATGTCATGAGGTCCCCCCTTTTTATCGTTGTGGCCAGATTATGCCGGACCGCAACAAAGTCAAACCGGGAAATGAAACAGCGGGGCGGCCGGACCCTCGAGGGGGCGTTGTCAGGCCCGGCCGGCCCCGATGCCTTCGCCCCCAGAGAAGGGCGAAATTCTCAACATCAGATCTCCTGGCAATGGCTCAGCTTGCAGGCTTCCGTTGTGATTTGGCCCTGCAGTGGCCAGGTGGAGTTCTTGTAGATGTTTGTGATGTTCTTGGATGTGATCTCGGTCACATTCGCAGGGGCTGCATTCTGCGTGTTGGCGTTTGCAAAGGCGCCAGCCGAAAGAAAGCCAACGGCGAGAACCGCAGAAAGGCTCAGTGTCTTGAATGTCTTTGTCATGTCAGTCTCCCTTGTTATGTGCCTGTCGTGAGGCGTTGGCGTTGAACTTGAGGTGACATTAGGAAACCCAACCGGAACCAAGCCTGAAGGAACGGTTCATCTGGCGTTTAGGTTTCATTTTTTGCAGCTCCATAACGGCCCAAGAAAAAGCCCCGGCTGCGGGTGGGCCGGGGCTTGAGGTGGGACAGTTCGATCTTGAGTGGGGTGGGGTGCAGGGGATCGGGGGCTGTCCGGGAGGGGAGTAGGGGAAACCGGGGTCGGTCCAAAAAGACCTTTTGAGGGGGCGGGTTGAAGGCCTTTCTGGTCCCGACCCCGGTTTGCAATGACCAGGCTGCCGTCCCGGCGGCTGGTCAATGTCAGGAAATCAGGAAGCAGGGGTGTCGGAGCAATCCTCCTTGGCGCACTTTTCGACAAACAGCGGGGCAGCAGTCCATTCGACGTTCTTGGCGATATCCGTGACGTTTTTGCCGGTCACAGTGTGAAGTTTCCCGGTGGGCAGTGAAGCGATGGCGGTGGCGGCGGAAGCGACGATGGCTGCAACGAAGATGGTGTAGCGGATCATTTTGAACCTCCCTGTGGTTCGGTCTTGAAGTGTTTGGCGTTGAACTTGGGAGAAACATAGAAGGCCGAAGCGGAACCCAGCCTGAATGCGCCGTTCATTTTCGGTTTAGATTCGCACCTGTTTTTGGGGGGTGATTGTGACAATGGCATTTGCTTATCTCGGTCGAACAGGAGCGAAAAATGAGCAAAAACCCACATTGGATGACGGCACGGGCCCTTTCCAAGGCTTTCCGCAGGGGCAAGCTGTCGCCGGTCGACGTCGCGAAGGCCTGTCTTGGCCAGATGACCAAACACGAATCGGCCATCAACGCCATGTCGCTGATCGACGAGAAAACCACCTTGGAAATGGCCACCGCCAGCGAAAGGCGCTGGAAAAAGGGCAAACCCCTGGGGCCACTCGATGGCGTACCCGTGCTCATCAAGGACCTGCTTCTGACCAGGGGCTGGCCCACCTCACGCGGCTCAAAGACCATCGACAAATCGGGCCCGTGGGACGTGGATGCACCCTCGGTGGCACGCCTGCGTGAAGCCGGAGCCGTTTTCTTGGGCCTCACCACCACACCGGAATTCGGCTGGAAGGGCGTGACCGACTCGCCCCTGACCGGCATCACCCGCAACCCTTGGAACAAGGATACAACGCCCGGCGGCTCGTCCGGGGGCTCATCGGCGGGCCTTGCAGCTGGCTACGCACCGTTGGCTTTGGGAACGGATGGCGGCGGCTCCATCCGTATTCCTGCTGGCTTCACCGGCATCTTTGGCCACAAGCCATCCTTTGGCCGCGTGCCCGCCTTCCCTCTGTCGCCCTTCGGCACCGTCGCGCATGTCGGCCCCATGACGCGCAATGTGCCAGACGCCGCTCTGATGATGAATGAGATTGCCAAGCCCGATAACCGAGACTGGTTCTCGCTGCCCTATGATGATCATGACTACACCAAGAAGCTTTTGCGCGGCGTCAAGGGGTTGCGCATCGCTTATTCGCCAGTACTGGGCTACGTGAAAGTCGATCCGGAAATCGCAGGTGCCGTGAAAAAGGCCGTGAAGCTGCTGGCATCGTTGGGCGCCAAGGTGACGGAGGTTGATCCTGGCTTCGAAGATCCCGCCCCCTGTTTCCGCACCCTGTGGTGGTCTTCGGCGCGCAGCATTCTCGGCAACCTGCCGCCGGAGAAGAAGGCGTTGCTCGACCCGGCATTGGCCGATGTCGTGGAGCAGGCGGCGGCCATCACTGTGGCGGATATTTTCGAAGCC
>CALMEZ010000245.1 GCA_937864985.1 uncultured Alphaproteobacteria bacterium
TGCCTTGCGGCGGACGTATGGCCCCCGGGTTCAAAACAGAGCGGAAACCAGCCACATTTGCCGGGCTTCAGCCCAGTCTCCCAAACACATGTGTACTGATCCGGCCAAAGCCCGGCAGAGACATTTCCCTCCGCTTTTTCGCCAAACGAAAACGGGGCCGCCATTTTCTGGCAGCCCCGTTCCCTTCAATCAGATTTTTGCCGCTGCATCACAAGGTGCGGCGCGCTGTGACATGCCTATGCGGCGGCTTCCTTCTGGCGCGACAGGCGCTTGCGTTCGTTGGAGTCAAGCACGGCTTTGCGCAGGCGGATGGATTTGGGCGTGATCTCCACGTATTCGTCTTCGCCAATATAGGCCAAGGCCTTTTCCAGCGACATCTTGATAGGTGGCGTCAGGATCTGCGCTTCTTCCGAGCCCTTGGAGCGAACGTTCGACAGCTTTTTTTCTTTCAAAACGTTGATCTCAAGATCATTGCCGCGTGTGTGTTCGCCCACAATCATGCCGGGGTAAACTTTGGCGCCTGGCTCAATAAACATCGGTCCACGGTCTTGCAGATTGAACATGGCATAGGTCACGGCTTCGCCTTCGCCATTCGATATCAGGGCACCCGTGTGGCGGGCCGAAATATCGCCCATGTATGGGGCATAGCCGTGGAACAGGCGGTTGAGGATGGCCGTGCCGCGCGTGTCGGAAAGCAGTTCCGATTGATAGCCGATCAGGCCACGCGTGGGTGCATGGAATACCAGCCGCTGGCGGCCGGTGCCGGAGGGGCGCATGTCGCGCAGCTCGCCCTTGCGTTCGGAGACTTTCTGCACCACGACACCGGAATAGGCTTCATCGACGTCGATGATCACTTCCTCGATGGGTTCAAGCTTTTCGCCTGTCGTCTCATCGGTCTTGAACACGACACGCGGGCGGCCCACGGTGAGTTCAAAGCCTTCGCGGCGCATAGTCTCGATCAGGATGCCGAGCTGCAATTCGCCGCGGCCTGCCACTTCGAAGGCGTCGGTTTCAGTTTCCGATGGTGTGACGCGCAAGGCAATGTTGCCTTCCGCCTCGCGCATCAGGCGTTCACGGATGACGCGCGATTGCACCTTGTCACCTTCCTTGCCGGCCAGCGGGCCGTCATTGATGCGGAAAGCCATGGCCAGTGTCGGCGGGTCAATGGGTGTTGCCGCGATCGGCTCGGTCACCGATGGATCGCAGAAGGTGTCAGATACGGTGGCTTTCACCATGCCCGAGATCTGCACGATGTCGCCGGCGAAGGCCTCATCAACAGGCACGCGTTCAATGCCGCGGAACGACAGAACCTTCGAGACACGGCCGGTCTCAACCGTCGAGCCATCTCGCGCCAGAATCTTGATCGCCTGGTTGGCCTTCACGGAACCCGAGCGGATGCGGCCCGTCAGCACGCGGCCAAGGAACGGGTTGGCTTCCAGCGTTGTCGCCAGCATGCGGAACGGGCCATCTTCAACCACCGGCGGGGCGAAGTGCCTGACCACCAGGTTGAACAGGGCGTCCATGTTCTCCTGCGGGCCTTCCGGCTTGTCGGCCATCCAGCCATGCTTGGCAGACCCGTAAATGATCGGGAAATCGAGCTGCTCCTCGCTGGCGTCGAGGGCGGCGAAGAGATCAAACACCTCGTTCACCACTTCGATGTGGCGTTCATCGGGACGGTCAATCTTGTTGATGCAGACGATTGGCTTGAGGCCCAGCTTCAGGGCCTTTTGCAACACGAACTTGGTTTGCGGCATCGGGCCTTCAGCGGCGTCAACCAGCAGCACGGCACCATCCACCATGTTTAGAATGCGCTCCACCTCGCCGCCGAAATCGGCGTGGCCGGGCGTGTCGACGATGTTGATGCGAGTGTCCTTCCACATGAGGGACGTCACCTTGGCGAGAATGGTGATGCCGCGCTCGCGTTCGAGATCATTGGAATCCATGACGCGTTCGCCAACCTTCTGGTTGTCGCGGAAAGTGCCGGACTGGCTGAGCAGACGGTCAATCAGTGTGGTCTTGCCATGGTCGACGTGGGCAATAATGGCGATGTTGCGCAAATTCATGGGAGAGCGCCTGACTTTCTTAACAAGCTTATCGGGAATTGGGCTGGCGGATAGCATACCGCATTGCACAATGCAATTTGGCAGTGATGGACGATTTATCCGGCATTTACCCATTTCCGGGCAAATGCGGAAAAGGAGTTCCGCCATGTTTGCATCCTCATCCGGAAATCAGGGCCAGCGTGCGCTGGCCATATTGCAGCTCAATGACGGCAAGAAACTGCCGGTCAGCGTCAAGCTGGGCCTCACCGGCAAGCTGGCCGAGACATTGAACAATGCCGAGACTTTTCTTGACGTCATTGCCGGCGGCGGCCAGCAGCTGTTCATTAACAAGCGCACGGTGGACAAGGTGGAGATCAGCGACCCACCGCAGGCAAAGCTCAACCAGCAGCGGCGCGCTGCTGACAAGGCGGTGTTTGATGCGCATGCCGTGCTGGGCGTAGAGCGGGGTGCCAGTCATGAACAGGTACGGGCCGCCTGGGCATCGCTTGCCAAGTCCTATCATCCGGACCGCTTTGCAAACCTCGACCTGCCGCAGGAGATGAAAGACTATGCGGCTGCCATGCAGGCGCGCATCAACATGGCTTATCAACAGCTGTCAAGCTGAAGCGATAAGGCTGTCAAACGCGGCCCAGAAAGCAGCGCGGATTTCGTTGCGCTCAATCAGAATTTCGTGCAGCGCTTCCGGGATCATCACCTGGGACACGCCTGGCACGCTGGCGGCAAAATCCTGGGCAGCCTTGGTGTCAACCACCCGATCCTTGCCGGCGGTGATCAGCATCACTGGACATGATGTGCCGGAGCGGCGCTTTTCGCGGTTCAGCCGTTCCATGCTGAGGATCGCCGCAAAAAACCAGGCATAGGTCGGCCCACCGACGCCGAGGCTGGGATGGGCCTCGAGTGTGCGATGATCGCGGTCCCAGCGATGGGCATCAGAGGTCAGGGGATTGTTTGCAAAGCCACGCAACAGAAAGGGTCCGTGTGCGTATCCGGGGAGGTACATGCGACCCAGGCCAAAGGCGCACATGCTGGCTGCCAGCAGATGCGCCACAAGGCGCGGCCAGGCACCATACTGGAAACCCAGAAGCGGTGAGGTGCAGATGGCTTTTCTGAACCATGTCTTGCCGAAGCAGTTGCGCAGCAGAATGTGCCCGCCGGTGGAATGACCCAATCCGTAATAGGGCGCCGGGCAAGCGAGCAGGACAAGCTTTTCCATGATGGCGCGCAGGTCTTCATCGAATTGGTTGAAGCTTTTCACATAGCCGCGCAGACTGTCGCCGATCAGGCGGTCAGATGCACCCTGGCCACGCCAGTCGAAGGATACGACGTGAAAGCCGCGCACCTGCAATTCGCGCGTCGTCTCAAAATAGCGCTCGACGTAATCGGCCCGGCCATTCAGCAGCACAACGGTGCCGCGCGTTTCAGCTGAAAAAGCGGGGGCATGCATGGCGCGGAGCTTCATGCGATCCGCCGTCACGACGGTATGGCAGGCCGCGCCCGATGGCGCCGGATTGTCAGGCGTTTCAAAAAGCTGGGTGGACGGAGCCATATCCATGGCTCCGGCCTTTAAACCAGTCTGCGGCGCGTGGCCAGCCTTGGCCTATTGCTTGGCGACTTCGGTGATCTCACCCTGGGCCGCCGTCAGCTTGATGACATAGGGCTTGCCGTCACGCTGGGCGTTGTAGGCATAGACTGCACCTGTGCATGTCTTGGGCGTTACATTGGCAAAGCCATAGCCCGTGACAATCGCTGCCCCCGCCGTGCAACCGATGGTCTTCGACGTGGCGGGAGTCTTGGCAACCGGCT
The DNA here is from genome assembly GCA_937864985.1 of uncultured Alphaproteobacteria bacterium. Taxonomy (GTDB): domain Bacteria; phylum Pseudomonadota; class Alphaproteobacteria; order Rhizobiales; family Aestuariivirgaceae; genus Aestuariivirga. The sequence goes on from CALMEZ010000245.1 coordinate 3,867, forward strand.
TTGCGGGCGTAAGGCTTGCCGTGGTCACCTCGGGCTTGGCAGGCGTTGGCTTTGTTTCAGGTGCCAGGGCGAGGGGGGCAAGCTTCTTCTTCACGGGCGCAAGTTTCGGAACAGGTGCTGAAGCGACCACCTTCTTCTTCGTGGCAGGCTTGTGATAGGGCACAGGCTCCAGGGCGCGCGTGCTCTTCAATTTGCGTGATGGCGGTGGCGGATCAAGCCACCACGGGTTCACATCCTGTTCAATGATCACATGGCGCTTGTGGCGCCGCGGCACATAGTAAGGATCGGAATCATCATAGACATCGCCCGGATCGGCATATGAAACATCGCCGCCATCATAGGCCGGGTCATCATAATAGGGATCATAGGAATCATAGGGCGGGAAGATGTGCGGGAAATGCAGGAACCGCAGGCGGCCTGCTTCGGCGCCGTTGCTGCCAGACAGCAACAAGGCTGAAGTGGCTGCAGCAAGAATGATTTTTGACGTGATGGACATGATAGCCCGCCCTCAATGAAAACGTGAAGTTAGTCGATCCGGCGAATTGACCAGATGTCGCCGTTATAGCCATCGACCTTGATCAGGAACTTGTGACCCTTGCGCAAGCCGGTGAAACTGTGGACGCGTACACCGCAGGATGCAGCGCGCACTTTGGCGTAACCACGCCCCATGACAATACGCTTGGCTTCAGGGCAGCTCACACGGTCACCGAATTCTTCTTCGCGCCAGGAATAGAACGGATCGCCAAAGCCGCCGCAGTCCGAACCCCACCAGACGCCGCAATCCGGGCCGAAGTGATGTGGATGAGCAGATGCGCCAGTGGCCATAAGGCCAGCCAGCATGGCAGCGGCGAGTGCAAGTTTGCGTAACATGGAAGCGTCCCCTTCGCGTTTGATGAAATGAGACTTAGAATGTGATCATGGCCAAAAAGAGGATGGGCAGCATCCGGGAATGCCGCCCACAAGCAACGCACCTCGTGGCTAATTGCGGTAGCGGCGAATGATCGTGCCGGTGCGGCTGTCGAGGACGATGACCCAGTTGTCGCCGCGGCGGAAGCCCGTGTACTTGTAGTTCTGACCGTCGCAATCGAAGGGGCGCACGCCGCGCCAGCCGGACTGGCGGACAATCTGGCGGCCTTCGCCGCAGCTCAGGCGATCATAGCCGCTGTCGTAACCGCCATCACCATAGCCATAGTCACCACCGTATCCGGAATCATAGCCGTAATCCGGCATATAGACATGGTGGGGGCGTGGAGGAGGGGGTGGGGGCGGATAGTCGCAAGCCGGATCATAGTAGCCAGAGCCGCAGGTTGGCACGCCGATGTTGATTCCGAGGTCGACGTGATGGTGATGTTTCGCCTGGGCAGCAGGTGCGGCGCCAGCCAGCGTTGCAGCAACTGCCGTGGCAGCGAAAATGGATTTCATGAACATGTATGCCCCCCTTGGTCTTCACTCTACTCGAACAGCCGGAATGGCCATCGTGCTTATGAGACTAGCCGGGCCAAGTTGAACGAAACCCGAAGCGTTTGTTCATCTGCGGTTCAGGTTCGTGTCAGGATTGGGGCAAAAACATCCCCACGCCAGCCCTTGAAACTCTCAAAAACCTCCCCAGATAGGTTGCACGGGTGCCGAGAGGGCCCGTGCAACGCAACTGAAAATCCAGCCTTTCTGGTGGATTTTCAACCACATGGCTTCAAGGAGAATGTGACATGTTTGACTATACCCCTTTCCATCGCTCTTCCATCGGTTTTGACCGTCTGTTCCGTATGCTGGACGAAGCGCAGACGGGTGAAACGCCGACCTATCCGCCCTATAATATTGAGCGCCTCGGCGAAAATGCCTTCCGCATCACCATGGCGGTTGCTGGTTTTTCGTCTGAGGATCTGGCCATCGAGGCCAAGGGCAATGTTTTGACCGTCTCCGGCAAGAAGGCCGAGAAATCAGACAGTCCGGCACCTGACTATGTGCACCAGGGCATTGCCGCCCGTGCCTTCGAGCGCCGCTTCCACCTGGCTGACTTTGTTGAGGTGAAGGGTGCTGAACTCGAAAACGGTTTGCTCCATGTTTCGCTGGTTCGCGAGGTTCCGGAAACCATGAAGCCGCGGCAGATCGCCATCAATCAGGCTGCCAAGCCAAAGACCATTGAAGCAAAAGCTGCCTGATTTTCCCTCCCCCTTCCCCGTCAGGCAGAATCTGTGCCGCCCCTCACAAAGGGGCGGCATTTTTCATTTCTGCACTTTCTGAAGTCATGGCGTGTATGGCCCAGAAGGTGAAAAGAACCGCTATAATAGCTGCCACCGTTGCAGCAGCATAAATGGCGTTCAGACCATATGCCGTTGCCAACATCCCGAGCAGAACCGGAAGAAAAATACGTGGCGGACCGCTGACTGCAGAGGCAAAGCCCAGTGCTGCGGCGCGGGCGCTGGGTGAAAGACTGGCTGCAACCGAGAACAAGCATGGAAAAATGAGACCCAAGCCTGAACCTGCCACGGCGAAGGCAATCACTGAGACCGCAAAACCAGGACCTGTAGCAAGCACCGCAAATCCCAGCACACCGATGCAAAGTGAAACTGCCACCAAGGTCAAATCATTGAAACGGGCCCGCAGCTTGTCGCCCAGCAAGCGCACTGTTCCATTGCACAGGCCATAAAATCCGACGCCGAGTCCCGAATACTCGGCGAGCGATGGCCGCATTTCCGCAAGCAATTGGCCGGACCACTGCACGCACGCGAGTTCACAGGCCACATCGAGACCAATAATGATGCCAATGAGGGCCAGCAGTTTGCGCGGCAACGGCGCGGCTGAATTGCGATTGGCCGCGCGCTCTTCCCTACGATGCGGAATGGCGCTGTTGACTGCAACAAGCGCCGCCGAAACGAAAGGAACGGCCAGCACAACCGCCCAGACTGCACCGAAATTCACTGCAATAAAGCCGCTGGCCAGTCCGGCCGCGCCAATTGCGTAAAGCACTGCGGCATGGAAAGATGCAAAAACGGGCTTGCCACCGTCATGCTCAACGACGCTGGCTTCAGCATTCATGAACAGATCGAGTATGCCAAGGCAAAAATTGAACAAAATGAATGTGACGCCAAAAGCCCAGGCAGATTGCACCATGAGTGCAGCCAAAAGCGCCGCCAGGCCGACTGGCATGATGCACAACATCATGCTGCGATGATCGAACCAGCGGGCAAAAACTCCACCAAGGCCAAGCGCCAAAATATTGGCGGCCGTGCTTAGAGCGGCGAGAATGCCAAAAGTAAATGCGTCGACGCCGGTTTGTGCCTTGAGCACAGGAATGGCGCCGACAAGTGCGCCCATCAGGGCGCCGAAGGCGAGGAATGTCAGTGTTACCGCAGTCCGGGGAGATGGGGTCAATCTTATCCCCGGCCCACAAACGGCATCTTGCTGGCCATGACATTCAAGAACAGGATATTCGCAGACAAAGGCAGAGAGGCCATGTGAACAAGGGCGCGGGCCACTTCGTTCACATCCATGGTGGGCTCCGGCTTGATGCTGCCGTCGGCCTGCGGCATGCCTGAGGCCATGGTCTTGGTCATGTCGCTTTGGGCATTGCCGATGTCAATCTGCCCAACTGCGATGTCATATTTCCGGCCATCGAGATTGCTCGATTTTGTCAGGCCGGTGATGGCGTGCTTTGTTGAGGTGTAAGGCGCCGAATTGGGACGGGGGGCATAGGCTGAAATGGAGCCGTTGTTGATGATGCGGCCGCCGCGCGGTGTCTGGTCCTTCATGATCTTGAAAGCCTGCTGGGTACAAAGGAACGGTCCCGTGATGTTGGTGTTCACCACGTTAGCCCATTGCTCAAAGGTCAGGTCTTCCAGCAGGATCGTGCCGGGTGCGCCGGTGCCGGCGTTGTTGAACAAGAGGTCGAGTCGCCCGAACTTTGACTTTATTGTCGCAAACAGGTGTTCAACGGATTTCGGGTTGGTGACATCCGTCGGCACCACCAGACTTGCTGACTTGATCAAGGCTGCGGTGGAGTTCAGTTTTGTTTCGTCGCGGCCCGCCAACACAACAGTATATCCTGCTTCAGCCAAGGCGATGGAGCAGGCGCGGCCAATGCCGGAGCCGGCGCCTGTGACCAGTGCGATTTTCGTCATCTAGTGTCCCCTAGCCGTCTTGTAGGCTGAAACAAATTCACGTGCTGTCTTGCTGATGTCGGCAATTGCCTTGCCTGGTTTATAAAGGTTCGAGCCAATTCCGAAACCCGTCACACCGCATGCCAGCCATTCCGCCATGTTTGACGCGTTGATGCCGCCCACGGCGTGGATGTGAATGTGAGCCGGCAAGACCGCCTTCCAGGCCTTGATGGCCGCAGGCGATGATACTTCCGCCGGAAACAGTTTCAGGTGCCGGGTGCCGGCCTCAATCGCCGCGAAGGCTTCTGTCGGCGTGAAAACGCCGGGCAGGGGCTCGATCCCCAGATCGCGGGCACGTTTGATGACAGTTGCATTGGCATTGGGAGATACGCTGATGCGGCCGCCATGCTCCGCAAGCATGTTCACGTCCTGCACACTGAGCACGGTGCCCGCCCCGACCACCATCCGGTCACCAAGCGCTTTTTGCAGTGCGGCAATCGATGTGAAGGGGTCTGGCGAATTGAGTGGAACCTCCACAATCCGGATGCCGGCATCAAACAGGGCTTGCCCCACACCAACTGTTTCGGCGGGGGCGATGCCGCGCAGAATGGCGATCAGACCGCAGGCATTCAGGGCGTCTTCCAGTGTCATCAGATGATCCCCGCTGCCTGTGCAACAATGGCTTGGCCTTTCACCATGGCGAGGGGATCTCCCATGGTGACGTTGAGGCCCGCGGCCTGCATGGCTAACACATATTTGCCGCCAATTCCCGGTGATGCGAGAACGACATAGGACGCTTTTGTGTCGCGGTTGCTAATGGCGTGAGCCACTTCTGAACCTATTACGAGCCCTGAAAGATAGGACGCGAGATGCTTGGCCGGAATGGCGTTGTAAAGGCCGAGGCTGCGCACGGAAAACAGGTTGTGGAGCAATCCTGCAGGATCGGCAAAGGCCGCATCGACGCCTTTCAGGAATGTTGGTTTGTCATCTTCATCTTCGGCCATCAGGCGGCCTAGAATGCTGTGCTTCAGCAGAACAGCGTAGGCTTCACCCGTCACATAGGTGGCAAAATTTGTGATGCGTTCACTTTCAACGTCAATCCACTTGCTGTGGGTGCCGGGTGTGACGAAGTGAGTGGCACCTGTGTCCAGTGACCCGAAGACTTGGGTTTCCTCGGAGCGCATCACGTCATGGCCAAGTGTTGAGCTTGCCAAATGCAATCCTGTGAGGAAAAGCACGGTGCGGCCGGAGTGCAGCTGCCTGACGTGAATGGCCCTGGCTAGCTCGGCAGGTCCGGCAGGGCAATCCACGTAGGGTAGCTCTACCCAGCCCTGGCGGGAGGTGATCATTCCGGCCGCAACAACGGGTAGGGACCTGTCCCAACCGTCCAGATGGCGTTCGAGCGCTTGTTCAAAGGCGCCATCTTTCACCGACAGAATACCCTCAGGGGCGTTGCGCTGACCCGTGACCCGGCCAACCCCATCCACTTGGCAAGCACGGAAAGACGTGGTCCCCCAGTCGATTGAAATGAAGGGCTTGGGCATGGCGGGGAAGTGTCCAGTCGGATGGTTATGGAAGCTTTCGTCTACCCCATAAGGCTATGAATAGAAATAGTTTTGGCAGCCTATTGAATTTCCGTGGGCTGCCTCCCAAATCGCCGGTAAGGTGCCGGGCCCCTCTGGCGGACAAGCTTTGCTGGCCGCGATGTCGGAACCTCAAGACAACATAATATCAGGGAGTGCCCATGGAGCTTTTGACAGCGGCCCTAACAGCGGACTTTCTCGGCACGCCTGTTTATTTTTGGGCTGCTTTCCTTGCTATCGTCGTGGCACTTCTGGCATTCGATCTTGGCGTGCTGCACCGGGGCGACACCGAAATTTCGGCGCGCGAAAGCTTCATTCTTTATAGCGGTTATGTGGCCATCGCCGCGGCCTTTGGCAGCTGGGTCTGGTGGTCGCACGGTTCCCAGTCCGGCCTCGAATTCTTTACCGGCTATGTGATTGAGCAGTCTCTGGCGATGGACAACATATTCGTGATCGCCACGATTTTCGGCTTCTTCGCCATTCCGCGCGCCTATCAACATCGTGTTCTTTTCTGGGGCATCATCGGTGCCATTGTCATGCGCGCCATCATGATCGGCTTTGGGGCGGCATTGGTCAGCAAATTTTCCTGGGTGCTGTTCATCTTCGGGGCCTTCCTGCTGTTCACGGGCTTCAAGATGTTCACATCAGACGGCCATGAAGGCGATATGGCGAGCAATCCCGTGTTGCGGTTCATGCGCAAGCACTTCCGCATCACCGACAAGCTGCATGGCCATGACTTCACGGTCAAGCTGCCTGACACAAAGACTGGCAAGCTTGTTACCCATCTTACGCCCCTGTGCGTGGCACTTGTCGTTGTGGAAGCTGTTGACCTGGTATTTGCCGTGGACTCGGTACCAGCCATCTTCGCTGTCACGCTGGATCCCTTTATCGTTTATACCTCCAATATCTTTGCCATTTTGGGCTTGAGGTCACTTTACTTCGCCCTCGCAGCTGCGATGCATCGGTTTGCCTACCTCAAGTATTCGCTGGCCATCATTTTGATCCTGGTTGGCATCAAGGTGTTTCTGGTGCCGCTGGGCATCAAAATTGACGTGCTCATCAGCCTTACTTTGACACTTGCCATTCTGGCTGGCGGAATTATCTACTCAATCTGGAAAACTCGAAACACCCAACTTGCCGGACCCTCGACATGACGCCAGACAAAAAAACAACGGCCAAAGCCGCTGAACATGCTGTTGAAGGTGTCATTCTTGCGTCCCGCTGGCTGCTTGTGGTCTTCTATCTTGGACTGACGGCTGCCCTGGGCCTGTATGCGATCTCGTTCCTGCGCAAGCTCTGGGAATATTTCTCGAAAGTGATGGTGTTGGAGGAGACCGACGCCATTCTCAAGATTCTGAGCCTGATTGATGCCAGCCTGGTGGCCAGCCTGGTCGTCATGGTGATCATTTCAGGCTATGAAAACTTTGTCAGCCGCTTTGACAATGTGAATGGCGATGATGCTGAGTTGTCGTGGCTTGGCAAGATTGACGCGAGTTCGCTTAAAATCAAAGTGGCCTCGACGATTGTGGCCATTTCCTCCATCCACCTGCTGCAGGTCTTCCTGAATTCAGACCAGTATAGCGAGTCAAAGATCATGTGGCTCACCATCGTGCACATGGCGTTTGTGGGCTCAGCGCTGCTTCTTGCCTTGATTGACCGGATCATGACGGGTACCAAGGCGCAAACCGACAAGGACTAGGGAAAGCCCATGCCCCGCATTGCCTATGTGAATGGCCAGTATCTTCCGGAATCCGAGGCCAAGGTCTCGATATTCGACCGTGGCTTTCTTTTCGCTGATGGCGTTTATGAAGTAACGCCCATCGTCAACGGCAAGCTGGTCGATTACGACGCGCACATGGAGCGGCTCGACCGTTCGCTGAGGGAACTGCGCATGGCATGGCCTTGCACCAAAGACGAATTGCGCGCCATGCACGTTGAGTTGATCGAGCGCAACGGCCTGAAGGAAGGCATCATCTACATGCAGGTGACGCGCGGTGTTGCTGACCGCATGTTCAACTTCCCGAAGGACATCACATCATCGCTTGTGGCCTTCCCGCAGATCATGAACCTGGTAGACAATCCAAATGCGCGTACAGGTGTCAAGGTTGTGACCACACCGGACATCCGCTGGCTGCGCCGCGACATCAAGTCAGTAATGTTGCTGGCTCCCGTTCTCGGAAAGCAGGAGGCTTATGAGAAGGGCGCTGCTGAAGCCTGGATGGTCGAGGACGGCCATGTGACGGAAGGCACGTCTTCCAATGCCTATATTGTCAAAGGTGACACGATCATCACGCGGCCGCTGTCCAACCGCATTTTGGCAGGATGCACGCGCCGCGCGTTGTTCCGATTGGCAAACGAACATAACGTCAAAATCGAAGAGCGCCTGTTCACGCCACAGGAAGCCTATGATGCCGATGAGGCCTTCCTCACGTCAGCCTCGCAGTTTGTCATGCCGATTGTCGAGGTTGATGGCAAACGCGTTGGCGGCGGCCAGCCTGGCCCGGTGACCCGCAAATTGCGCGAACTTTTTCTTGAAGAGGCGCAGAAAGCCTAAGGCAGCGGGTGATTGCCGCGAAAAATTGCAAAATCAGGATTCGAGTCTGAACGTCTGCAACCAAGTTTGGACGGTGCCGATGTCGGTTGCAAGTTGAACAACTTTGTTGCGGCTCGTCGCGCCTGACTTCAGTTCGACGGCCGATTTTGGCACTCCAAGTGACTTGGCGATGAGCTCGATGATGGCCGCGTTGGCATTGCCCTTGTCTGGCGCCGCTGTGACCTTGACGATCAGCGCATGGTTCCGGACCCCGACGATTTCGTTGCGGGATGCCTTCGGTGTAGCCTTGAGGGCAAGCAGAACACCGTTGGCAGTCACGCGCAGGGGCAAGGTTCAGCCGCCGGAATAGAAGGCGCGGACCAGGATCTTGATGACTTCAGACTGGACAAAACGGAGGATAATAAATGCCACGAGGGGAGAAAAATCGAGCCCGCCGATGGCGGGCAGGATGCGCCGGATCGGCCCCAGCACGGGTTCGGTCAGTTTGTTGAGAACGCCGATGAATTGCCGGACGTTGGCGTTTCCGTAACTGATGATGCCAAACGCAAGGAGCCAACTCATGACGATGCTGGCAATAAGGATGTATGAGTAGATTTCAAACAGCAGATTGATGAGGTCGATCAGGACAAACATGGACTGTTCCTTTTGAACCTCCATGTAGAGGTTGCGTCAGGACTTCGCAACATTGCGCTTGCTTGACGTGTTTTGGCCGCCTTCCTATAAGACCCACACCCAAGGTCGGGGCGGTAGCTCAGTTGGTAGAGCGCGTCGTTCGCAATGACGAGGTCAGGGGTTCGATTCCCCTTCGCTCCACCAGGCTGTTCTGTGGCAGCCGTAATTTCCAACCCTAGATCAAAAACGCCCGTGTTTTGCCGCTCATTTGACCTTTGCCGTTGGTGATATGGTCTCATCGGCAGTCTCGGGTCGACTATTCGAGGCCTGTTCTGGCCCTTGTCTCAGCCTCCTGGAAAAGTTTTCCGGACCCAGAGGGAGTGGATTTCAGAGACTGGTTTGTCACTGGGGAGAGACCAGTTTGTCACTTACTATTTGGCGCAACGCAACAATCATTGAATTCGGATTTCCAGCGGGCAAGTATGAGAGGTGGCTTTGGGATGCCGCTCGCTGCGGAACCTGGTGGCTATCAGGCAAGCCCGAGGGCTAGTTTCTGGCTGGACCAGCTGGTGGGAAGGTCGGCCATCTGGGTGACAGTTAGGCCTCTCGGCAATTGACCTTCCAGAGCGGCATCGACAATCTCGGGCGCGAGAAGGGCAAGCGAGAGCGTCGAACGGATGCTGCGTTCTGACAAATTGTGCTGCTTCGCAATGTCAGCAAGGGTCGTATCCCTGTGGCTGATCAGGGTATCCATCCATATCCGGCCCTGAGCAATGCCCTTGAGCAGTCTCGATCTCACTTTGGCGCGCATCGGTAGGCGAGGGGCATCACCCACGGAGCCAATAATCTCCTTCTTTCGACGGCGGGACTGCTTGACCCAGGCAATAGTCAATGGGGGCTTGGTGTCGTGGTTCTGCCCATCGCTGTGCGATAAAACCTGAGGTTTGAACGTGATCGTCAGTTTGTCCTCAAGGACATCAATCCGTTCGACCTGTTCCCACAATGCCTTGGGGGGCAACACCTCTTCAGTAGCCTGTATTGCCTCTGCTCCTTCAGCCTTCAAGGCGTCCAGCACCACATCCTCGATGGCTTGGGCAGGCACCCGGCTCACTGCACCGGCCCGGCCTTTCTGTCCATGGTTCAGAACCCAGGATTGGTAATAGCGGTGGCGGAGTCCGCGCTTTCTTGAATGTGCCGGAGACATGCGGTTGCCTGCACTGTCAAACAGCAAACCTTGCAGCAAGGCCCCAGACTTTGAGGTTCTTGTCGAATGCCTGTTCAAACGGTCGCGGAGGCCAGTTTGAACGGCATCGAAGAGGCCTTTATCGAGGATCGGTTCATGTTCGCCAGGATAGTACTGGTCATGGTGCTTGACCTCACCAATATAGACGCGGTTTGCCAGCAGGTGAGACAAGGCTCCTGTCCGGAAGGGCTGGCCACCGATGGTCCTGCCTTTCAAAACCCGAGTTCTTGATAGAATGCCAAGTTCCGCAAGCCTTGCTGCCAATTTGGGTATCGATTGAAGTTCAAGGTAGTGCAAGAAGATTAGCTTCACCGTTTCGGCTTCTGCTGTGTCCACGACAAGCTTCCGGTCGCCCAGCCTGTATCCCAGGGGCACATTGCCACCCATCCACATTCCCTTCTTCTTGGAGGCTGCGAACTTGTCTCGGATCCGCTCACCTGTGACCTCGCGTTCAAACTGAGCAAAGGACAACAGCACGTTGAGGGTCAGCCTACCCATGGAACTGGTGGTGTTGAAGGACTGGGTGACCGAGACAAAGGATACTTGGTGGGCATCGAAAAGCTCCACCAGCTTTGCAAAGTCGGCGAGTGACCGTGTCAGGCGATCGACCTTATAAACGACGATGACGTCGAGCCTCTTGGCCCTAACCTCTTCCAGCAGCCGCTGCAGGGCAGGACGCTCCATGGAGCCGCCTGAGTATCCACCGTCGTCATAGGCTTGCTTTAGGCAAGTCCAACCCTCATGGGCCTGGCTCTTGATGTAGGCTTCAGAGGCCTCTCGTTGCGCATCCAGGGAATTGAATTCTTGGTCAAGACCCTGATCGGTCGATACCCGGGTGTAAATGGCGCAGCGGACTGGCTTCGATGAGGGGCGGGTCGTAGAGTTACCACTCATGGCTTCGCCTCCACACTTGTCTTACTGTACTCCTTCAATCCAAAGAATCTCGGGCCATTCCAGTTGGTGCCCGTGATGACCTTCGCGACTGCTGACAGGCTGGCATAGGTCATCCCATTCCAGGCGAACCCACCTTCCAGAACCATCACCCGGTGATGAATACCCTCATGTTCTCGGACCAACTGTGTGCCAGGCTTCAACTGCTTTTGTTCAATGTTCGGTGCCTTGATCGGCCTGTCCGCAATGAGATCTGCTTCAATAGTTTTCAAGTATGCTGTCGCCCGCTTCGACAGACCGCCATGCAACTGTGCCTGTAGTTGATAGGCAAGGAGCCTTGCGAATAGGCTTCTTGGCAGGTGATCAGGGGCTCTTTTGATCAGATGCCGTTCCCACACCGAGACCAGCTCCGTAACCTCAAGCCGGTCCAAACTCGCAAGGTCCGAACGCAATTGATCGCTGCTCATGGTGTTTTCTCAACGATGTAATAGCGACGGTCCTTATTCTCTTCCTTGGTGCTGGTAATGGTCAGGCCGCGCTTCTTCTTCAGGGTTCCTGACATAAAACCCTGCACGCTGCGTGTTTGCCAGCCCGTCACCTTGGCTATCTCGCTGACTGTTGCACCGGTCTTGCGCTGCAAAAAGCTGATGACTTTGTCGACTTTGGTTTGACTAGGCTTAACAGTGTTCTTGTGCGATTTGGTGCTCATGGGGGTTCTCCCGACTAGAGACCAAAATCGGCCTCCGTACCACCACAAGCCCGCGATCAAGGCGGGCTATTCATGCGCGGGCCAAATGCGTTGCGTTTTTCCCTGCAGCAATGCTTGCTTTGCGCGGGAAGTCGAGTGGAATTTAGCTCAGAGTTAGAAGATTCCACTGATATTAGCCCCGATTTTGCTGCACAACGCCGGTGGCGTTTCCGGGCCGCGCCTGGCGAAAGAGGCCGAAAACTCTTGCCCCAGATGACCCAGTGTTGGGGAGCAGCTCAACATAGATCAGAGTGAACTCAAAGCTGGATAAGTGCTTGGGGCAAGGTCACAACTATTGGACACTCGACCAGCTATCGCCCCGTTTGAAACCTCTGATTGGTACCTTGAAGTTCAGAATCTTCATTCCGCCACACGGGTTCGTAGTGGTCGGGCAACAAGAGTAGGCTGACTGCGAAATCGTATTGATCGGCGAAAATTGTCATTTCTCGAACCTCTTCGTTGAACCAAATACCAGGTTCGTGATCCACACCTATTCTGCCATCAATTAGCTTGTCTTGGCGCCCGACGAGTGATGCCGCAGGGACAGGGATCGGAGCGCCCGAGGTTCTGAAGAATGCTCCGGAGCGCAAGGCCGGCTGGCTCGACCGAGCCCACCAGATGAACCCGTCGCGTGAAACGACAAGTACCGCGCGCTTCGTCGTAAACTCTAGCCAGCGGAGAATTGCCGCAACGAGGGACACGCTGTAGCGCTCAGCGCAGCTCGACAGCACTTCGAGGTCGGGCCGTTGATCCGCACCGATTTGGCGGCGGTAATCATGAAGCGGCATGAGCAGATACGCGGCGAAGACATTTGCCTCGGCCTCGATGGCCCCGAATTCCGAATTCCAGTGAAGGACGTCGCGATCACCGCACTCGATTCCTTTTTGCCCTTTTGGAAAGTCTAAGCGG
>CALMEZ010000246.1 GCA_937864985.1 uncultured Alphaproteobacteria bacterium
GCTGCACGCCCTCGCCCGACACGTCGCGGGTGATCGAGGGGTTGTCGGACTTGCGGCTGATCTTGTCGATTTCGTCGATGTAGACGATGCCGCGCTGCGCGCGCTCGACGTTATAGTCGGAAGCCTGGAGCAGCTTGAGGATGATGTTTTCGACATCTTCACCGACGTAACCTGCTTCCGTAAGTGTGGTCGCGTCAGCCATGGTGAAAGGCACGTCGAGGATGCGGGCCAGCGTCTGGGCCAGCAACGTTTTGCCGGAACCCGTCGGGCCCACCAGCATGATGTTGGACTTGGCGAGTTCAACCTCGTTGTCCTTCTTGCCGTGGTTCAGGCGCTTGTAGTGATTGTGCACAGCAACCGAGAGCACGCGCTTGGCATGGTCCTGACCGATGACATAGTCGTCCAGCACCTTGCGGATTTCCTGTGGCGTCGGCACGCCGTCCTTGGACTTCACAAGCGCAGACTTGTTCTCCTCACGGATGATGTCCATGCAGAGTTCGACGCATTCATCACAGATGAAAACGGTGGGTCCGGCGATCAGCTTGCGGACTTCATGCTGGCTCTTGCCGCAGAAGGAACAATACAGAGTGTTCTTGCTTTCACCTGACGTTGGCTTGCTCATGTCACTTCCTCAATCGGGGCGCCACAACAGGGCGCCAATTCTCTGGGACCGAACCGCATACAAACCGAGTCAGGCCTCATGCAGCGTTTATAGCCGGGAATCCTGCTTCAAATCCAGTTTGCGCTCGGGCCGGTTAAGCAATTCTTTCACTATGGTAACACCGCCACAGGTCCTTCAACGGGTGGGTGTAACACATTGAAAAATCGCCCGGTTTTATTTACCGTCAGCCGCGGCGGGGCGCTTGTCCATGATCTTGTCGATGTGGCCCCAGGTCAGGGCCTCTTCGGCGGTCATGAAATTGTCACGTTCCAGCGCGTCTTCCACTTCCTTGTAGGTGCGGCCGGTGTGCTTCATGTAGATCTCGGTCAGACGCTTCTTGATACGCTCGACATGGCGGGCATGGATCAGAATGTCCGTTACCTGGCCCTGATAGCCGCCTGAAGGCTGATGCACCATGATCGAGGAATTGGGCAACGCAAAGCGCATGTCCTTGGCGCCGGCCACGGCAAGCACCGAGCCCATGGAAGCCGCCTGGCCCATGACGATCGTCGAGATCGGGCAGCGCACGAACTGCATGGTGTCGTAGATCGACAGGCCCGCCGTCACCACGCCACCCGGCGAGTTGATGTACATGGCGATTTCCTTCTTGGGGTTTTCGGCCTCAAGGAACAAAAGCTGCATGTTGATGGATGCGGCCATGGTGTCTTCGACCTGGCCAGTCACGAAGATGATGCGTTCCCGCAACAGGCGCGATGGCAGGTCATAAACACGCTCGCCGCGCGCCTCCTGCTGGATGACCGACGGCCAGAAGGCGGCGGTTGGGGAAATGGGATCAAAATCGCGCATGAAAAACTCCGAAAGGCCCGTGGCCCGATGGTCTTGAATCAGTGAATCACTCTCAAATCAATCGTCATAGATAGGGAGTGAAAGGCTGCAGGGGAAGGGGTGCAAAGGTTAACGGCCATTAACCGGGATTTGTTCAGCATTTCCCGCATTTCCCGCGGATTTCAATACTGGCGCGGGCCAGCACAAAATGCTCCATGCGGGCCAATTTGCGCAACACGGCCGCCGTCTTGTCATCGCTGCATTCACGCACTGTGCCGCAACTGTCGCAGATCATGAAGACAGCATCCTGATGAGCGTCGGAGTCATGACCATGGCCATGATGACTGCAGGCCATGAAGGCATTCATGCTCTCGACACGATGCACAAGGCCCAGCTCCACCAGCTTGTCGAGCGCACGATAGACTTGCAGGGGTGCCTTGATGCCATGGGCACGCAGGCCATCGAGGATGACATAGGCGGTGAGGGGCAAATGCGATTTTTCCAGGGCCTTCAACACCAATGCCTGGTTGCGTGTGAGGCCGGCGATGTCATGGCTGTGTTTCATTCTGCAGTCTTCCGATGGCTGATCAGCGCGGTTGCGACCTGCCCCAGCCCGAACAGCACAACAGCACTGACCACGATGGCGGGTCCGGCCGGCGCATCGAACTTGAGGGACGAAAAGAGGCCCGCCACAACACTGACGCAGCCCATCAGTGCAGACAAAAGAAGCATGTGCGCTGGGCCACGGGCGAAGTTGCGGGCGGCACCTGCCGGAATGACCAGCAGCGCTGTCATCAACGCAACGCCAATGATCTTCACCGACACGGCGATTACAATCGCCAGCAACAGCGTAAACAGCAGGTCAAGCTGGCCGGGCGAGAGCGCGTTATCTGACTTTTCGGCCAGCGCCACATCGCGGTTGACGGTTGCGGCAAGAAGGCCGCGCCATTGCCAGGCGAGAAGAACCAGCACCACGAGGCCGCCAAGCCAAATGGCTGCAACGTCTGGCTTCGACACAGCCAGGATATCGCCGAACAACAGGCTGGTGAGATCAATCCGCAGCCAGCTCATGGCGGCAACGACGACGAGGCCCAGGGACAATGCACCGTGCGAGAGTATGGCAAGTATGGAATCAGAAGCCAGCGCAGTGCGGCGCTGGAAGAGCAGAAGCAGCAATGCAAGCACCAAAGCCACTGCAAATACGCCGAGCATGATGTTCAAATTCATGAGCAACGACAGCGCAACACCAAGGATGGCACCGTGCGACAGCGTATCGCCGAAAAAGGACAAGCGCCGCCAGACGACGAAACAGCCCAGTGGTCCGGTGAGGAGCGCAACACCAAGGCCTGCCACTAGTGCGCGCATGAAAAAATCATCAAGCATCATTTTTTCTCTGGCGCGGCGGTGGCGCAACCTCGGGGAAAACATGAGCTCCTGCCTGAAGGTGATGGTGGCCGTCGCCGGGGTGGCAATGGTCTGAGATGGTTCCGTCGGCATGTTGCACGCGGCCATCGGGCAGATGCACGTGGTCGTGGTGATGGCGATAGGGTGCGATGGCCCCTGCCCGGCTGCCAAACAATTGGCGGTAGGCCGCGTTATTCGCGACGACATCCGGGGCACCATGGCAGCAGACGTGGCCGTTGAGACAAATCACATGATCGGTTGCGGCCATGACCATATGCAAATCATGGGAGACAAGAAGCACGCCACAGCCAGTTTCATCCCGCAGGGATTTGATCAGGGCATAAAGGTTTTCTTCGCCGGCAATGTCCACGCCCTGGGCAGGCTCATCCAGCACCAGCAGTTCAGGCTTGCGGGCCAGCGCGCGGGCCATGAGCACGCGCTGCATTTCACCGCCTGAGAGATTTTTCAGGTCACGCTGCCACAGCTCTTCAGCGCCTGTGCGCGCCAGCGCGGCTTTTGCGTCACCGTCCGGAATGCGTTGTGTCAAGGACATGAAGTCACGAACGCGGAGCGGCAAGGACCAATCAATGGAAAGAGTTTGCGGCACATAACCTACGCGCGCGCCCTGCCTGCGATTGACCTTGCCCTCACTCGCAGTTTCAATTCCGACTGCGAGCTTCAGCGTCGTGGACTTGCCGGATCCATTGGGGCCGATGAGTGTAACAATTTCCGAGGGCCGCACCGCAAGATCCACGCCGCGCACAAGCCAGCGCCCGGCCCGATTGAGGCCCGCCTCCTGCATCGCTACTAAACTGTCCATGCGCTTCAGCAAGACACCATCACCATCAGAACACACCTGTTGACGGGCAAGAATGTAATATTATAACAGCTATGTTATAACATAACGCGATCTAATCTAACATCCCATGAATGGAGTTGCAATGCGTCGCATATCGTTCCTGCTTTCCCTGCTCGTCGCGATTTTTACAACGCCAGCCTTGGCCTCCCCTAAGGTTGTTGCTTCATTCAAGCCGGTCCATTCACTGGTGGCAGCTGTTATGCAAGGCGCGGGAGAGCCCGCACTTCTGGTGGGTGGCGCCGCCTCGCCTCACACCTATGCGCTGAAACCATCTGATGCGCAAAAACTGTCGGAAGCCGACCTGGTTTTCTGGATCGGCCCCGAGATGGAAGCTTTTCTCGAAAAGCCGGTTGCCAAATTGGGAGCCAATGCGACTTCAGTAGAATTGATTGATGCCGATGGCATTGTCGTGCTGCCGCCGCGTGGCGCGCCTGGATTTGAAGATGACGGCGATCACGATGCCGTTGACCCGCATGTGTGGCTGTCGCCCGACAATGCCATCGCCATGGTGAAAGCCATCGCGATGGCGCTCGACAAGGCAGATCCTCAAAATGCAAAAACCTACGACAGCAACGCCGCGGCGACTGAGGCAAAGATTGCTGGCCTGAAGGCGAAGATCGGCGCGAAGCTTGCACATCTGCCGAAGACTGGCTTCATTTCATTCCACGATGCCTACCAGTATTTCGAGAAATCCTTTGGTGTCACGGCTGTGGGTGCCATCGCCGTGCACCCCGAAAATCCGCCGGGCGCAGCTGGCATTGCGCAAAAACGTGACCTGATCACTTCCGCCAAAGCAAAATGCGTGTTCTCGGAGCCATCCTTCGATTCGAAACTCGTCAACACCATTGTGGAAGGCACTGCGGCGAAGACTGGCATTCTTGACCCTGAGGGTGCCTTGCAGGAACCGGGTCCGGATGCTTACATCAACGTGATGGAGGCCTTGGCCACATCTCTTGCGGAGTGTCTGTCCTCATGATGAGCGGGAACAGGCCGAAGGCCACCTGCCCGGCAAGACCCAAGCCATCTGCAAAGGTTTGCGTGGCAACAACGGGCGGCAGAGTTCCATCACCGAGAATAATCCAGTCATAGACAAAGCGGATGGCCCATTCAGCAAAGATCAACAGGCTGAACGATAGAGCGGCCATAACGCCGCGGTCTTCCCAGGTTTCGGCGTTGCACTTGATCATGAACCAGCGGCACGACACCCAGGCAAGCGACAAGATAATGGGAAGTTCGATGGCCACCGCCAGCGCGTGGCCCGTCAGCGGCACGACATAGAGCGCGCGTAACACGCCAAGCCCGAAAGCAACAAAAAACACGAGTGCGAAATAGAAAAGGCCAGCAATGACGCCTTGCTTCATGGAGCACCTCCCGCGAGTAACGCCGTCCCGACAGGGTGAGGCCGGAAAAATGTCGTGATTTGGCCCAGATGTCAAAGGCAAAAAACAGCCTTTTTTGGCCCGCAGTTGACGCTTCCTTGCAAAGCTGTTCAAAGCCAGCGGCATGGAGCACTCAAATCACAATGCCATGCTGAAGAACCTGCAGCCGCCGCAGGTTGACCTCGCAACATTGCAAGATTTTGCCGAAGCACATTTCGGGTTGCGCGGGCAATGGAAACGCCTTCAGGGCGAGCGGGACCTCAATTATCAAGTGAGCGAAGACAGCGGCCCAGCCTGGGTGTTCAAGCTGTGCAACCCACATGAAAGTGCAGCTCTTTTCGAATGTCAAACTTCTGCCCTTGAACACATTGCGCGTACTGATGCGGGCCTGCCAGTGCCGCGCGTTCAGCGGACGGTTGACGGCAAGGCGATGGCAACCTTGCATGCCAACGGTGCAGACCATTGCGTGATCGTTTTGTCATTTCTGCCGGGCGACGTGATCGGCGATGCATCGCTCAGTGCAGCGCAGCTGCATGAGGTGGGCCAGTTGGTGGCGCGCCTCGGCAAGGCGCTGCGCGGATTTATCCACCCGGCCCCAGCGGCGCGGCACCTGGCCTGGGACCACCGGCGTCTACCGGACCTTGCCGCACATGTTGACGTGATCGCACCAGCGCAACGGCAGCGGGCCAGACAAATCATTTCCGCTTTCTGTGCCAAGACGCTGCCAAAGCTTGAGACGATGCGCAGCCAGATCATCCATGGCGACGTGCATCCGTTCAACACGCTGATGCTGGATGGAGAGATCACCGGAATCATCGACTTTGGAGACATGGTGCACGGCGCCCTTGTGCAAGATGTTGCCAACACCGTCGCCGATTACATGGAAGGCGGCACCGATTTGACGCGAGTCATGCGCAGCATTGTGGCGGGATACTGCAGCGTGACGCCGCTGGAAGAGGCGGAAGTCGACGTGATACTGCCGCTCATTGAATCGCGGCTGCTAATGACGCCGCTGATCGTCAAGCTGAGAGCTGATGGCGGGTCGGTGGACAATGGCTATCTGGAAGACTTTGCACGCCGCGCAAACCAATTGCTGGATGAGATTGCGGCGCAACGTGAGGGATTGATCACAGCGGCGCGTGAAGCCGCCGGATTTTCAGTTCCAAAACCCCTTCACAGCGTTGCAGAAATGCTGGAGCGCCGCCGCGCCGCCATGGGCAACAGGCTCTATATGTTCTACGACACGCCGTTGCACATGGTGAAGGGAGAAGGCCTGTGGCTGACGGCGGCCGATGGCAGGCGCTATCTCGATTGCTACAACAATGTGCCGCATGTGGGACATTGCCACCCGCGCGTCGTCGAGACCATCACACGGCAGATACGCGTGCTCAACACCAACACGCGATATCTTTCTGAGCAGTCACTGGCCTACGCCGAGCGTTTGACGGCGACGCTCGACAAGAGTCTTTCTGCGGTTGTCTATGTCAATTCTGGCAGCGAGGCGAATGATGTGGCCTGGCGCATGGCCAAGGCATGGACAGGCAAGCACGGCGGGCTTGCCATGGAATTTGCCTATCATGGCATCACCGATGCCATTGATGCGTTCTCACCATCGAATTCCGGCGCGTTCTGGCACGCGCCGCATATCCGCCTGTTGCCCCCACCGGATGATTATCGTGGCCCCTACAAGCGTGGCGACGTGCAACTCGCCGAGCGTTATGCCGCGCTGGCCGATGCACCGATTGCCCAGTTGCAGGAGGAAGGGCTTGGCGTTGCGGCCGCGATGGTCGATTCCGCTTTCATGACCAATGGCATGATTGAGGCGCCGCAAGGCTATCTCTCAGGCGTCGTGGAGAAAGTGCGCGCGGCGGGCGGGTTGTTCATTGCCGATGAAGTGCAATCGGGCTTCGGGCGCATGGGCACAGCCATGTGGGGCCACCAGCACCATGGTGTGGTGCCGGATTTCGTGACCATCGGAAAACCTGCTGGCAATGGACATCCCTTGGGTGTTGTTATCACACGTCCCGAGATTCTGGATCACTTCACGCAATTCGGCCCGTTCTTCTCGACCTTCGGCGGCAACAATGTGTCCTGTGCGGCCGGGCTTGCGGTGCTGGATGTGATCCGCGACGAAGGGCTGATCGACAATGCGCGCGAAGCCGGCGCCTATTTCAAGGACAAGCTGAAAGGGTTGATGGCGAAGCATGCAATCATCGGCGATGTGCGTGGCACCGGCCTGGCGCTGGGCATGGAATTGGTGCGCGACCGCAAGACGCTGGAGCCGGCGGCGGAAGAAACATCACGCCTGATCAACCTGATCCGCGATGAAGGCGTGCTGGTGGGCAGCGAGGGTATTCTCGGCAATATCGTGAAACTGCGGCCACCCATCGTGTTCAAGCGCGAACACGCGGATCAAGTCGTGGCGGCAGTGGACCGGGCGCTCGCGAAGGTGTGAGGGCCTCTGCCCTCACTCCCACTCGATTATCTGAATCCCGCATAAGTCTTTGAAAACTCGATGGTAAGTACCCGGTCTGACGGCCATTCTCCGACTGTGAGGCCGTCAAAATGCTACGCTTTTGATTTCATTGAGAAAACTGCAAGAAAAAATATTTTCGCGGTTGCGGCATCTATCGAAGTCAATCGCACCTCAGACCGGGTTTTTTGCCTGCCCAGCGTAACTCAAGGGGACGCCCAAAAGTACCGTCAGGTCTCCATAGCAGGACTCAGTCTTCGGATCGAGTAGCCCGGGAACGGTAAAGGTGGCCAGCGCACGTCCGACGCCCCTAAACGTAGAACTTGAACGGCTGTCGCTCTGCTCCCGTAGCGCTGCCCATAGTGAGCACTTCGCCGACCTTGTCTGCGAAACGAATGGTGACCGGCAACCCGTCGCTGAAATTGCAGGCGTTGTAATTGATTTTCGTGAGACCCAGTATGTCTGCCAGCACCGTCTCGATAGAGGGATAGTCACCGCTCGCGCGGAGCACGGTCACGAACAACGGGTTCGGCGTCTCGGGACCAATATAGGTATCGATACGTGGCGCATACCCCGTGGTCCACAGATAAGCGTCTTTGTCTCCGAGCTGGATCGCCGTGCCGCGCAGGCACGGATAATCGCCATCGCGGAAGAGCTTGGTCTCGCCATGAGTCGATTGGATACGCACGCCTACGATATTGGTGCCGTCGGGCGCGGCTTTGCTAAAGGCCTCCCATTCCGCGTCGTTGAACTTGGTTCGGCCGTGAATGAACAGCTCTTTCGGATAAGTTCCGAAGCGTTGCTTGTAGGTATCCAGAACCGTCTTGATCAGGTTTTCGGCCGCCAGATCGCTGAGGTGAAACTCTCTGTTTTCAGTCTGCCACGGCCCGTTCGCCGCCCGGAAGACGACCCCGTCTCCTTCGCTCAGGAACATCTGCGCCGCACAGCAGGCGTGATTGTCAGCGTGATTGGGAAGGAGCTTAAACACCAAGCCGACGTAGCAGACGCCTGGCCGCATACGGGCGATCTTCCACGGGGGTTCCGCCTGCGTTTTGTAGAACAGGCCTGTGGCCAGATTCCAAGCGACGGTGGCGGAATCCTGAGTGCCACGTTTCGGATATCCTGCCTTGTTCACGAACTCTTCAGGGGCAAGGGTTGTCTCGCGAATAAGCTGAGATGTCATGCCCAGCTTCAAAAGCTTCGCTTTGACCTGCCGGTGGAAGTCGGGAATGTCATCGAACACTGCTTCAAGCGTGTCATCAATAACACCGGCCAGTAGCGGAAGGTCGACGCGCCCTTTCTGGCGCCGGGACAATTCCCCCTTGAGAAGCTCGACCTTACGGCGCTGACCCGCAACTGGGCGGCAGGTCTCGAAGACGATTTCCGGCACAACGAAGATCCAAACGTCTGCCGTCCGCTCCTCATTTTTCGCGTGGCGTTCAATAGGGTCGATGAACAGCTTAGTTGTGGTGGCGACCGCCTCGTGATGGTTCTCGATCGCAATCGCAGCACGGATATCCGCAGGATCAATCTCGCATTTAATCATGGCGCCGGGATTGGCGCGGATGCCGAAGGCTTCCTCGAGACCTGGAAAATCAGAAAGATGAAGCCGGAACTCTTTGTCGCGCTGACCCCGAGGCGGAATTGCGACGGGATTGCTGATTGCATCAAGCCAGCGGCACAGGAGGTCTAGGCCATGTTTTGTACCAACCGCACCTATCGTAATCTGGGGACGATCAGGCTTTGACGCAGGCCCGTAAAGCGTAAGGCCGTCCTTCGGATGATCCGAAGCCTGCCCGTGGCCAAATCCCAGCGGTGGTTCCGGAATGTAGAGAACCGGAACGGATTTCTCGGAGAATTCGATCAAGCGTCCTCCTCCTCGAAGTGGACGCCTAGCGTTGTGGGATCAGCTTCTTCCGCATCCTCGCCCAGTCTGTTGGTCTGGCGCGCGGTCACAGGCGCTGTGAACTGGATAGGCATCGCATCGAGAGTAATGCTGCCGCCCGAGCCGACGGCAAGGTCGACATACGGACTGTCGCCAGCCAACAGCTCCATGAACGCCATCACACGCCCATGCCAAGCCTTGTTCCGCCAAGCTGAACAGATCGAACGCCGAAGGCGAAACTGAGTTTTGGGGTCTGGAATAGCGATCGGCTTGTTGTGCTCGCCGATGTCAGAAAACAGCACGCGGCCCTTGAGCCGCATATGAGGGTAAGGGAAGAGGCTGGGAATTACGCTTACACCGTATTCCCAGATCTTCTTGCGGGCGACACCGCGTAGCATTGAATTGCGGCTCTGACCCTGGCGCCCCCATGAGACGCGCTTCTTGAGGCCCAGTCTTTTGTCGCCAACGTGGAAGGACAGTCCGCTTGAGAACGAATGCGCAAGAAGCCCTTCGCGGGCGCAATGCTTCTCCCATGCCTGGCGCAAGAGATTCATCATGATCGACCGGGCATCGCGGCTGTCGATCCCCGCGTCCGATGACCCGTTCTCGAGTAGATCGAGAACGTCGAAGTCACGCTCGGCGTGAAACGGCCCCACCCGCTCGAAATGTTCCGCCAGGTCCATTGGGCTGGCGAAGGTCAGGAAACCGTCGCCGAATTCCGCCATCGGGTATTCGAAGGACGCGCCGAGCTTACGCAGCAACGTCTCATTGGCACGATTGTTAGGCACCAGGTGATTGAGCTTGTCCGGCATCCTCAATATCCGGAGCCAATTGGACGTCAGGACCTCGGGAACCGCCTCGATCTCGACTGCGCGCCGACGCAGATGAGCGGACCATTCGGGCTGAATGATGCCGCCGCCAGCCTTGGGCACATGCTGCCTTTCGAGCGATTTGAGCAAGCTATCCAACCCCTTCGCCCATCCGCTCTCGAAGTCGACATACTGCAGGCCGCCGATGCCGAAGAGCTTTTGGAAGGCACGCAGCTTCAACGGAATGATGAAGTTGGGATCCTGAAGTTGTTTCGTCAGGTCTTCCGCGATCGCGATCTCCTCGCGTACACCCCTTCTGGCGAGCGTCTCGTCGCTACAGCACAACAGCATCTTGAACGCACGAGTCTGAAGCGCCGCAGTAAGCTTGCCGCGCCATTCGTCTCCGGCATCAAGATCGAAGATGTCTGCAAAGACCTTGTAGCCGGCGGCTTCCAGCCGCGGCGCGAGCCACAACACGAACTGGTCATCACCAGGCGTCGCCTTGGAAATGAAAATCAGGTCGCGTTCAACAGGCCCGCCCCCGCTCATTTACTCGACCGCCTTGTCGATGAACCCGAGCGTATTGGCGTTTTCTACCAACGTCCGCACCTTTGCCCGGTCGAGTCCCGATGGAACTTCGGCATCGATCTCTAGCTTTAGCTTTACCGAACTCCCCGGGATCGTCGTGAGCTGCTCGACGATCGCTTCGACAATCTGATGGATTTCGCGGGCTGGTCGTTCCGAAGAGATCATCACGCTGCCCGTGAAGCGAGTTGGCTTCCTCTCAGCAGGCGGAGGCTGAGGCGTTCCGCCGTCTGGCTGTGACCCTGTATCCGGCGACTTCTCGCCTGGGCCTTGCGTACCCCCGCCACTACCAGGCTGCACCGGAGCCGGTCGATGGGCCTCGGCCACAGCTGGCTTAACAATGACACTGTCGCTGTCGATCACGACTGCCGCGTTCGCGGCGCGCTCGATGGCAAGGCCCAGATAGATGTCCGACTTCTCGTCCCATCGTTCGGCATAGGCGAAGGGTCCCGGGATCATCCCGCTTACCGAGGCCTGCACGGCCTTGATCAGAACCTCCTGGTTCTTCAGTCGCGGCAGATAGATGTAGCGATTGAGATACTCCCGCAGATCCTTGAGCGAGAGATGCGGCTTGCCGTTCCAGATGTACTTCTGGAGGTCGCGATCGAGGCGCGTCGGCCCGAGTTCCGTGAGCAACCCTTCCTCGGCCACGAGCTTCTTGCTGGCCCGCGCCAGCAGCCCGTCCTGAGCCGGGATCTTGCCCGAGACCCATTCGACATCGGCTTGTGCGCTCTCCTGCGCCGGATAGTGAAGATAGCACCACGCCTCTTTCAGGCGTGTCTTCATCGTCTCGTTTGATTCAGCCAGCTTGGCCTTGGCCAGCGCGCTGTCGCTCTGCGTCAGATTGAGACGCTCTGTGTCGCGGACGATCTCGCCCCAGGCGAGGGACGCTCGCACCGCGTCTTTCAGATTATCGAGCTGGCGGGAATCCGCGGCGATGAAGACCAGCATGTTGCGATAGACGCGCGGCGTGCTGCCGCGCTGCGTGAGGATGTCCTTCGCCTCGACGAGCGCGTCTGAGCCGTCGCGCCCATTGTGCGGATATTTGACGCCCAGCACGACGGCGCGCACTCCGCCCGCTT
>CALMEZ010000247.1 GCA_937864985.1 uncultured Alphaproteobacteria bacterium
TTGGGCTGACGGTGACGCCGCCGCTGGTGAACAGGTGTTCAAGGCCTGCGCCGCCTGCCACACAGTGGCAGACAAGACAAACAAGGTTGGTCCCTCTTTGCTTGGAGTTGTCGGTCGCAAAGTTGCGACAGCAGAAGGCTACACTTACTCAGATAGCATGAAGGAATATGCGGCAACCGGCGCTGTTTGGGATGAAGCCACCCTCGACACCTACCTGAAGGACCCGAAAGCAGTCGTCGCCCACACCAAGATGGCATTTGCCGGCGTGAAAGATGACAAGAAGCGCGCTGACCTCATCGCCTTCCTGAAGACCAAGATGTAAGCGTACCGCAACATACAAGCCACTAGGCCGCAGCAGATCGCTGCGGCCTTTTTTGTTGGGCGCATCAAACCACCCCGCTGTTGATCTGGATCAAGGAAGGTGGGCAACAGCCGCATTAAAGATGCATATGTAATACATCTTATGGAGGAACTGTCATGAAACTGAAAAGCGCTTTGGCCGCCCTGCTGTTTTCGATGGGGATGTTCACTACATTGGCGCAAGCCGAAACCACCGTTCGCGTTACCTTGATCGACAAGGCGGGTGCCGATGACTTGAGCAAACCACTGGCGCTCGGCATGGGCATGAAGGCCGACATGAAGATGGCCAAGATGGGCATCAACATCAATCCGAAGTCTGCAGCCCGTGGCGCAGTTCGGTTCGACGTCACCAATCTAGCCAGCAACCTTGTCCACGAAGTCTTGATCGCGCCGATCACTGACGAAAACCAGCTGCTTCCTTATGACCAAAGCCGCAACAAGGTCGATGTTGAAAGCCTACAAACACTTGGTTCGGTGTCAGAAATCGAGCCGAACAAGACAGCGTCGCTGACCATTGACCTGCGGCCGGGCAAGTACCTGCTCTACTGCAACATTGCTGGCCACTACATGGCAGGCATGTGGACCGTGATCGAAATCAAGTAACCGCGTGCCGCTCACCAATTCTCACTGTGTCAAGGACACCATCATGTTCAAACTTCAAAATGCAATTTCACCCGTTCTGTCCCGCCGTGGATTGATCACTGCAACCGCAGCCACCGCTGCCGCAGCCCTGGCCGTTAACAGCCAACAGGCCAGCGCCGAAGGCGACGCCGTTGACATCTCAAAGCTGCCAAGGGTTCAGCAAAAACTCGTCGACCCGCCCTTCCTGCCTGAACACGAACAGGTCGCAACCGGCGGTCCCAAGATCATCGAAGTCACGATGGCAATCGAGGAAAAGAAAATCGTCATCGACAAGGACGGAACAGAAATTTGGGCCTTCGCTTATAACGGTTCCGTGCCCGGTCCGTTGATCGTCGCCCACGAAGGTGACTACGTTGAGCTGACGCTCAAGAATCTGCCCACAAATGCCATGGAACACAATATCGATTTCCATGCCTCAACCGGTGCATTGGGCGGCGGCGCGCTCACAAAAATCCTGCCGGGCGAACAATGTGTCCTGCGCTGGAAGGCCATCAAGCCGGGCGTCTTTGTGTATCATTGCGCACCGGGTGACGTGATGATCCCTTATCATGTTGTCCACGGCATGAATGGTGCCGTCATGGTCCTTCCACGCGATGGCCTGAAGGACGGCAACGGCAAGCCCCTCAAATATGATCGCGCCTATTACATCGGTGAACAGGATTTCTACATCCCGCGTGATCAGAACGGCACGTTCCGCAAATACGAAACCGCCGGCGAAGACCTAGCAGACAGTCTCGATGTCATGCGCACTCTCACGCCCAGCCATGTGGTGTTCAATGGTGCAGCAGGCTCAATGACGGGCGATAAGGCGATGAAAGCCAAGGTCGGTGAAAACGTGTTGATCATCCACGCCCAGGCCAACCGCGACTCGCGTCCGCATCTCATCGGCGGCCATGGCGACTATGTCTGGGAACACGGGAAATTTGGCAATGCGCCTCAGACAGATTTTGAAACCTGGTTCATTCGCGGTGGATCGGCCGGCGCCGCCCTCTACAAGTTCCGCCAGCCCGGGGTTTACGCCTACGTCAATCACAATCTCATCGAGGCCGTCATGCTGGGGGCAACGGCTCATTTCAAGGTGGATGGTGAATGGAATGATGATCTGATGAAACAGGTCTCCAAACCATCACCCATCACCGGCTGAGGTTGCTAAAGTGATGTTCCGCTCCATGATGTTTGCGCTGGTGGTTGCCACAGCAGCCGCGTCATGGAGCGGAGGTCACGATACATCGTTCCGGGAAGCCATGCTGCCGGTTCGGCTGCAAGACGACGGCCAGCGTGTCCTTCTCGTCTCGCGCTATGAAGTGAGCATCGCATCATGGCAGCAATGTCATGCGCAGGGCGCCTGTTCCCACATGCCACGTGGCCCCGATAATGCCGTGCAAATGCCTGTCACGGACATCAACTGGTTCGATATCCAGGAATACCTCGCCTGGGCCAATGCCAAGTCAGGCGGCGGCCTCCGGCTGCCAACGGTGAAGGAATGGCAGGACATTTCCCGTTCGGTCATCCAGCCCCCGCCACCGCCCGAATTCACGGATCCCCGCCTTGAATGGGCAGCCAACTATGGCCGCGAAAAGTCTCCATCGGGTCCCGTGCGCAAATCCGGCTCCCATTCCCGATCGCCGGATGGCATCTCTGATCTTGATGGCAATGTCTGGGAATGGACCTCAAGCTGCTTCCGCAAGGGTTTTGATGGCGCCGATTGCCCAGCCTACATCGCCGCCGGCGAACACCTCGCCGCCATGTCGGTGTTTGTACGCGACCCTGCTTTGGGAGGTTGCGCCATCGGCGTGCCACCGGCGCATATTGGCTTCAGGCTCGTCGCCGACAAATAGGAACTGGTGCGGGCGGTGGGACTCGAACCCACACGGGATTTCTCCCAACGGATTTTAAGTCCGTTGCGTCTACCATTCCGCCACGCCCACTGATCCTGCCTTCGGGCCATTAGCGGTGGCGTCGCGCCTCTTCAAGCCCCAAAGGCCCGGACTGATCAGTGCTTGACAACCCGCAGCCTATAACGCCAACTCTCCGCCC
>CALMEZ010000248.1 GCA_937864985.1 uncultured Alphaproteobacteria bacterium
TCATCGTTGTGGCTGCATCCGGCAGCCTGGAGGTGCTGGTCGATCCCGTGCCCTATGCACCGCGCAAGAACGCCAAACGCAAGGCGCAGTTGCTCCTTGAATTCTCGCGCCGCGAAGGTGATCCGAACCTCGGCGGTTCCACGCGCAAGCCTCTGATGACGGCTTATCGCCAGGACGCGATGCGCTGCCTGCACCATCTCGCCAAAGCCGGCCCCACGCGCATCCGAGACGTCAAATCAGCAACCGGTGTCGACCGCGCCTCAATCATCCTGCGCGACAATGTTTACGGTTGGTTCGAAAAGGTGGAGCGAGGCGTCTATGGGCTGGCCGAGCGCGGTGCCGCAGAAGTGACCGTACTCACTTCGGTGCCAGCGGATATTCCACACCCCTGAGACGGTGGAAGACGGTGGCGAAGATGATCAGCGCGATGCAGCCGAACAGCACGGGAAACAGCAGGAACATCCAGCCCGGATGCGTCATGTAGGCAACGAGCCCGGTGGCGCCTGCGGGAGGGTTGGTGATGCGCAAGAGCATCATCGCCCCGATCGAAAGACCCACCGACAATCCGGCAAGCACATGATTGTCCACAAGGCACTTCGCCAGCACAAGACCGATGCCAGCCGCGATGAAATGCCCGGCCACAACATTGATCGGCTGCGACACAGGTGAGGCCGGCGTTGCAAACAGCAAGACCGCCGTCGCACCGAACGAAGCCACAATCATCGGCGCCTGCACCACATCACCTAAGTAGAGAACAGCCGCGATCATTAGGCTGGCACCCGCACAAGCCATCAGCGAAGACAAAGGCCCGGAAGGCTGAACGTGACGGAAATAAAAGCGCTTCATGCCTCGGCCCTGATGTTCACGCGGTCCAATTCTTCCATGAATCGCGCAACAGACCCCGGCGGCACTTCCTTGACGGCGCCAGGCTTCAGGACGCCGAGATGGAACGGCCCATACTGGATGCGGATCAGGCGATTGACCACGCAGCCGAAATGCTCGAACAGCCTTCTGATTTCGCGGTTCTTGCCTTCAATCAACGTGACGCGATACCAGGCATTGCTGCGCCCGCCGCGTTCGGTTTCTTCGATGAATTCAGCACCGCGATAATTCACGCCATCAACTGTCACTCCCTTCTTCAGTTGGGCAATGTCCACATCTGAAAGCCTGCCGCGCACGCGCACGCGATAGACACGCGGCAAGGCTGTGTCCGGATGCATCATGCGCTGCGCCAGCGGCCCATCCGACGACAGAACCAGAAGCCCCTCACTGTTCACGTCGAGCCGCCCGACCGACATGACACGCGGTTTGTCCTCGCCCCATAACGGAGGCAGCAGGCACGGCAACTCAAACACCGTGGTGCGCCCCTGCGGATCGCGGTTGGTGACAAGCACATCAACTGGCTTATGTAGCAGGAACAGACGCGGCAAGCTTCGGGTGGCGGGCGCAATCACCTTGCCATCCAGCATCACCACATCGCCGTCATTGACGGGTACCGTCGGCAAGGCAATCACGCCATTCACCGAAATGCGGCCCTGCTCCACCATGCGCTCCGCCTCACGGCGGGAACCGACACCGGCGCGCTGCAAAAACACATTGAGCCGCATCAGCCGCCCGTCACAGGCGGGAAGAAGGCCACTTCCTTCGCCCCAACAATGGATTGATCCAGCGCCGCATGGTTCTGGTCAACGGCCACGCGCACAATCTTGCGGTTGGAAAAAGCTTCCGCGCACCGTTCATCACGTGCCATCAAATGATCCAGCAATGCACCAGCCGTCGTGACACCGGCGGGCAGTGCGATCTCGTCCGACGCCCGCCCGATCACCTGCCGGAAGCGGGCAAAATACAAAACACGCATCAGCGGTCCACCACGTGACG
The DNA here is from genome assembly GCA_937864985.1 of uncultured Alphaproteobacteria bacterium. Taxonomy (GTDB): domain Bacteria; phylum Pseudomonadota; class Alphaproteobacteria; order Rhizobiales; family Aestuariivirgaceae; genus Aestuariivirga. The sequence continues at coordinate 1,879 of CALMEZ010000248.1, forward strand.
AAGGCCAGCGCGGAAATAATCATAGCCAGTGTACAAGGTCAGCGCTGCAGCGATCCACAATCCGATGATCCCCGTCCATGTGACACCCGGCACCACCTTGTCGCCTGCCGGCCCTGCAATCAGAAACCCGATGGCCAGCAATTGCACCGTGGTTTTCCATTTGGCGATCTTGGTGACGGGAACCGAAACCTGCAGCTCACCGAGATATTCGCGCAGGCCCGAAACCAGCACCTCACGCGCCATGATGATGATGGCGGCCCAGATGTGTCCGCCATTCAGGATGTTGTCAGAACACAAAACGAGGAGAATGACGGCAACGAGAACCTTGTCGGCAATCGGGTCCAGCATGCGGCCCAGCGACGAATGCAAATGCCAGCGCCGTGCCAGCCAGCCGTCAAAGAAATCGGTGATCGCTGCCAAAATGTAAATGGCAAGACAAATCCAGCGCGCCCGGTCGCCGCCCCACAGCAACAGGCCCGCCACCACCGGCACCGCCACGATGCGGCCATAGGTCAGGATATTTGGCAAAAGCCAAATCTTTGATCCCTGATAGCCTGATTGCGTCTGTGTCATTTCGCCTGTGAACGTAGAATATTGCGCACGGAATTGCCTAGCCGTCCTGCGGGTGAAAATGGTCGTAAATGACTTGCGCCAGCTGTTTGCTGACGCCCTCGACCGCCGCCAAATCAGCCACTCCGGCCCGCGAGATTGCTTTCGCCGATCCAAAGCTCATGAGCAAGGCTTTCTTGCGCCGGGGCCCGATGCCGTCAATTTCATCGAGGGGATTGATGCCAATGGCCTTGGAGCGCTTGGCCCGGTGCGTGCCGATGACGAAGCGATGCGCCTCATCCCGCAGGCGCTGCACATAGTAGAGGACTGGATCCCGCGCCTCCAGCATGAAGGAGGGCCGCCCGGACATGAAAAAATGTTCCCGGCCCGCATCCCGGTCAGGTCCCTTGGCCACGCCAACCACGGCCACATCGGAAACACCAAGGTCCGCCAGCACCTTCTCCACCGCCGAAAGCTGCCCCTGCCCGCCGTCGATCAGCAGCAGGTCAGGCCATTGCGGCAGGCCATCACCGTCAGACTTCTCGGCATTTTCGGTGAGAAGCCTGCTGAAGCGCCGCGTCAGCACCTCGCGCATCATGCCAAAGTCATCCCCCGCCACCTGCTCCTGCTTGATGTTGAACTTGCGATATTGCGACTTGATGAAGCCCTCTGGCCCTGCCACAACCATGGCACCCACGGCATGTGCCCCCTGAATGTGGGAGTTATCGTAAATTTCAATCCGCGTGGGCGGCGCCTCCAGGTCAAAAGCTGCGGCCACACCTGCCAGCAATTTCTCCTGGCTGGCAGACTCGGCCAGCCTGCGCCCCGCTGCCTCACGGGCATTGGTCAGCGCGTGATCTGTAAGCTGCTTTTTCTCGCCGCGCTGCGGCACCAGGATGTCCACCTTGTGCCCGGCATGGGCACTGAAGGCTTCGGCAAAGAGATCACGCTCCTCGATCTCATGCGACAGCAGGATAAGTTTGGGCGGTGGCCTCTCGTCATAAAATTGTCCGAGGAACGCCGCGAGGATTTCTTCCGCCGAAACAGATTTGTCTGACTTCGGAAAATAGGCACGGTTGCCCCAGTTCTGGCCCGAGCGGAAAAAGAACACCTGCACGCATGTGGTCCCACCTTCCTGCGCGATGCCGAACACATCGGCCTCGTCCACACCATGCGGGTTGATGCCTTGCGTCTGCGTCACAAAACTCATCGCCTGGATGCGGTCGCGGTAATTGGCAGCCGTCTCGAATTCCAGCGCTTCAGCAGCCGCTTCCATCTTGCGCGCCAGCTCTGCTTTCACCGGTCCGCCACCTGTCTCAAGGAACGCTTCAGCTTCATCCGCCAAGTCATTGTATTGACTCTCGGAAATCAAACCCACGCAGGGTGCGGAACAGCGCTTGATTTGATGCAGCAGGCAGGGCCGTGTGCGGTTGGCAAACACGGCATCAGAGCAGGTGCGCAGCAGAAACGCTTTCTGCATCGTGTTGATCGCCTGATTGACAGCACCTGCCGATGCAAAGGGCCCGAAGTATCGCCCCTTCCGGTTTCTTGCCCCGCGATGCTTGGCCAGCTGCGGCGAAGGATGGTCCCGTGCGATGAGGATGTACGGGAAGCTCTTGTCGTCACGCAGGATGACGTTGAAGCGCGGCTTCAACTTCTTGATCAGGTTCGCTTCGAGGAGAAGCGCCTCAGCCTCGGTGGCCGTCGTCATGAACTCCATGTTAGCGGTCAGCGAAATCATCAACTCGATGCGGTTGTTGTGGCCGACACCGCGTGCATAATTCGAAACCCGGTTCTTCAGGTTGCGCGCCTTGCCCACATAGATGACGTCGCCCTTCGCATCGATCATGCGATACACTCCCGGCCGCGGTGGCAGCCGGGTGACAAAATCAGCAATCAAGGCAGCGCCGGACAAAGCCTGCGCCGGGGCGTTCGAGTCGGTCATGGGGCGTTTTTAGCAGAAACCGCTGCCAGATCACGACAGCTCAACACATATGGGATGTCACGGCCGCCATTCAAAGACGATGACCGTGCAGCCTTTCTCGCTTTTCGTGAAATGATAAGAGCCGGGCGGGAAAGAGATGAAGTCACCGGTCTTGATCACCGTTCCATCGCTTTCCACAGCCTCTCCCTCAATCACATAGAATTCTTCGTAACCGGGATGCACATGCGGAACGGTGATGCCGCCAGCCTCGATCTGGAAAAAATAGCTCCCCACCTGCCGCGCAGCGTCATAGCTGATTGGCAGCCAGTTACAGCGGTTCTCCGCCGTATAGCCCTCCAGCCTGTAGGGCTCCAGCTTGTTGCGCAGCAGGTTTGTGATGGGCGGTGCGCTAAACGGCTTGCTCATGACCGTGACCTTTCAATTTCCACGCCAACACTGCGTGCATTTGGAATGATGTCTGGCTTTTCCACGCGCACCCGTGCGGCCAGCACGCGCTTGTCCTTCAGGCAGGCCTGGGCAATCTTCTCGCACAGTGTTTCAACGAGATTGATGTGCCCTTCCGCGAGGATGGCTTCGACCTTCTTGGCAATAATCTCGTAGGAAACCACATGGCTGATGTCGTCGCTCATCGGTCCGGCCGCTTCCTGCACGGAAAGGTCAATATTGACCACAATGCGCTGTGGCTTGATCTTTTCCTGTTCATAGATGCCTATCAGCGCCATGCAATCCAGGTCGCGCACAAACACGTGCCGCACCCGCGCCTTGGCGCTGGCTACATGGTGGGAAATCATTGGTTTTTTCGTCATTCCTGAACCTCAACCACATCCGGCGTCTGCCAGACAAGATGCTGCCCGCCATCAAGGGCGATCATCTGTCCGGTCAAGGCCGGCTGGGACAATATGAACTTTGCGGCAGCAGAGATTTCCGCAGGCGACGTGCCACGCCCAAGCAGCGTCAGCCGCGCCTGCTTGTCAAATTCCGCTTGGTCCATGCGGGCTGAAGGCAGCGCCGGCCCGGGCCCAATGGCATTGACGCGAATGCGCGGCGCCAGGGCCTGCGCCAAAGTGCGCGTCGCTGTCCAAAGGCCCGTCTTGGACATGGTGTAGGAGAAGAACTTCGGGTTGAGTTTCCACACGCGCTGGTCGACAATGTTGATGATGTTGCCGGAAAGGCTTGCAGGCAGGAGTTTGGCAAAGCATTGCGACAACATGATGGGCGCCCGCAGATTGGTGTTCTGGTGCCTGTCCCAGCTCTCTGTTGTCATGGTCCCCGCATCATCCGGTTCAAACACCGAGGCATTGTTGATGAGAACGCTGATCGCCCCAAGTGCCTTGATCGCCTCCTCCATGAGGCGCACTTCAACTCCGGCCTCGGCAAGGTCCCCTTGAACCACAGCGGCTTTGCGTCCCAGTTGTCGGATATCGGCGGCAACACCCTCGGCTTCGGCCCGCGATGTATTGCAGTGAACTGCCACGTCGTAACCGTCGGCAGCCAGATCAAGCGCCAGTTGGCGGCCAATGCGCCGCGCCGCCCCCGTGATCAGCACCGAACGGATGTCAGCCATGCGTCACGCCTTCGGCAGCAGGATGACGTAATGCTTGCGCAGTTTTCTGACGGTTTGCCAGGTGCCCTTGAAGCCAGCGGGAATGATGAAGGCATCCCCCTTCTTGAAGCGCCATGACTTGCGGCTGCCCGCCTTGGTCAGTACGCATTCCCCGGAAATGATGTGGCAGAACTCCCACTCATCATATGAGATGTTTCGCTTGCCGGGCGTGCACTCCCAGATGCCGCAATAAAGCCGGTCATCTTCGCCCTCCCAGTGGTTCCATGTCCGGGTATGATACTTGCCTGAAATCAGCGTGGACGGGTCCGCCTTGCCCTTCTCGGCTTTCGGCGCCCCCTTGCCTTTGGTTTTCATTGGCAGAATGTCAGTCATTTTCGCTCCTCATTTCCCTGGCCTTCGCAAGCAGTTGATCTTTGTCTGCTTTGAAATCACTGGCAAGCCAGTAATCCTCCAAGGCCGAAAGCAATTGCCCCATCTTTGGCCCTGGCGCGAGGCCAAGCGCCTTGAGGTCAGCCCCGCTCACCGGAAATGCCGGCGGAGCCCAGCGCTCTGGAAGCGACAGAAGCATGCGCCACCGCCCGTCTTCCATTGCATCATGTGACCGCGCCCAGGAAAGCTGTACGGCGTCCCGGAACGCCTCCGGTCCCAGCGCATAAAGAAGGCGCATGGGTTCATGCCCAAGCATGCGCGGCGAAAGGTGCGGCGTATCCCCAAGTCGGACGATCCGTTCAGCCTCGGCATTCGACAGATGCAGCAGACGCTGCAGGTTGGATGGCGCGCTGGCCAGCACACTGAGCCGCAGCACACCATCGGCCGGCAAGCGCGACAGCACGCGCCATTCCTCCGTATACGGAAGAATAACATTCAGGATGCCGCGCTTCGCCATCATCTTGAGTGCGGGCACCGCATGAGGTGCTTCCAGGATTTTGAGAAGCTCGGACCGCACACGTTCAGCCGAAAGTTTTTTGAGACCCGTGCGCAATTCAGTGCAGGCCGCCAGCGCCTTGGCATCCATCCGCCCCGAACCAAAACGCGCATGGAAGCGGAAATACCGGAGGATGCGCAGATAGTCCTCTTTGATGCGCTGGCGCGCGTCTCCAACAAACTTGATTCTCCGCTTCAGGATGTCATCATAACCATTTGTAAAATCATAGATTTTACCATACGCCCCACAATAGAGCGCATTGCAGGTAAAGTCCCGCCGGTGCGCATCTTCGGCCCACTCCGTGGTGAAGGAAACAACCGCGCGGCGGCCATCTGTTTCGACATCGCGGCGTAACGTTGTCACCTCAAAAGGAACACCACGATTGACCACCGTCACCGTGCCATGCGCCAGGCCGGTCGGGTGTACACCAAACCCCGCAGCCTTGCTGGCCCGCATCACATCATCAGGCAACAGCGTCGTGGCGAGATCAACATCTGCCACGGCTACGCCCAGCAAGGCATTGCGCACGGCGCCACCCGCCACACGCACCTCGCCACCCGCGTAGGACAGCGCCTCCATCACCTCGCGCAGTGGCTTTGCCGTGAGCCACGTTTCACCCGCGAGTGATGGCAATTTGCGTTCACGTGCCATGCAGCATCTCGCTCATGTTCTTGATCATGCCCGCCGTCGCACCCCAGATGAAGCGCCCGGCATGGCTGTAGGCATAAAAGTGCCGCCGTGAACCGGCCCAGGCCCGTGAATGCATTTCCCTATTCCTGTCATCGAGAATGAACTGCAACGGCACTTCGAAAATCTCGTCCACCTCGCCATCACGCGGCGTCAGTTCAAAGCCTTCATCAATCCGCGCCACCACAGGCGAAATGAAATAGCCCGTCACCGTGAGATAGCCATCAAGATAGCCAAGCGGCGTCACAAAACGCGGGTCAAGGCCCGTTTCCTCATGCGCCTCGCGCACAGCCGCCTGCAAAGCCGTTTCACCTGCATCCAGCTTGCCGCCCGGAAAGGAAATCTGCCCCGCATGCTTGGCAAGCCCCGCATGCCGCTGCGTGAACAGAACTGTTGGCGCATCCGGCCGCGCCACAACGCCAATCAAGACGGCAGCAGGCTTCGGCACGATATCCTTGGGGATCAGTTGTGCCCTTTCATTGGCGTCATCATCGCTGTGGTTCCATGTTGGCTGCGGCGCGCCATGCAACCTCGATTTTGCCAGATGTGCAAAGTCCTCCAGCTTCAAGTGATGGCCCCGATCTCACTGGCCTTCTGCATCGGGAAAAACACGCCCGACGACCACACGCCAAACCATTCGCCCTCGACCGATCCCAGCGCCACCAGATCATAGAACAGCGCCCGCACCACCAGCGCCTCAAGATTGGCGCGAACCAAAACATAGGGCTTCAAGCCGCCCGTGCCTTCCTCCTCGGCAAAGCGCAGCGGATGATCAGCATCAACCGTCACCGCATCATCGACATTTGTCTCGAATGTGATGGCCTGCGCCTTGCCGTGGCCATCAACCTTCATGCGCACTGCCACAAATGGCGCATCGTCAACGCGGATGCCACATTTCTCCACCGGCGTGACCAGAAAATACTTGTCATCATCCTTGCGGATGACACGCGAAAACAACACGTACAGCGGTTTTCGACCGATGGGCGAATTCATGTAGAACCACGTGCCATCCCCGGCGATCCGCATGTCAATGTCCCCGCAGAACGGAGGGTTCCACAGGTGAACGGGCGGCAGTCCGCCGCCTTTACCTTGTGCCTCTTTCAACCCCGCCAAAGGGTTGCTTGCATCGCGGCTTGCGGTCATCATTGGTCCAACATCGAGAATCAACCGGATGCGTCATCTTTGCGCCACGCTTGCCACACTAAGCTAAGCGCCAAGACACATCCGGAAACCTGTTTCTGACGAACAAGATAGTTGAAAGACAAAGCGAAAGCCAATCCCACATGTCCGCCAAACCCGCAAGCCAGCCCGCCACGGCACTTCATGATCTTGAGAAAACCGCAGGCCTCCTGGCCAAGGCCCGCGCCGAGCTGCGCAATGTGGTCTACGGTCAGGAGACGGTGATCGATCTCTGCCTCGTCGCCATCCTTGCTGGCGGCCACGCCCTGATCGTCGGCGCACCGGGCCTCGCCAAGACAAAATTGGCCGCAAGCCTCGGCCGCGTGCTCGGCCTTGATGAAAAGCGCGTGCAGTTCACGCCAGACCTGATGCCCGCCGATATCCTCGGCTCGGAAGTGCTCGACGAAAACGACGCCGGCAAGCGTTCCTTCCGCTTCGTGCCGGGCCCTGTGTTCTGCCAGTTGCTGATGGCTGACGAAATCAACCGCGCCTCACCGCGCACCCAGTCTGCCCTGTTGCAGGCCATGCAGGAACATCACGTCACCGTGGCCGGTGTACGTCATGACGTGCCGCAGCCCTTCCATGTTCTGGCCACACAGAACCCGATCGAACAGGAAGGCACCTACCCGCTGCCCGAAGCCCAGCTCGACCGTTTCCTTGTGCAGGTCGATATCTCCTATCCGCCACTCGATGCCGAACGCCGCATGCTCTTCTCCACGACAGGCGCCGAGGAAGCAACGCCAGTCGCCTGCATGACGTCGCGTGATGTGATCTCGGCGCAGGCCATCACCCGCAATATCCCGGTGGGTGAGCAGGTTGTTGATGCCATTCTGCGTGTGGTGCGCGCCGCGCGGCCCGGGCCCGATGCCGATGCCATGGTCAATGACAGCGTGGCCTGGGGACCATCACCGCGCGCTAGCCAGGCGCTGATGCTGGGCGCGCGCGCCAAGGCCCTGCTCGAAGGCCGCCTTTCGCCCTCCATTGATGACGTGGCAGAGCTGCTGGATCCCGTTTTCAAGCACCGCATGGCATTGAACTTCCAGGCCCGCGCCGATGGCAAAACCGTTGCTGATGTCATCGCCCATCTCAAGCAGAAGCTGGCCTGATCCACGTCATGCCCGTGGCAAAGCCAGCATCGCAAGCTGATGTCTATCGCCTCACGCAAAGTGGCGAAGTGCAGGCGGCTGCCTTGCCACCGCTTCTGGTGCAAGCTGACAAGATTGCAGCCTCTGTCATCCTCGGCGCCCATGGCCGCCGCGCCGCAGGGCCCGGCGAAAGCTTCTGGCAGTACCGCCCCTACAGCTTTGGCGACTCCACGCAGCGTGTGGATTGGCACCGTTCCGCCAAGGGCGGCGGCGTCTTCATCCGCGAAAACGAATGGGAAAGCGCCAACACGCTGTGGGTCTGGGCCAACACTGGCCCGCGCATGCGCTTCAAGTCACATCTTGCGCAGACGTCGAAAGCCGACCGCGCCCGCCTGCTCGCCGTTGCTGCCGCCTGCCTTGCCGTGCGCGGCCATGAACGTGTGGGGGCCTTGGGCGCGCCGCGCCGTGCCGCCCATGGCCGCGCCAGCCTTGTCAAAGTAGCGGAATGGCTGGC
>CALMEZ010000249.1 GCA_937864985.1 uncultured Alphaproteobacteria bacterium
CCTCTTCTATCGCATCGCGGCTTTCCGACAGCGCCGCCGACAGCGTCTCGGCCCCGACCGGCCCGCCCGCATAATTCTCGGCAATGAGCGTCAGATAGCGCCGGTCGGCTCCGTCAAGCCCCAGATGGTCCACCCCGAGCCGCGTCAGCGCACTGTCGGCAATCTCGCGTGACAGCCGCCCATCACCCTCGACCAAAGCGAAATCCACCACCCGCCGCAACAGACGCCCGGCAATCCGCGGCGTGCCGCGCGCACGTCTGGCAATCTCGCGCGTGCCGTCGGGATCGGACGGTATGCCCAGAAGCCGCGCGCCGCGCGTCACGATATGATCCAGCTCGTCGACCGTATAAAACTGCAACCGTGTCGGAATGCCGAACCGGTCGCGCAGCGGCGTGGTGAGAAGCCCTGTGCGCGTCGTGGCTCCCACCAGCGTGAAGCGCGCCAGATCAATTTTCACACTGCGCGCCGCTGGCCCCTCTCCGATGATCAGGTCCAGCTGGAAATCTTCCATGGCGGGATAGAGCACTTCCTCGACGGCCGGATTGAGACGGTGGATTTCGTCGATGAACAGCACATCACGCTCTTCGAGGTTGGTCAGCAGCGCCGCAAGGTCACCCGCCTTGGCAATGACCGGGCCGGAGGTGGATTTGAAATTGACGCCCATTTCCCGCGCCATGATCTGCGCCAGCGTGGTCTTGCCAAGTCCCGGCGGACCAGCAAACAGCACGTGATCAAGTGCTTCTCCGCGCGACTTCGCTGCCTCGATGAACACGCGCAAATTCTGCTTCTGCTTCGTCTGGCCGATGAACTCGTCAAGCTTTTGCGGACGCAGATGCGTATCCAGCGCGTCTTCGGGCATCTTGTCGCGATCGAGGATTGTTCGGGTCATCCCGCCGCCAGCTCCTTCAGCGCAGCACGGATCAATTTCTCCGTGGGCTGATCATCTCCGCCCTTGCGCATCGCCGCAGAAACAGCCATCGCCGCTTGCGACTGACCGTAGCCCAAATTGACCAGCGCCGACACGGCATCCGTCACGGCAGAAGATTTGGGTGCCGCAAGTTCGGCTACAACTGTGGAAAGGCCAATATCCGCAGCCGTGTAAGCCGGCGCCTTGTCTTTCAACTCCAGCACAATGCGCTCCGCCAGCTTTTTACCCACGCCATTGGCGCGGCCAATCATCGCCCTGTCCTGCAGTGCAATGGCAGACGCCAGTTCCGACGCCGACAACACAGTCAAAATCGCCAGCGCCACGCGCGCACCAACGCCCTGCACCGTTTGCAACAGCTTGAACCATTCTTTCTCCAGCACGGTGGCAAAGCCAACAAGGCGGATCGAATCCTGAGACACCAGCATGTCGGTGTGGATTTCGGCGGCTTCACCAATACCCGGCAACGCCGCCAAGGTCTTGCCGGAACAGGAAACAAAATAACAAACGCCTACGACATCCACCATCACCCAGTCCGGTCCGGTGGAATCGATGCGTCCCTTCAGTTTTCCGATCATGCGCTGGCTTTCATGGATGTGTGTCTGGCGCGATGACGTCTACACCTGGGAAATAGGTCCGGTATCGCGCCGCATCACGTGTCAGAATACGGTAACCTCGCGCAGCCGCATGCGCGCCAATGAGAAAATCCGGCAATGTCCGTTCGCGCCCACCGCCCTTCGAACGATACAGGCTATGCGCCTTTCCCGCTACGAACGCAGCAGTCACTGGAATTGCTTCATATGTGAGACCGAGGCTGTTGATCAGGGCTCTGGCACTTTCCAGTTCATCAAGCTTTGCCGTAGCTTCAGAAAATATGATTGCATTGATCACCAGACCATCCAAGTCTGCAAAATGTGAATACCATTTCCGGGACCAGGCGGCTTGTTTGGTCTGCGCATAGATGAGATCAAGGAGTACGTTTGAATCCGGGATCGTCGGCATCCTCGCTATATCCCCTCAACAGTTCCATGTATTCATCAACTGACATCCCGAGCGCTGCCAGCTTCCCTTCGCGCTTGAGTTTCGCAACAATATCGTCAAAATTTTTGAGCAAAGAAGCACCTTTCGACCGGCCCTTTTGACCTGTTTCAGGGACAATAAGCATCTGGCCGCCCTCCTCACGAAAGCCGATTTCGTCGCCTGGCCCAACACCGAGCTTTTCCCTGACTTTCTTGGGGATGGTCACTTGGCCCTTGGATGTCATGCGCATGGTATTACTGAACTTTCGAAAAGTAATACTTCCACAATAATCGGAACAAGTCAAGAACGCGCCAGCACGTCCTTCAGCCGCTGCAAGCCGCGATGATGGGCATGGCAAATGGCGATCGCGAGGGCATCGGTGGAATCCGCCGTCTTCATCTGCGCCTTAGGCATTAGCACCTTGACCATGTGCTTGACCTGCGCCTTTTCGGCGTGCCCGGCCCCCACAACCGATTTCTTGACACTGTTTGGCGCATATTCCGAAACGGGAATATTCAGTGCTGCGGGTGCCAGCATCACCGCTCCACGCGCCTGCCCCAGTTTGAGCGTGGCGCGCGCATCGGTGTTGACGAAGGTTTCTTCGATAGCCGCTTCTTCCGGTGTAAACTCTTTCAACACAGCCAACACCTGTTCATGGATCTGCAACAGGCGCTGCGCCAGTGGTGCGTCAGCATCGGAATGGACAGCCCCATCGGCCACATAGGAAAGACGGGTGCCCTCAACCTCAATGATGCCCCAGCCCGTGTTGCGCAGGCCCGGGTCGAGCCCGATGATGCGTGTCACCACGCGAATTCCCGGAGCCAGGATTTCTCAAGGCGGCAAGCCACCGAGAAAGCCGGGTTGAACACATTGGCAATATCATAGCGCACCGCCATGCCAAGCAGGTGTGAAGCGCTCACCCGGTCCAAACCATAATCCTGTTCCAGCCAACGCAGCATCTCGCTGGTGGCATGTTGCAAGGCCTGCTCCAGCGGCCGCGCATTGCCCACCGTAAAGATGCAATCCGCCGTTTCGCCGCGCGGCCAGAGCGAGGTCTTGCCCTTGATGATCCGTACACGGAATTCCACCTCGGATGAGGTTTCGATGCCAGTGCCGGCGATTTCACCATCGCCTTGCGCGCCATGCGCATCCCCGATGAAGAACAACGCACCTGTGACAGCCACCGGGAACATCGCCGTCGTTCCTGGCCGGAACAGGCGGTAGTCCATGTTGCCGCCATGATGGCCACTGGTTGCCGTGGAGATCATTTCGCCGTCAGCAGGTGCCACGCCAAAGCAGCCGATCATCGGATCAATGGCAATCGACCAATCTTTCAGAGCCGAAGGCGGCTGCTGGATCGAAATGCCGTTTGCACCGATATCCCAGATGATCTTGTCGCGCACTGGCATGTCGCGAACCAGCGCCGGCTCAACAACATTCCAGGCGAGACCCGAACGCGTCCAGCCCGTCTTGCGGTTCATGCCGATGCGGATGATTTCAACAGCCAACTGGTCGCCCTGCTCCGCGCCCTCAATGAAGAACGGTCCCGTCATCGGATTGGTGTCGCCGCCGCGCATTGCCATCGCCTTGTCATAACCATGGGCATCAAGTGTTTCGGTGATCACCACATCACCATCGCTGATCCGCAAGACAGGCTCATGCGCGCCCAGCGTGGCGTGGAAGACCTGAGGCGAAAAGCGGTGCGTGGCCATGTTACTCCGGGTTCAGCTTGGCAAGAATGTCATCAGGGATGTCAGCATTGGTAAAGACGTTCTGCACATCATCATCTTCGTCCAGCGCGTCAACCAGCTTCATCAGGCTTTCGGCCTTTTCGAATTCGCCAACCGGCGCCATGACATTTGGCTTCCAGACAATTTTGACAGTTTCGGCATCGCCAAATTTCGCAGCCAGCGCCGAAGACACCTCACCAATGCTTTCAAAGGCGCAAGTCACCGTGTGTGCGCCTTCGCTTGTCACATCATCAGCGCCCGCCTCGATCGCCGCTTCCATCATGGCATCGGCGGAAATCTTGCCGAGGGGATAGGTGATCTCGCCCACCTTGGCGAACATGAAGGACACCGATCCGGTTTCTCCCATGTTGCCGGCATATTTGGCAAACAATGAGCGTACCACAGGCGCGGTGCGCGCCCGGTTGTCGGTCAGTGCTTCGATGATCACCGCCACGCCACCCGGGCCATAACCTTCATAGCGCACCGCCTCATAGGAATCCGCATCGCCGCCAGAGGCCTTCTTGATCGCCCGCTCGATATTGTCCTTGGGCAAGTTTTCGGCGCGGGCATTTTGGATGGCGAGGCGAAGGCGGGAATTCGCATCTGGGTCTGGCAAACCGGCCTTAGCCGCCACGGTGATTTCGCGCGAAAGCTTGGAAAAAATTTTGGAACGGATTTTGTCCTGCCGGCCCTTGCGGTGCATGATGTTCTTGAATTGTGAATGGCCGGCCATGGTTACCCCTGAAAAGTCCTATCTTTAATCGCAAGGCATATAGCCAAGCTGCCAGCCGGCGCACAAGCCGGGCCTTAACCCGCCATTAACGCTGATCCTTCACCATGCGGTTGTGAGTTCTTGTATGTGGAGTAAGCGTAATGACGGCGGCAGCAAAACCGGCAATTGAAACATTCACCTTCAGCGGCGAATCCGCAGGGGTTGCAGGTGCATCCGCCCTTCGGGGATTCAGGTCATTGGTCGACACAGCACCGCAAGGCAGGCTCTTCGCTACCATCTCCACACTGGCCGACACCAGCGCAAAGGCCGGCGAGGAATTTGAGGCCGCCGCCATCGCCACATTGCGTGCCGAAACAGATGAAGCCGAAGCCCGCCTCAACCGCGGCATGCGCCTCGCCAACCGCCTGCCTTACTTCACGCCGGGTGCCGGATTCCCGGACTGCCTGTTGGTCGATGGGACGGTGTATTCCCGTGGCAACGCAGGGGTCGTCGGAGCCGGTTTCTTTGGCAACGATTGGCGCGTTGCCACCGGCTCATTCGCGTGGCGCGAATGAGCCCTTCACAAGATCGGGCCAAGCCCCGGCTCAGGGCCGGATGGCTTGGTAAACCGTCTTGGCCATGAGCTGCGCCCCGGCCGCGTTGGGATGGATCTTGTCGGGGAACATCTCGGCGTGATTGCTCAGCGCGTCGTTCAGGTCGATGAAATGCCTTGAAAGCCCTGTTGCTCGAAAGGGCTGCATCATCCGCCACCCCGACTGACGATTACCTCTCCACCTTCCTCCGCGAACTGGACGGCGTGTCCGTTGTCAAACCGCTCCGTCCTGTTACGGGAGGTACAGGAGTCCTTTGATGA
>CALMEZ010000250.1 GCA_937864985.1 uncultured Alphaproteobacteria bacterium
CCCCCGCCACAAGCAGAATGGTGTTGATCAGGTCCTTGAGGAAGTAAGGATCCTTGAAGAAATAATAGAAGTTCGAAAATCCGGCCCAGCCCGTGTTGTCCGGGTCCTGCAGGTTATAGCGCAGGAAGGCGAAATAGATGGTGAGAGCCAAAGGCACAAAGGACCAGGCAGCAAGCGCAATGACCGAAGGGGCCAGAGCCCACTTCCCGAGAACTTGCGCTTGTTTGGTGGCCATGATCCCGTCCCGCCCGTTTGCAATGGTCCAATGGTCAGAGAACCCTCTCCCGGATTGGAAGCTGGTTCAACAGAAAATGCATGCCCTTCCCCGTTTCCGGGGAAGGGTAGCGATCACGTGATTACTTGATGTAGCCGGCCTTGGTCATGGCGTCGGTTGTGTATTGCTGGGCCTGGGCAAGCGCATCATCAGCGCTCATCTGGCCAGCAAGGGCAGCCGAGAACAGCTCACCCACCTTGGTGCCGATGCCTGCAAATTCAGGAATCGAGGCAAACTGCACACCAACATAAGGCACCGGCTTGACTGTCGGATGCTGCGGATCAGCAGCATTCATCGAGTCGAGCGTCATCTGGGCGAACGGAACCTTCAGGTATTCCGGGTTGGCATAGAGCGACTTGCGCGTGCCCGGAGGAACGTTGGCCCAGCCTTCCTTGGAAGCAACCAGTTCGGCGTAGTGCTTGGAGGTGGCCCAGCCGATGAACTTCTGGGCGGCATCCACCTTCTGTGAACCGGCAGGAATGGCGAGAGCCCAGGCCCACAGCCAGTTGGCGCGCTTGCCGAGGCCCTTGTCGGGCGCCAGCGTGAAGCCAACCTTGTCGGCAACCGATGATGCTTTCGGGTCAACAACGAAGGAACCAGCAGCCGTGGCGTCAGCCCACATGCCGCACTTGCCCGACTGGAAGAGCGCCAGGTTTTCCGAGAAGCCGTTGCCCGACGCGCCTTCAGGACCGGCGTCCTTCATGACTGCGAGGTAGGTGTTGAGTGTGTCTTTCCATTCCTGGGTGTCGAACTGGGGTTTCCAGTTTTCGTCAAACCAGCGTGCGCCGAAGGAGTTGGCCATGGAGCCGATGAAGGCCATGTTTTCACCCCAGCCGGCCTTGCCACGCAGGCAGATGCCGTTCACGCCATTGGCGCGGTCGGTCATCTTCTTGGCGGCATCGATGATGAAGTCCCAGGTCGGTGCGTCCGGCATCTTGAGGCCCGCCTTCTCCATCAGGTCCTTGCGGTACATGACGAAGGAAGATTCACCGTAGAATGGAGCAGCATAGAGCTTGCCATTGGCCGACAGGCCGCCCGTGACTGCAGGCAGGATATCGTCTGGAGCATCGAGGCCGTTCAATTCGACGAGCCAGCCCTTGGCACCCCAGATTGGCGTTTCATACATGCCGATGGTCAAGATGTCATATTGGCCACCCTTGGTGGAAATGTCCTTCGTCACCTTCTGGCGCAGGTCGTTTTCTTCCAGCGTCACCCAGTTCAGCTTGATGCCGGGATTGGCAGCCGTGAAATCATCCGTGAGCTTCTGCATGCGGATCATATCACCGTTGTTCACGGTTGCGATTGTCAATGTCGTGTCTTCCGCCAAAGCCGTGGTGGCCAGGCCGGCAAACATCATGGCGCCGAGAACGCCAGTTACCATCTTGTTCATAAGGTGAATCCTCCCAAGGAAATTCGTGAGCCTTTGCCCACGCTGCGGGAATAAGTCACAATGAATGCGACAACCTGTCAAGGCAGATTCGTCGCTGCGGCGCAAAAACCCGCCTGAGCAAGTGCGATAAATATATGATTATGCTATACTATTTTAAATAATTACAATTGCTCTTTAAGTTAGCAATTGCTCGGCCATCAATTCGTTGGTGATCAGCCCATTGATCAATTTGCCATTCAAGGCCCCGCGAATGGCTCTGAATCGGGCGGGTGCCATAGCCACGCCAATGACTTTCCGGCTGGCCAGAGACTCGAGCGGCGCACTCAGAATGCGATCATTGACAAGACCGTCAATCAGCTTGCCATCCGAGTCAAAGCTCCAGCCGGTGATTTCGCCCACCGCCCCTGCCTTGACCATGGCGCGCAATTCTTCTGGCCGCACAAATCCGTCGCGCAGCAACGCGGCATCATCATCTACCGTGCCAATGCCAACGAAACTCACATCAGCCTGCGCCGCAAGGTCCATGACGTTGCGCAAGGACTTTTGCGTGATAAGCAAATTCTTCTCGTGCACTGTTGCAGCGACAACAGGAAACGGCATGGGATAGTGAGGCGCGCCGACACGGTCGCCGACACGCGAGGCAACGTCGAATACAGTAGCAGAACCATCAGGCCCGATATTGCCAACCAGAGAAACAATCTTGTGTTGCGGACATTCCATCGGACTGATTTGCTCCGACACAGCACGCAACGTTCGCCCCGTGCCCAGCGCGACAATCACAGGATGCTGCGACACGAGATAGCGTTCCATTTCCGCCGCCGCCACTTCAACGATGCCCAGCGTGTTGGAGATTGATGTGGGATCAGCGGGCACCACCTCGCAGCTTTGTAAGCTGTAACGCAGCTTGAGTTTATCAGCCAGTTCCAGACAGCGCCCCAGCGGATGATCGAAACGCACCTTGATCAAGCGTTCTGTCACAGCCTGCGAGACAAGCCGCTGCGCTGTCTGCCGCGACACGCCGAGCTTCTTTGCGATCTCATCTTGCGTGTTGCCAGCAATGTAATAGAGCCAGCCCGCGCGCGCAGCATCATCGAGGCGGTCTTTGTCTGCATCAGGTTTGCGGGCCACGTCTCATGTCTCCTTCACGCATTACACAAAGGCCATTTGCCACAAACATGTCAAGCAACTGGCGCATGTCGGATGCCACGTCACTTGCATCTGAAGGCGGCAAGTGCCTGAGGTGGCTTCCGCCCCTGAAATGCCAGCACTGCATGTTGGCAGCCCGCGCGGCCTGCATGCCAATCTCGCTGTCCTCAATCACCAGGCAACGCTCAATGGCTGTCGACATCCGTTCTGCCGCGTAGAAGAAGAGGTCAGGTGCAGGCTTTGCATGCTGCACCATGGCACCTGAAAAAACGCGCGCGCCAAACCAGTGCGCCAGGTTGCTGCACTGAAGCGATGTGGCAAGCCGCCTCGGGTCAGAACTGCTGGCCACGCAGTAGGGAACCGCCATGCGTTGCAACACATCAACGACGCCCGGCATCGGCTGAAGCGACTGCTCAAAGGCTGGCAGCAGCCGTTCGGCATAAATGGCAGGCAAATCGTCGGGCAGCGCGAAATTGATGCGCAGCGAAAGCCGCTTCAAGGCTCCCGGCAGGGAGCGACCGAGAAAGTCGGACCGGAACGTGGCATCATCCATTTCAATGCCATATTCCGAAAGCAGTTGCCGCAGAATGCGCGCCGTCATCACCTCGCTGTCAACCAGCACGCCATCGCAATCGAAGATGACGAGGTCAAAGGCTGGCGGCATACGGCTCATGGCGCCTATCTACGTGCAAAGCTTGCAGTTGCCAATCAGCCACAAGCCACTAGACTGCCCGTATGAAAACATCTGCAAAAACCCTGATAAAACGCGACAATCGGCTTGGCGAAGCGCCTGTTTGGCACCCGGCAACCCGCAAACTCTATTGGGTGGATCTCTATGCACCCACGCTTTTCGAGTGCAACATCGACGGCTCAGGCTTCAAGGCGCGCGAGATCGAAGCGCCTGCCCCCATTGGCTCCATCGTGGCCACGACAGACCCTAATCACTTTATGATCGCCCTGCGCGCAGGACTGTATCTTCTCAATATTGAAACCATGGCCCTCACCTTCTATTGCGATCCCGAACAAGGCCGCAGTGGCATCATTCCGAATGACCTGAAAACGGATCGCTGGGGAAGGCTCTGGCTTGGCACATCTCATGAAAAGGAACTCGAGGCACGCGGTGCCCTCTGGTGCATCAAGGATCGGCATACATGGGCGCCAGCCGACGTTGGCTTTCCGGTTTCAAATGGCCCAGCCTTTTCACTCGATGGCCGCACCATGTATTTCAACGACAGCGCCGACCGCCAGGTTCTCGCCTATGACGTGTCACCCGATCATTTGCGCGCTGACAACCGCCGCGTCTTCGCAACATTCACAGCAGATGAAGGCGCGCCTGATGGCGCGGCGGTGGACAGTGAGGGAAATATCTGGATCGCCATGTGGGGAGGCGCGTCGGTGGTTTGCCTGTCTCCCGCCGGGCAGCGTGTTGCACAGATCAGTGTCAACGCCCATCAGCCCACCAGTGTCGCCTTTGCGGGTGATCACATGAAGACCCTGTTCATCACCTCGGCCCGCGATGGCGTGCCCGCAGATATCGCGACAGCACTGGGCGATGGCGGAAGCCTGTTTGCAGCAGACGTGACCATCGCCGGGTTGAACGAACCACTGTTCACGGCACGTTAATGATTGCGCCAATGACCCGGCAACTCACCCAACCGTGATTGGCACTTGTTTGCACGGCGTACCACTATATTGGACATGAACCAGACAATTTCCCGCCGCGCAGCATTGGGCCTCGGTGCATCAGCGGTGATGCTGCCCTGCTTGAGTAAAACCACAATGGCTGCAACCACACCACTCGTGCTGGTAGAGCTCTTCACCAGCCAAGGCTGCTCATCATGTCCACCCGCTGACAAGCTGGCCGGTGAACTCAGCCGCAGCCCAAACCTGGTGGTTGTGTCTTTCAATGTCGACTACTGGGACTACCTCGGCTGGCGCGACACCTTGGCCAAGCCGGAATATTCCCAGCGCCAATACGACTATGCCAAGACGCGGGGTGATGGTCAGGTTTATACGCCGCAAATGATCATCAACGGCGCTGAGCATGCATCCACCGGCAATGTGGCAACGCTTATCGCCAAGGCGGCCTCAAACACACCACAAGTCAGTCTCGCGCTAACGGTTACTGCCCATGAAATTCGAGCTGAAATTGCCGATCAGCCATTTGACGGTGATGCCACTCTCTGGCTGATGGCGATTGTGCCTGAAATCGAGCAGAAGATTGACCGTGGCGAAAATGCCGGAACCAGGATCACCTATCATAATGTTGTGCGAAACCTGGTTCCCGCCGCCATGTGGAAGGGCGGCGCTTACAAAGGGTCCTGGATGAAGGACGCTGTCATGCCGGGGGAATGCAAGTCCTGCATCGCCGTTCTGCAGCGCGGCCGCACCGGCGAAGTGCTGGGCCTGGCCCGCGCCTGACGTCCCTTCAACAGGTTTCACGCTTTTGTGAAACCGGCATCCACTCATCGAGCCCCGCCGTTAACAAGCCATGATGCCGCGATGGGCGCGGTCGTCACACAACAAAATGGAGAATATGAATGCGCAAGCTCATTCTTGCCACGCTGTCGGCTGGCCTCATCGCAACTTCGGCACTCGCTGCCATGAACCCCATGGTCGGTGGCGCCGAAATGTTCCCGACCAAAAATATCGTCGAGAACGCTGTGAATTCCAAGGATCACACCACGCTTGTTGGAGCGGTGAAGGCCGCAGGCCTTGTTGACACATTGCAGGGCGCCGGCCCCTTCACGGTTTTCGCGCCCACCAATGAAGCCTTTGCGGCGCTGCCCGCCGGCGCCGTTGACTCACTGCTGAAGCCCGAGAACAAGGATCAGCTGGTCAAAATCCTCACCTGTCACGTGATTGGCGCCAAGGCCATGGCAGCCGATGTCATGTCAATGGTGAAAGCCGATGGCGGCATGCACAAGGTCAAGACAGTTGGCGGCTGCGAACTCACCCTGAAGGTTGATGGCGACAAAGTGATGGTGACCGATGAAACCGGCGGCACTGCCACCGTGACCATTGCTGATGTGGCGCAATCCAACGGCGTCATCCATGTCGTCGACAAGGTTCTGCTCCCCAAGATGTAAGCGATTGGGCGGGCTTCGGCCCGCCCCTTCCTTTTCACGCGTGCCACGGTCTAACCTCCCGCCATGGCACGCGATTCACGTTACGATATTCTCTTTGAACCCCTTCGCATTGGTCCTGTGACGGCCCGCAACAGGTTTTTCCAGGTCGCCCATTGCAATGGCTATGGCTGGACACAGCCGCAAGCCCTCGCCGAAATGCGCGGCATCAAGGCCGAAGGCGGCTGGGCCGTGGTCACCACCGAAGAAGTGGAAATCCATCCCACCAGCGACTGCGAGCCATACCATGAAGGCCGCTTGTGGACCGATGACGATATTCCAGCCCTCGCTCTGATGGCTGAGGCCGTTCACTTTCATAATTCGCTCGCAGGGCTTGAACTCATTCATCAAGGTCCATCCGCGCCAAACCGCCAAACGCGCGAAATTCCGCTCGGCCCCTCACACCGCCCTGCCCTCGTGCATGATCCCGTGCAGGCCCGCCGCATGGACAAAAGCGACATCCGGGAGCTACGCCGCTGGCACCGCGAAGCGGCCCTGCGTGGCAAGCGTGCCGGGTTCGACATTGTCTATGTCTATGCTGCCCATGACCTTGGCATACCCATGCACTTCCTGCAGAAGAGCCTTAATGACCGCACCGATGAATATGGCGGGAGCCTTGAGAATCGCGCCCGCCTGTTGCGCGAACTGATTGAAGACACCAAGGATGCAGTGGGCGACACCTGCGCCGTCGCCGTGCGCCTTGCCGTTGATCAACTGCTGGGCGACAAGGGCATCACCAGTGATGGCGAAGGCCGCGATGTCATTGCCATGATGGCGGAACTGCCCGACTTGTGGGACGTGAACGTGTCGGCCTGGCCTAATGACAGCGCCACATCGCGTTTCAAGAAGGAAGGCTTTCAGGAAGACCACATCCGCTTCGTCAAATCCC
This sequence comes from uncultured Alphaproteobacteria bacterium, assembly GCA_937864985.1. Classification (GTDB taxonomy): domain Bacteria; phylum Pseudomonadota; class Alphaproteobacteria; order Rhizobiales; family Aestuariivirgaceae; genus Aestuariivirga. Next base: position 6,825 of record CALMEZ010000250.1, read on the forward strand.
TGACCACGAAGCCTGTGGTTGGCGTCGGCCGCTACACCTCGCCAGACAAGATGGTCTCGCTCATCAAGGGCGGCGTTCTTGACTTCATCGGCGCGGCGCGGCCCTCCATCGCCGACCCCTTCCTGCCGAAGAAAATTGAGGAAGGCCGCGTGGAAGATATTCGCGAGTGCATCGGTTGCAACATGTGCGTGACCAGCGACTACACCATGACCAACCTGCGCTGCACCCAGAACCCCACCATGGGCGAGGAATGGCGGCGCGGCTGGCACCCGGAACGCATCGCACCAAAATCGTCCGATAACAAGGTGCTGGTGGTGGGCGCAGGGCCAGCAGGTCTTGAAGCCGCGCTCTCTGCGGCACGCCGGGGCTATGAGGTTCATCTCGCCGAAGCGGGCCGCGAATTAGGCGGACGTGTGACGCGAGAATCGAAGCTGCCCGGCCTTGCCGAATGGGCCCGCGTGCGCGACTGGCGCGTGGGACAATTAAACAAACTGTCCAATGTTTCGATCTACCGCGAAAGCAGATTGACGGCACAGGATGTTCTCGCCTTCGAAGCAGGCCATGTGGCGATCGCCACCGGTGCCACCTGGCGACGCGATGGCGTGGGCCGCGAACATGGCTTTGCCGTTCCGGGCTTCAGCGGGCCGAACGTGCTGACGCCAGATGACATCATGAACGGCGAAACACCCAAAGGGCCCGTGCTGGTGTTCGATGATGACCATTTCTACATGGCGGGCCTCATCGCTGAGAAATGCGCCAGCCTGGGATTGCCCGTCACTTACGTCACGCCCGCCCTGCAACCATCAGATTATACGTCCTACACCATGGAAGCGACGATCATTGCCCAGCGTCTGTCGTCCCTCGGCATTCGCATCATCACCCACAGTTCTGTGTTGGCGTTCAAGGAAGGTGTTGCAGAAGTCGAAGATCAATGGAGCAACGCCATTGAGAACATTGCGGCTGCAACGCTCGTCACGGTGACGGCGCGCCTGCCCAATGACAAGCTCTACGATGAGCTGCGATTGGCACAGGACGAAGGCAAGGCCACAGGGCTTGTCTCGTTGAAACGCATTGGTGATTGCCTGGCTCCCGGAACCATTCAGGCCGCGACCTATGGCGGTCATCGTTACGCCCGTGAACTAGACGACCCACAGGCCGGCCCCTACTACCCGCGCGAACTGCCCGCAGCGCCGTCACTGCGGCGACACTGGGGCACTGGCAGCTGATTAGGCCGCCTTCTTCAACAGCCCGCGATTGATGATGGCTTCAGCGATCTGCACGGCGTTCAAGGCAGCACCCTTGCGCAGGTTATCCGAGACAACCCACATGTTGAGGCCGTTCTCGATCGTCTGGTCTTCGCGGATGCGGCTGATGAAGGTGGCATAGTCGCCCACGCATTCAACTGGCGTCACGTAACCGCCGTTCTCACGCTTGTCGACAACCATGCAGCCCGGCGCTTCACGCAAAATCTCGCGCGCTTCATCAGCGCTCATCGGTGTTTCGAACTCGATGTTGATCGATTCCGAATGCCCCACGAAAACCGGCACGCGCACACAGGTCGCCGTTACCTTGATCTTCGGATCAAGAATCTTCTTGGTCTCGGCCGACATCTTCCATTCTTCCTTGGTGTCACCGGAATCCAGGAACACGTCGATGTGCGGAATGACGTTGAAGGCGATCTGCTTGGTGAACTTCTTGGGTTCAGGCGCGTCAGTGACGAAGATGCCCTTGGTCTGGTTCCACAACTCGTCGAGACCATCCTTGCCGGCACCGGAAACCGACTGATAGGTGGAAACAACCACGCGCTTGATCTTGGCCACATCATGCAGCGGCTTCAAGGCCACCACCATTTGCGCGGTGGAGCAATTCGGGTTGGCAATGATGTTCTTGCGGGTGTTGCGCGCCATGTATTCGGTCAGCACATGGGCGTTTACTTCCGGTACGATCAGCGGGCATTCCGGGTCATAGCGCCACTGGCTGGAATTATCGATGACGATGCAGCCCGTGGCGCCAATCTTTGGAGACCATTCCTTCGACACGGCAGAGCCGGCTGACATCACGCAGAAATCCATCTTCGAGAAATCGAAGGTTTCAAGGTCCTTGCACTTCAGCGTCTTGTCGCCATAGCTCACCTCGACGCCGATCGACTTGCGCGAGGCCAGCGGCACCACTTCATCCGCCGGAAACTGGCGTTCGGCCAGAATGTTGAGCATTTCGCGGCCCACATTGCCCGTGGCGCCGACGACTGCAACCTTGTAACCCATGGAAATCTCCTTCAGAACCCTTCCGCCGCCCCCGGAGGCTTTTCATGGCCACGCTCCGGCAAAACAGATCGGCCCTCACCCCCGCGGGGGATGGGCCGGGGGGAAGGCTCAGAACGTTTTGGTTTTCGTGGCCAAATTGGTCATGACGGGTCGGGCTTCTAGCAGCTTGCAACGGGGAGTCAACCATGGCTGCAAGAGGGGTTGGCAGACGCCGCAGGCTCGGCTAAGGAGCCGCCACGGCCAGCGGTTCACCCGC
>CALMEZ010000251.1 GCA_937864985.1 uncultured Alphaproteobacteria bacterium
CCTGCACCATTCTCGTCGACGGCAAGTCGGTCAACGCCTGCCTGCTGTTCGCGGTCGACTGCGACGGCCGCAGCCTGACGACGATCGAGGGTCTCGCCGCCGACGCGACAGCGCCGGCATATGGCCCGACGATCGGACGACCCCTGTTCCGCGCGCCGAGCTCCCTCATCCGGTGCGCGGGCTTGCCTGATAAATTATCGAAATTCCCTGTTCTTTTTCCCTGTTCCTCACCCCGCAGCGCGCGCGCCGGGACACGTCAAACCCTTGCATTGAAAGACTTATTTCCATGTCAAGATCATCGATTCGAACCGTGGGGTCGCGATCCTGCAGGACGCGCCGCCGGAGAGGACCGTCCTGCGTGGTCTCGGCAAGTCTCCCCAGGGCGAAATGGGCGGGGACGCCCTCGAGATGCCGTGCCGCCTCGATGGTGGAGAGGCAGTTCAGCCGCTCCTCCGGATCGAGGACCCGATCGAAGAGCCGGTACAGCTCGGCCGCCGGCTCGGCGTGGACGGACCTGATCGTCGCCTACGACAACGACAGCACCTCTGGCACCGACTCGAGCGTCGTGCCGCTGACGCTGCACGACTTCGCGATCACGCCCAGCGGTTCCGACATCACGGTCCAGATCAACGCCGCCGGCTTCTTCCGCGCGTCCTGACGCCTGATCGGCGCTCCTCATGGCCCACCGGACCGACATCCGCGCACTCCAGACGACGACCAGCAGTGGCACCGGCGCCAAGGCGCTGAGCGGCACGCCGGACGGGATGCGCGCGGTCTCGTCCCTTCCGGGAATCGCCGTCGGCGACACCATGCTGGGGCTCACCCAGTCGATCGACGCGAACGGCAACGTCAGCACCGAATGGGAGTTCGGCCTCTACACCTACACGGCGGCCAACGAAGTCACGCCGACGACGGTCTACTTCTCCAGCAACGCCAACGCGCCGGTGAACTTCTCGGCGGGCACCAAGCAATTCATCGTCAGCACCTGGGCGGGTGACTCGCTCACGCCTGCCCAGATCACGGCCAACCAGAACGACTACAACCCGACCGGCCTGTCGACGGCCAAGACGGTGCTGCTGTCCTGCGATCAGGCTCGCTCGATCACCGGCCTGGCGGGCGGATGGGACACGCGCGAGCTGTGGGTCATCAACGCCAGCACGAATGCCGACGGCGACCTCATCTTCCGCGCCGAGAACACCGGCTCCACGGCGGCCAACCGGATCCTGGCCGACAACGACATCGTGCTCGAGGCAGGCGAGACGATGCTGCTGCGCCGCGACGGTGCGCTGGTGGAGCTGGGAATGGGCCGGTTCGGCGATGCGCCCACGCCCGGGCATGGTGACGAGGCGCGTGGGTGATGAGCACCCTGGGCTTTGGTGTCATCTTGCAAAGCGTGGGCCTGGCCATCTGGGGCCCTAAACCAGTGGTGGTGCCCAGCCCCGTGGGAGATGAGGTCATTCGAATCGCTGGCGTGGGGGTGCGGCCCCAAGAGTTGTTGATGCTGGCGGTGTCTGTGGTGGTGATGGTGGCGCTGGAAATCATCGCTTGGTTACTCCTGAATCAATAGCTGCCCGCGCTTGATACACAGGCGCTGGCGGCCGAAAAAGCCTTGGTTTTGACAGCAAGATTAACCCATCGGGCTCGACCTGGCCGACGCCGGCACAGCGGTCAGGCCCTGCCTTCAGCGCCGCTGCGGACCTGCATTGAAGAATGCCGCAGCGCGGTCTTTTGTCGCAGTTCACGTCAAGGACGGTCTGAATAATTGACACGCGGATGTGCTTGGCTGTCCATTTTTTAGCTCTTGCTGGAAACTGAGACCTCGCTGGACGTTTTCGCCTTGCTCGGAGGTTTTTTGCTCTCCCGCAGGCCCTTTTGGCCCGCGCCGGGCGCACCTATGCCATCAACTTCTTGCGCGCCATCCACAGGTTGGCCAGGCCCAGCAAGGTCACGATCTGCGCCGTGTTCTTCTTCAAACCCCGGTAGCGCACCTTCACATAGCCGAACTGGCACTTCACGACCCGAAACGGATGCTCGACCTTGGCGCGGATGCTGGCCTTGATGCGTTCGATCTGATCAAGCTTGCCTTCGATCGGATCGTCCTTGTCCAGCGCTTTGCGCTGGCCCGGCTTCATGGCCACATGCCAGGTGACACTTTCCTTGGCATCGGCTCGCTTGTCAGCACCCTGGAAGGCCGAGTCGCCAAAGGCATCGCTTTCTTCACCGTGCAGCAAGGCGTTGGCCTCAACGATGTCATGCACGTTGCCTGCCGTGCCACGCACGCTGTGCGTCAAGCCTGAGTCGGCGTCCACACCGATGTGCGTCTTCATCCCAAAGTACCAGTTGTTGCCCTTCTTGCTGGAGCGCATCTGGGCATCGCGCGCGTTGTCCTTGTTCTTGGTGGAGCTGGGCGCAGCAATCAAGGTGGCGTCCACGGCGGTGCCAGCCTTGAGCAGCAATCCCTTGGCGATGAGCAGCTCGTTGATGAGCTTGAACATCTGCTCGGCCAGCTTGTGCTGCTCCAGCAGGTGACGAAAGCGCAAGATGGTGCTCTCGTCGGGCAGGCGCGTATGCCAGTTGTCCAGGCCCGCAAACTCGCGGTACAGCGGCACGTCGTGCAAGGCTTCTTCCATGGCCGGATCGCTCAGGGTGAACCACTGCTGCATGAAGTGAATGCGCAGCATGGCTTCAACCGCAAAGGGCTGACGCCCGCGTCGGCCAGCCTCAGGGGCATATGGCGCGATCAAGGCCACCAGATCGGCCCAAGGCACCACGGCATTCATCTCATCGAGAAAGCGCCGCTTGCGCGTGCGCTTGACACTCAGGTTCAGGCCAAGGTCTGCTTGCTTCATGGCGCTCAATTGTCCCAAAGACGCTACATCTTGCATAGCATGAGATCTGCAGATTTGTGCAGACCTTCCTTAACCGTGGAAAGCGCCAAACCCATG
>CALMEZ010000252.1 GCA_937864985.1 uncultured Alphaproteobacteria bacterium
GTGCCTTGGCCTGGCTTGCCATCGAATGGGTGCGCCATGGCAAGCCCTCAGTGCTCGGCATCATTTCAGGCGCCGTCGCAGGCCTCGTCGCCATCACGCCGGCCTGTGCTTATGTGGCGCCCATGGGTGCGCTGGTGATTGGCGCGCTGGCTGGCTTTGCCTGCTTCTTTGCCGTCTCAAACCTCAAGCACAAGTTCGGCTATGATGACGCGCTCGATGTGTTCGGTGTGCACGGCATTGGCGGCTATATCGGCGTCATCGGCATCGGCCTCTTCGGTTCTTCGTCCTGGGGCGGTACGCCGGGCCTCACCGAAGGCAGCCTATCGCAGCTTGGCATTCAACTGGTCGGAGCCGCCGTCACAACGTTGTGGTGTGGCATTGTCAGTTACGCCATTCTGAAGGTGATCGACAAAGCCATCGGGCTTCGTGTGGACAAGCAGGCTGAAATCGAAGGCCTGGACCTCAACCTCCATGGCGAAGTGGTGAACTGATGTGCTAGGAGGGCGCCCATGTCCTCCGAGCCATTCTGGAAAACCAAAAGCCTGTCTGAAATGTCCCGCGAGGAGTGGGAAAGCCTGTGTGATGGCTGTGGCCGCTGCTGCCTCAACAAGCTGGAGGATGAAGATACCGGCCGTTTCCTCTACACCAAGGCCGCCTGCAAGCTGCTCGACCTGAAAACCTGTCAGTGCACGGATTATCCGAACCGCGCCAAGCGCGTGCCGGATTGCGTAACACTCACGCCCGCCATCATCGGTGACCTTGGCTGGCTGCCCAAGACCTGCGCCTATCGCATCCTCGATGAAGGCCATGAACTTCCATGGTGGCACCCGCTGGTCTCAGGCCGCAAGGAAACCGTCGATGAAGCCGGCATCACCGTGAAAGGCGTTGCCTATTCCGAAGAAGGCATCGCCGTCGATGACCTGATTGATCATCTGTGGAAGTTGCCGAAGGCGAAGCGGAAGCCACAGTCTTGATCGGCGCAGCTTACACTTTCGCCTGCACCATCAATACGAACGGGTCTTCCGTCGCCCGGCGCAGAAGCTTCAGGTATTTCGCGTGCTGCGGCATGCTCGGGTCAATGCGGCCATAGGCGACGTCAGCCCCGAGATTACTGACCGGCACAAACACAATCGGCGTGGACACAGGGATCAGATGCGTGCCCTTGCCCAATTGCAGCGTGGTCAGCAATCCATACATTTCTCCTGTGATCATCGGTCGCGAGAGAATGGCCATCCGGTATTGGCCATGCCGGTTGGTGACCAGATAGACGTAGCCTGACTGATGCGGCACCGACACCGAACCATCATGCTTGAAATCCGCATCAATCCGTTCCGACTCGCGATAGGAGAGCTGCGACAAGGCACTGTCCCAGTGAATTTCCGTGAGATAGGTGTAAAGCCCCTCAGGGTTGGAGAAAGAGGCGCGAATAGTGAAATACTTGCCCTCAAGCCACTGCACCGCAGGCCGCGCGTAGGACCCCAGCGTATCTGGTGCCACGCCAAAACTCTCTTGGCCATTGCCGCGCGCCTTGCGCAGCGCAAGGCCCAACGCGTCTTCCAGGCGCACAACCGTGGCCAGGGTAAAGGGCCGCTGGCCTGACAGGGCCTTTTCAAGTGTCGAAAGTGAAAGCTTGGCCTTGTCCGCCAGGTGCTGGCGCGTCAGCCGCCGCTTGGCCAGTTCCTCGCGGATGTTGTTGCTGATGGCCCGGTTTTCATCGGGCGAAAGGTCTTCGTCAGTCATATGTCCAAGCCGTACATTCCAGCACAATTCCACACCGCGCCGCACAGGGCAACACAGATCGCGGCAATTTTGGGCAAAACAAAGATGGACTTCACGTTACCATCCGAAAAAATTCCGGCGTAATTGATCTGTCCGAGGTGACAACCCCATGGAGGACAAACGTGACGCCCATTCTGCTGGCTGGCAGCACAAGAAACCAGAGAAAGACTTTCATCGACATTATCGTCGCCGTTGCACTGGCTTTTGCATTCCTGCTGGCCGGTTTTTTTGCGCCCGCCAAGGCTGGCGCGGCGAACGGCGTCGGCCCCAATGACATGACTTCCGGCAGCCTGCTGCTGAAGCGCAGGGATGGTGGTTTCATCGAAGCGCCGCGGCTGGGCTCTGATTACAACGTATCTGTCTCCGGCCCCACCGCCCGCACCGTCCTGACCCAGCGCTTCTCCAACCCGTCAGATGGCTGGGTGGAAGGTGTTTACGTGTTTCCGCTGCCGGAAGAGGCGGCTGTTGACACACTCAAGATCGTGGCCGGCAATCGCGTCATCGTTGGTGTCGTCAAGGAACGCCAGGAAGCCAAGGCGATTTATGAAGCCGCCAAGCGTGATGGCCAGACGGCCTCGCTGCTGGAGCAGGAACGCCCCAATCTCTTCACAAACTCAGTCGCCAATATCGCGCCACATGCTTCTGTCGTGGTGCAGATCGAATACCAGGAAGCCGTGAAGCAGCGCGATGGCATGTATTCATTGCGCCTGCCGTTGGTCGTCGCCCCCCGCTACAATCCCATGCCCATCGAGCAGACGGTTGAGTTCAATCCTGATGGCTCGGGCTATGGCGCCGCAAGCAATGACCCGGTGCCGGACCGTGAACGCATCTCGCCACCTGTTCTCGATCCAGCCGTTTACGGCCCAGTCAATCCGGTCTCCATCTCCATTAATCTGAACGCGGGCTTTGCGCTCGATGCGGTGACCAGCGCCTATCACAAGGTGAACGTCACCAGCAGCAGCGACCAATCTCGCACCATCACGCTGGCCGACAGTGCTGTGCCTGCCGACAAGGACTTTGAACTGACGTGGACGGCCAAGGGGACGGCTCCCCAGGTTGGCCTGTTCCATGAAACAGTCGGAGGCAAGGATTATCTGCTGGCGTCGATCACGCCACCTTCCGTGGCGGGCGCTTCAGCAGTGCTTCCCCGCGAAACGGTGTTCGTGATCGACAATTCCGGTTCCATGGATGGCCCCTCCATGGACCAGGCCAAAGCTGCGCTGCTGCTCGGCCTCGACAAGCTGACGGCCAAGGACACATTCAACGTCATCCGTTTTGATGACACCATGGACGTGTTATTCCCCACCGCTGTTTCCGCGGACAAAGAACACCTCGATGTGGCCCGCCGCTTTGTCTCCGCGCTCTCAGCCAATGGCGGCACGGAAATGATCCCGCCGCTGAAGGCAGCCCTGCAAGATGACCATGCCGGCGATGCATCGCGCCTGCGCCAGATTGTCTTCATCACCGATGGCGCCATCGGCAATGAGCAGGAGATGTTTGCGCTGCTCTCCAAGAACCGCGGCCGCAGCCGCGTCTTCATGGTGGGCATCGGCTCGGCCCCCAACAGCTATCTGATGACGCGTGCTGCTGAACTGGGCCGTGGCACCTTCACTTTCATTGGTGATGCAGCCCAGGTGCAGGACCGCATGGAAGGCCTCTTCACCAAGATTGGCCAGCCCGTCGTCACTGGCCTCGTGGCCGAGATTGCAGGCTCCACCGTGAAGCTCACGCCAAACCCGCTGCCTGATCTCTATCGCGGTGAGCCCGTGCTGGTCATGGCAGAGGGTGAGCATGTGACAGGCACGTTGATTGTCTCCGGCAAGATTGGTGATGCACCATGGACGGCCAGGCTGCCCCTGTCGGGTGCGGCGGAAGGCAAGGGCATCTCCAAGCTCTGGGCCCATCGCAAGGTCGCTGACATTGAAGTGGAACAGACGCTCGGCACCCTGACGCCGGATGATGCCAACAAGCAGGTACTTGCTGTTGCGCTGGCCCATCAGATTGTCTCGAGCCAGACCAGCCTGATCGCCGTCGACAAGACGCCGAACCGCCCGCTGGACCAGCCGCTGACCCGTGCTGACGTTCCGCTCAATCTGCCCGCAGGCTGGAACTTCGAAAAGGTTTTCGGCAAGGACGTGCCAGATAAGCTGCAAACGCCAAAGCAGCGGGATGCATCGCTTGAAGTCTATACGCAGCTGGCATCACTTGAAAAGCCAGTGGCGCAAGCATCTGGTCTGCAGCAAAGCGTTAACCTGCCGCAGACCGCGACCAACGCTGAGCTTCTGGCCCTGATTGGCCTGGTGATGCTGGCCATGGCGGCGATGCTTCGAGTTTTTTCCCGGCCTGTTGCGCTGGCATGAGCAAAGACATGACAAGCAATCCAAACACCATTTGCTCCCTCCCCCTTTTGGGGAGGGACAAAGGGTGGTGGTCGCGCCGACCGAACAGTCTTTTTCAGCCAGATTTTGAGAGATCAACCGACCCCCACCCCAACCCTCCCCACAAGGGGGAGGGAGGACCGAGAAAAACTTTTTCCTTCGTCAATCTCGTTTGTGTGTTTCTTGTCATCGGAGCCGTCATCATGTTGGGCAAGTCATCGTGGATCATGCTGAAGGCCGAAGTATCGCAAGTGCTTCTGCATCGCGCCTTTGCCCAATCCATTGCCACCGGAGAAAAGGTAAAGGCCTGGGCCTGGGCTGATACCTATCCCGTTGCCGAAGTGCGCATTCCGCGCATCAATGCAGCAGCCATCGTTCTTGAGGGTGCAACACCAGAAGCCCTGGCCTTCGGTCCTGCCCATCTCACTGATACGCCGCGCGTCGGGGAGCGCGGCACAACAGTCATCGCCGCCCATCGCGACACACACTTCAGCTTTTTGCGGGATGTGAAAATCGGTGATGTGGTTGATGTGACGCGTGATGACGGCCTGACCTTTACCTATCGCATCACCAACACGCGCGTGGCGGAATTCAATCAGTCCGGCATCGAGAGGCACGCCGCCGGCCATCATCTCGTGCTGTCAACTTGCTGGCCCTTCGATGCCCTCACCCATGGCACGGCGCGTTACATTGTCGAGGCCGAGATGGTGCAATAGCGCCACAAGCCTTTCCCCTTCATCAACCTTGCAACAGCGTGAGGAGTATCGCGTTGAAGATCGTCCTTGTGAACGTCCCCCATCCCGCCATCGGCAGCCGCATCCCCAGGGAGCAACTGCCGCCGCTCGGCCTACTCTGCATCGGCGGCCCATTGCTGGATGATGGCCATGATGTCTCGTTGATCGACGCAGAGTTCGGACCCATGAAACTCACGGTGCTGATCCGTGAAATCATTGACCGTGCGCCGGATATTGTGATGTTCGGACACTCCGGCTCGTCCTCCGGCCATCCGATCATCCGCGCCGTGGCGGGGCAGGTGAAGCGCCACTTGCCGAAGACCATCGTCATCTATGGCGGTGTGCATCCGACATACCACTGGCGCGAGATTTTGACCGACGAACCTCATGTCGATGTCATTGTGCGTGGCGAAGGCGAGGAAACCATTGTGGCGCTGTGCCGCGCCCTGCGCTGCGGCCAACCCTATGACAACATCCGTGGCCTCGCCTTCCTGAAAGAGGCAAAGCCCTTCGCCACGGCCAAGGCACCGGTCATCAAGGATCTCGATGCCCATCGCATCGGCTGGGAATTGGTTGATCTCAAGCGCTACAGCTATTGGGGCAACAAGCAGGCGGTGGTGATCCAATTTTCGCGCGGCTGCCCGCACCTGTGCAATTATTGCGGCCAGCGCGGCTTCTGGAGCAAGTGGCGCCACCGCGATCCCGTCAAGCTCGCCAAGGAAATGGCCTGGCTGCACAAAACCCATGGTGTGCAGGTGTTCAACTTTGCCGATGAAAATCCAAGCGCCGGGCGCAAACCCTGGAAAGCGTTTCTGGAAGCGCTGATTGCCGAGAACATCGAGGTGACGCTGGTGGGGTCCACCCGCGCCGGCGACATCGTGCGCGATGCCGACATTCTGCACGTCTACAAGAAGGCAGGCTTCGTACGCTTTCTCATGGGCATGGAACAGACCGATGCCGCCACACTGGACCTGATCCGCAAGGGCGCATCTGAATCCATTGACCGGCAGGCCATCCGGCTTCTGCGCCAGCATAACATCTTGTCAATGATGACCTGGGTTTCGGGCTTTGCTGAACAGACCCACGCCGACATGTGGCGCGGCCTTCGGCAGATTGTGTCCTACGATCCAGATCAGATTCAGACACTGCAGGTAACACCGCACCGTTGGACGCCCTATTACCGTCTGGCACTGGACCGCAAGGTGATCCAGGCCGATCGCAGCAAGTGGGATTACAAGCATCAGGTCTTGGCCATGTCAAAGCTCAAGCCATGGCAACTCTTTGCCTGGGTGAAGCTGATCGAGGTGGTGGCGCAAACGCGGCCCCGTGCCTTGCGACGCTTTCTCTGGAACCCTGAACCAAAGCTGCGCCATGCCATCCGCTGGTATTACAAAATGGGCCGGCGCGTTTACCTCTGGGAGATTTATCACTTCCTCTTCAGGGACCGCTTCCTCAAGAGCGGCGTGCCCTTGCTGCAATTTGGTGGCCCGCCACTCGATGCCGAGGAATACGCCATGGGCCTTGCCCGCAAGTCCGAGACCTGCACACCAGCACCACAAGTGCCATTGCGCTTCCAGAAACAAACGCTTGGCGTGCGGCCGTTGACCTAAGCCGCCGCTGGCCGCTTGATTTGTGTGGCTGCTTTCTTCACGAGATCATTCAACCCAGCGCCACCGGCATCAATACATTTGAAAAAGTCCCGGCGCATGCGCGGCTCCCAGAACTTGTTGATGTGATCCGAAATGCCTTCAAGGGCTTCCTTCTCGCCGTAACTCTTGAAGAAATCGCCAATCTGGTTGGCCATGCGCAGCATGTCACGCGTTTCCAAGTTCAATCTCCTTTGCCGGCGCGGTTTCCCCAAAGATTTAGCAATCCCGGAGCCATTGGCAAGCACCGGCTAATTTTCAAGTTACGGTAAACAAATGGCATATTTGCCATTGCAATGCCGGGTCGCTTTTCGCTATATGAACTCGCGGCTTGGTTGCGAGTGTGCGCCGTGCGCAACTCGGTTTGGATCGGAGAATCTGGAATGAAGAATTTCTTGGGTGTTGCTGTCCTTGCACTTGGGCTTTCTGCTCCGGTTGCGGCCAATGCGTCCACCGTCTTTTTCGACGACTTTAATTCAAATGCCGCTGATCAGCTGAATGGCACGCCATCAGGCTGGTCCAATACGAGCGGCATTGCCGACATTATCGGTGCGGGCGGCGGCTTTGACTGGTATCCGGGCAACGGCTCTTACCTTGATCTTGATGGCTCGCGCGGCGCGCTGGGTCAGGACACCACGCTGGTGACCAACTCCATGTTCAACCTCGGACCCGGAACCTACACGTTTTCCATCGACTACGGCATCAACCACAATGATGGCGGCGATTCCGACTGGATCGAATTTGGCATTCTGGGTTTTCTGAGCAACACCGTGGACGCCAACGCCTTGTCCCACACGGGCAGCACGTTCTCCAACTCATCCTTCATCATCACGCTGGCGTCAGCTGTGAATGGCGTTCGGTTCTTCATTCATGGATTGAGTGCCGGCGGCCCTGACCGGAGCGGCGGCCTTGTCGACAATTTCAAGGTATCCACAGTGTCCGCCGTGCCCTTGCCAGGCGCGGCATTGTTGCTCGCCTCGGGTCTTTTCGGCCTCGGTGGCGTTTCTCGCTTCCGCCGCAAGGCATAAGCCGGAACCAACTGGAATGAATTGAGCGGCGGCCTTCGGGCCGCCGTTTTTCATTCGGCGCTCGAAAAGATCATGACACCTTGCGTCGAAAGCGCAGCCAGCGACATGCCGGCTTGCCGTGCCAGGCGCAAGGCCAGAGCCGTCGGCGCCGAAACAGTGGCCAGCGCGCCGATCCCTGCCAATGCGCATTTCTGGACCAGTTCGAACGAGCAGCGCGACGACATCAGCACAAAGCCATCTGCAGGCGACGTGCCGGCGCGGGCCATGGCGCCGATCAGCTTGTCCAGCGCATTGTGGCGGCCCACATCCTCCCGCGCCATCAGGATGCTGCCATCTGGCGCACACCATGCGGCAGCATGCACCGTACGATTGACGGCGTTCATCGGCTGGTAGCTGGGCAAGTCTGCGAAGGCGCGCGACACCGCAGCTGTGGTCAGGGCGCGGCCGCCCATGTGACCCTTTGGCATGCGGATCACCTGTTCCATGTCCGTGATGCCGCAGAGGCCACACCCGGCCCGGCCTTCGAGACTGCGCAAAGCCATCCGTTCACGGAGCAATTTTCCTTCGGCCACGGCAATATCCGCCGTCCAGCCTTCGCCAGATGGAATGACCAGAACGTTCCTGATGTGCGAGGCATGGGCCACCAGCCCTTCCGACAACACGAAGCCGATGGCGAAATCCTCAAGATCGGCAGGTGTCGCCATCATCACGGCATAGGCCGCACTGTCGATGTGGATCGAGACCGGCACTTCCTCCGGCAACAGCCAGATGGTGGGCTTGCCATCCAGAATCCCTTGCGCCATGACCGAGGCATGCAGATTGGGCAAGCCACGCGCCGGGGCCGGCAGATGTGGCTTCTCCAGCGGAAAGCGGTTACGCCGCCCCTTGTCGCGCGCGGCAGGAAGGCCCTGGCCAGACACGATCGGGGATTTCGGCTTCATTCCGCCGCCACGCGCTTGTTTTCGCGTTCGCGCACTTCCCACTCTTCCTGCCAGTCTGACTGACGGTTGGAGAGGGTCACCTGCACGGCCGTCACCTTGTATTCCGGGCAATTGGTGGCCCAGTCGGAATTTTCCGTGGTAATCACGTTGGCGCCGGAGACCGGATGATGGAACGTCGTGTAGACAACGCCCTGCGGCATGCGGTCGGTAATGTCGGCGCGCAATGAGGTTGCGCCCATGCGTGAGGAAATGGACACCATCTGACCCTGTCGGATGCCGCGCATCTCGGCGTCATGCGGATGAATTTCCAGAACGTCTTCCGGATGCCACGCCACATTCTCGGTGCGCCGCGTCTGGGCACCCACGTTATATTGCGAGAGAATGCGGCCCGTCGTGAGGATCAGCGGGAATTCGCGGTTGGTGCGCTCGGTTGTCGGCACATACTCGGTGATCATGAAGCGGCCAAGGCCGCGCACGAACTTTCCAATGTGCATGATCGGCGTGCCATCGGGCGCTGCATCATTGCACGGCCACTGCACCGAACCCATCTTCTCGATCTTGTCGAACGACACGCCCTTGAAGGTCGGCGTCACGGCTGCGATCTCATCCATGATTTCGGAGGCATCATTGTAGCGCATGTCATACCCCATGGCTTGCGCCAGTTCGCACACAACCTGCCATTCATGCTTGCCCTGCATCGGCTTCTTCACCTGGCGCACGCGGTTGATGCGGCGCTCGGCATTGGTGAAGGTGCCATCCTTTTCGAGGAACGATGTGCCCGGCAGAAACACATGGGCGAAGGCTGCCGTCTCGTTCAGGAACAGATCCTGCACGACGATGCATTCCATGCTTTCCAGCGCATGCGTCACATGGTTGGTATTCGGGTCTGATTGCGCGATGTCTTCGCCCTGAACGAACAGGCCCTTGAAGGTGCCTTCAATCGCCGCATCAAACATGTTGGGAATGCGCAGGCCCGGTTCCGGATCAAGCGTGGTGTTCCAGGCTTTTTCAAACAGGCCGCGAACGCTGTCGTCGCTGACATGGCGATAGCCCGGCAATTCATGCGGGAAGGAGCCCATGTCACAGGACCCCTGCACATTGTTCTGGCCGCGCAGCGGGTTCACACCCATGCCGCGCGCCCCGATGTTGCCGGTGAGCATTGCGAGGTTCGCCATGCCCATGACCATCGTTGAGCCCTGGCTGTGTTCGGTGACGCCAAGGCCGTAATAGATCGCAGCCTTGCCGCCCGTTGCATAAAGACGTGCCGCACCGCGTATCGCTTTCGGATCAACGTTGGCGAGCGGCCCCAAGACCTCCGGCGAATTCTTCTTGTCGCTGATGAAGACCACCCAGCGCTTGAACTCCTCACCATCGCAGCGCTCGGCAACGAAGGCCTTGTTCTCAAGCCCTTCGGTCACGATGGTATGCGCCATGGCGTTGACGATCGCCACATTGGTGCCGGGCAGCAGCGGCAGGTGGAAGCTTGCTTCCACATGCGGGCTCTTGGCGGAATCCGTGCGGCGTGGATCAACAACGATCAGCTTGGCTCCGGCGCGGATGCGCTTCTTCATGCGGCTGCCGAATACCGGGTGACCATCCGTTGGGTTGGCGCCGATCACCATGATAACATCGGCTTCATCGACCGAGCGGAAATCCTGTGTGCCGGCTGATGTGCCGAAGGTCTTCGACAGGCCATAGCCGGTGGGCGAATGGCAGACGCGCGCGCAGGTGTCGGTGTTATTGTTCTTGAAGGCGGCGCGGATCATCTTCTGCACCACATAGACTTCTTCATTGGTGCAGCGCGACGAGGTGATGCCGCCGATCGACGTGCGGCCATGCTTGGCCTGAATCTCCTTGAAGCGGCGCGCCGTGTATTGGATCGCCTCATCCCAGGAGACTTCGCGCCAGGCATCGGTGATCCTCTCGCGGATCATCGGCTTGGTCTTGCGGTCCTTGTGGGTGGCATAACCCCAGGCGAAACGGCCCTTCACGCAGGAGTGACCCTCATTGGCGCCGCCATCCTTGTAAGGCACCATGCGGATGACATCATCACCCTTCATCTCGGCCTTGAAGGAACAGCCCACGCCGCAATAGGCGCAGGTTGTCACCACCGAATGCTCGGGCTGGCCCTTCTGGATCACCGACTTTTCCGTCAGCGTCGCTGTCGGGCAGGCCTGCACGCAGGCGCCACAGCTCACGCATTCCGAGTTGAGGAAGCCTTCATCCATGCCAGCCGACACGCGGCTGTCAAAGCCACGGCCCTCGATGGTGAGCGCGAAGGTGCCTTGCACCTCTTCGCAGGCTCGCACACAGCGGTTGCACACGATGCACTTCGACGGGTCATAGGTGAAATAGGGGTTCGTTTCGTCCTTCGGCTTGTAGCGGAAATTGGCATCACCCGACGTGCGGCAGGGCGCAATATGATTGTCGCCGGCATAGCCATAGCGTACCTCGCGCAGGCCCACGGCACCGGCCATGCCCTGCAATTCGCAATCGCCATTGGCAGCGCAGGTCAGGCAATCGAGCGGATGGTCGGAGATGTAAAGCTCCATCACGCCCTTTCGCAGCTGGTTGAGGCGCGGTGTTTCGGTTTTCACCTTGAGGCCCGGTGCCACCGGCGTGGTGCACGAGGCAGGTGTGCCCTTGCGGCCTTCGATTTCCACAAGACAGAGGCGGCACGAGCCGAATGAGTTGAGAGAATCCGTGGCACACAGCTTGGGGATCTTGGTGCCCAGCTCCATGGCAGCCCGCATGATCGACGTGCCTTCCGGCACGGTCACTTCGAGGCCGTCAATCTCCAGCGTCACCATTGCCTGCGACTTGGATTGGGGTGTGCCGAAATCTGTTTCCTTGATCAGCATGGCCGGTTCCTATTCCGCAGCGAGTTTCTTGTTGGCCGGAAGACCAAAGTCCTCCGGGAATTTCCTGAAGGCGCTCATCACGGGCATGGGCGTCAACCCGCCCATGGCGCAGAGCGACCCATCCGTCATCGTTGCACACAAATCTTCCAAAACTGTGGCATTGGCGGCGCGGTTCTCGCCCGCCACGATCCGGTCAATTACTTCAACGCCGCGCGTTGAGCCGATGCGGCAGGGCGTGCACTTGCCACAACTTTCAATGGCGCAGAACTCCATGGCGAAGCGGGCCTGCTTGGCCATGTCGACCGAGGCATCGAACACCACAATGCCGCCATGGCCCAACATGGCGCCAGCTGCCGCCATGGTTTCGTAATCCATCTTGATGTCGAGTTCTTCCGCCGAAAGATAGGCACCCAAGGGCCCGCCCACCTGCACGGCGCGCAACGGCTTGCCCATGTAAGGGCCGCCGCCAAAATCCTCGATCAGCTCGCGCAGCGTGACGCCGAATGCCTTTTCGACAATGCCGCCCTGCTTCAGGTTGCCGCCCAACTGGAACGGCATGGTGCCGCGCGAGCGGCCCATCCCATAATCCGCATAGGCCTTCGCACCCTTGGCAAGAATTAAGGGAACAGCACAGAAGGACAGCACATTGTTGATGATGGTCGGCTGGTTGAACAGGCCGTTCAGCGCCGGGATCGGCGGCTTGGCGCGCACGACGCCGCGCTTGCCTTCAATCGATTCCAGCATGGCTGTTTCTTCGCCACAGATATAGGCGCCGGCACCACGCCGAACCTCCAGCGTGAAAGATTTCTCCGTACCCTGAATATTTGCACCCAGCCACTTGGCGGCCGTGGCGATGGCGATCGCTTCCTTCAGCGTATCGATGGCGAAGGGGTATTCCGAGCGGCAATAGATGTAGCCCTTGGTGGCACCAGCCGCGAGGCCGGCAATCGTCATGCCTTCGATCAGCATGAACGGATCGCCCTCCATCACCATGCGGTCGGCAAAAGTCCCGCTGTCGCCTTCATCGGCGTTGCAGCAAACATATTTTTGATCGGCTTTGGCGTCGTGCACCGTCTTCCACTTGATGCCGGTGGGAAAACCAGCGCCACCGCGGCCGCGCAAGCCGGATTCCGTCACTTCCTTGACGATGTCCGCACTAGCCATGCCAAGCGCTTTTTTTAAACCAGCATAGCCGCCATGGGCCATGTAGTCGGCAAGTGACACCGGATCAGTGATACCGGCGCGCGCGAACGTCAGGCGCTCCTGATTCTTCAGAAAGGGGATCTCTTCAACAGGGCCCGTGGCCAGCTTGTGCGCGCCGCCCTCGAGGAACTTCGCATCGAACAGCACCTTGACGTCAGCCACCTTGACGCCGCCATAGCCGAGGCGACCTTTGGCAGAGTCAACTTCAACGAAAGGTTCCAGCCAGGCGAGACCGCGCGACGAGTTGCGAATGATCTGTACACTGATGTTTCGGGCCTTGGCCTCTTCGGCGATAGCCACCGCCACCTCATCAGCGCCCAGCGCCTTGGCCAGCATGTCGCGCGGAATATAGACTTTTTGCATCACGCCAGTTCCTTGACAAGTTCCTTGACCAGGGCATCAACATGTTTGGCCTTGATGGCGGCCTTCGGTTTGCCGTCGATCAGCGCGGCGGGCCCCATGGGGCAAAGGCCCAGGCAATAGGTCGCTTCCAGCGTGATCTTGCCATCGGCACTGGTCTCACCCAGCTTGACGCCCAGCGCCTTCTCCAGCGCCGCGATCACCGCAAAGCCGCCGGCACTCTGGCAGGCCTCGGCCCGGCAGATCTTGATCACGTGCTTGCCCTGCGGCTTCAGGTGAAAGTCATGATAGAAGGTTGCCACGCCATAGACCTCGGCCCGGCTAAGGTTCAGCGCCTTGGCGATGACGGGCAGGGATGTTTCGGGCACATGCCCCAGCTTTTCCTGCAGATCGTGCAGAATTTCGAGAAGGGCATCCGGCCTGTTTCCATGCGCTGCGCAAATGGCTTCGGCGGCAGGGAACGGCTTGCCCGTAAAGTCAATCAGAGTCGATTTTTTGGCCATGCCGCCTTATGGCAGAAGCATTGCCCTTTCTCCAATTGGCGGCGTCTATGGAGGCATTGAGGCCGTCAATCAGTAGCGTTAAACATCTCGAGTAGCGCCTGCTGTCTACCAGATTGACCTATATCCAGGAATAGCAGGTTCTGAATGTCGACAGTATCGTGGGAAGCACAGAACTTTGCAAAGAACAGGGCTTCGTCCAATTGTTCATGGAAAGTAGTGTAGACGTACCTGTCATCGGGAATGTCTTGATTCAGAAACGCCAAGACGTTCACCATATCGACGCTATCATCCCACAGGGAACTGTCCGGACCACAGGCAACAACATACAGACAGCCTGCATCTACGAGCCACGCGGAGATAGTCGATCTCCAGTCTGGATTGACTTCATTGGCTGTCAGCAGAATGCAGAGGAACGGCTCAAAATTAGCAAGTGAAGGAGACTGACTCCCTTCCATCAATGAAAGATAGCGAAAATTCACGTCGGCCCAATCTTGCTGGCCGCAGCAAAGAGCGCCGAGATCAGCGGTGACTGTGGCTCACGGTCCAGCGCCACAAGGCCCACCTTGTGGGACACGGCAGGTTCGGTCAGCGGCACGGCGGCCACGCCTTCGAGCGCGCCGAGCGCATTCTTGAAGTAGTCGGGCATGATCGAACACAGGCCCATGGACCGCACCGACGAGATGAGGTTCATGATCGAATTGGTTTCAAGCCGCGCCGTGGGCTGCACCTTGGCGGCGGCGAAGGCCCGGTCGATGATGCGGCGGTTCTGCATGTTGGGCGTGAGCAGGCAGAGCGGCTGCTGCGCCGCCTCGAACCATGTGACGCTGGCACGCGACGCAAGCTCGCTCTCCGCTGAGACAAACAGGCAATAGGTCTCGCGGTAAAGCTCGGCCTGCATCAGGCCTTCAACCGGCTCGTTGTCGAGATAGGTGATGCCCGCTTCAATGGCAAAATCATTCAGTCCACGGATGATTTCTTCCGATGAATGGCTGAGGATGGTGAAGTCCACCGCCGGATGCGCCGCATTCATGGCGCGCGTCAACAGCGACGCCTTGGGCAGTGCCGAGGGAATGACACCGAGAACGAGGCGGCCCACCAGCTCGCCCTTCTTGCCCTTGATGCTTTTGAGTT
Organism: uncultured Alphaproteobacteria bacterium; assembly: GCA_937864985.1. GTDB lineage: Bacteria > Pseudomonadota > Alphaproteobacteria > Rhizobiales > Aestuariivirgaceae > Aestuariivirga. Next base: position 14,565 of record CALMEZ010000252.1, read on the forward strand.
CGCCTTGCAGCGAATGCCAGTTGTCGAGGATGAGATGCGCCCACTTCAGAACACGCTCGCCTTCAGGCGTGAGGCCGATGAAGCGCTGGCCGCGCTCCAGCAGGGGAACGCCGAGTTCCTGCTCCAGCTGGCGGATGCGGCCGGAAAGCGTGGGCTGGGTGATGTTGCAGGCCTGCGCCGCCCGCGTGAAATGCTTCTCGCGGGCCAGCGCCGCCAGATATTGCAATTGCCGGATATCCATGCCGTTACAATAGCTTGGCCCTCGTGAATTGCATCAAAATTCGAAAATATTCCACTCTATGAAAATAATGCTTGACACCGCGCGGTACTTCAACTATATTCTGTTACATTCCACACGTGCGAGCTGATGAAACAGGCCCTTTTCCGAGGGTTCTTGCGATTTTGCCTGCCATGCGATTTTCGCCGAAAAGAGAGGAAAAAGCAAATAAATCACGGAATATGAAAATAGGGCTTGACACCGCGCGGTACTTCAGCTATATTCCTCTACATTCCACAACTGCGCCACGATGAACGGCGCTGAACCCCGGGGCGCAAGCGGCCGGGGTTTTTCTTTCAGGAGGCACATGATGACCAACGAACCGGACACGGCGCCGGAGGGCGAAGCTTTGCCCGCAGCCACCAGCATCGACTGGGACGCCATTCGCGCCCGCTATGAAAAGGGCGAGGAGCAGGTGAAGGACATCGCCGCGCACATCGGCATGCCCGGCATCGCCCTGTCGCGACGGGCCAAGGCCCAGGGCTGGACGCTGCGCGGCACGGCGCGCAAGGCGGCGAAGGGCGCTGCACGCCTTATCGTCAGGCCGACGAAGGGTGAAACCACCAGCGAAACCATCCGTAGGCTGAAGGATTTGCTCAAGGACCGCATCGCCAGGCTGGAAGCCGAGGTGAAGGACATTGGAGATGAAGTCTCCGCCCTTACGACCGACAAACAGATCCGCTCCGTCAACATGGTGGTGCGCACACTTGAAAAGGTGATTGACCTTGAACGCAAAGACAAACTCGCCCGCAGAAAAGCCAAGGCCGCATTCAAGCTCTTTGATGAAGCCCAGCGTGGTGCGCTTGCGGACAAAATTGATCGGCTTGAAGAAGGCTGGAACGGCGCAACGCCTGTCGCGGGAACTGGCGATGCCGGAGGTGGAGGAACTGAACCACCAGTGGCTCTATTGGGCGCGGCTGAACCAGCAGCTTCCGCCCGATGACCGCGCCTTTCGCAACTGGCTGGTGCTGGGTGGCCGCGGCGCCGGCAAGACCCGCGCCGGCGCCGAATGGGTGCGCGCCCTGGCGCTTGGCCATTTTGATCCGGTCATCCGCCGCTGCCAGCGCATCGCCATTGTGGCCCCAACCTTTGACGAGGCCCGCATGGTGATGATTGAGGGACAATCCGGCCTCCTGTCGGTGCATCACCCGCATGAGCGGCCCACCTACGTTCCGTCCCTACGGCGCGTCACCTGGCCCAACGGTTCCGTTGCCGAAATCTTCTCGGCGGAAGAGCCCGAAGGCCTGCGCGGGCCGCAGTTTGACGCGGCCTGGTGTGATGAGCTGGCGAAATGGAAAAAGGCCGATGCGGCATGGTCCAACTTGCAGCTGGCGCTGCGCCTCGGTGATGTGCCGCAGGCCGTCATCACCACCACGCCGCGGCCCACCAAACTGATCCGTGAGCTGATGAATGACGCGGCAACCGTCGTCACCCGCTCGCGCACCATCGACAACCGCAACAACCTGTCGCCGTCCTTTCTGGATGACGTGATGAAGCGTTACGGCAACACAAATCTTGGCCGCCAGGAACTGGATGGCGAGTTGATCGCCGATGATCCGAATGCGCTGTGGAAGCGGGCGCTGATTGAACAGTATCGCCTGCGCGCCGCGCCTGACCTGAAGCGCATTGTCATCGCCGTTGATCCGCCAGCCACCGGCGGGGAGAAGGCCAATGCTTGCGGCATCATTTGCGTGGGGCTCGGCCATGATGGCCGCTGCTATGTGCTGGATGATGCCAGTGCCAAGCGCCAGCGCCCGCTGCAATGGGCGAAACGCGTCGTTGGCCTCTATCACCAGCGCGGCGCGGACCGTATCGTCGCCGAAGTGAACCAGGGAGGCGACATGGTGCGTGAGGTCATCGCGCAGGTTGACGCTGATGTGCCGCTCAAGACCGTGCACGCCTCCCGCGCAAAGCGGGCCCGCGCCGAACCGGTTGCGGCCTTATATGAGCAAGGCCGCGTCTCCCACGTCGGTGCCTTTCCTGAACTGGAAGACGAGATGTGTTCAGCAATCGGTGAAGGCCAAAGCCCGGACCGCCTCGATGCGCTGGTCTGGGCGATTACGGAATTGCTGCTGGTGAAACGCGCCGAACCCAAGGTGAGGGGCTTGTGAAATTTTGATGCCGATGGCCCTTCGAGGCATCGCTGGCGCGATGCACCTCAGGGTGAGGATACCTCGTTCGCCCTCACGCTGAAGTGCCCGCGCATGAGCGGGCCTCGAAGCGCCTCCTTGCAGTGAATGAAATGTGGGAACAACGATGCTCCAAAAACTGAAATCAATGCTGCAGATCAAGCAGTCTGCCACATCATCCATCGTCGCCCTTCATACGGCGGGCCGGCCGCAATGGACGCCGCGTAATTATGCCGCCCTGGCGCGCGAAGGCTTTGCCGGAAATGTCATCGGCTATCGCTGCGTGCGCCTGGTGGCCGAGGCGGCGGCCTCCATTCCGCAATTGCTCTATGTCAACGGCAGGGAGGTGGAAACCCACCCGCTGAAGATGCTGCTGAAGCGCCCGAACCCCATGCAGTCCGGTCGCGAACTCATGGAAACACTGTTTGCGCAGTTGATGGTGGCGGGCAATGCCTATGCCGAACTGGTGACGCTGGACGGCATTCCCCGTGAAATCTACGCCCTGCGCGCCGACCGCATGACCGTGGCTCCCTCGCGGCAGGGTTGGCCCGAATCTTACGAATATTCCGCCCACGGAGCAATAGTGCGGCTGCCGCGTGAGAACGTGCTGCATGTCAAGCTCTTCAACCCCACCGATGACTACTATGGCCTGTCGCCGCTGGAAGCGGCGGCCCGCGCCATCGACACGCACAATGCCGCTTCCAGCTGGAACAAGGCCATGCTCGACAATGCCGCACGCCCCTCCGGCGCGCTGGTCTATGCGGCAGGCGATGGCCACCTGACATCCGATCAGTTTGAACGCCTCAAGGCCGAATTGCAGGACACCTATCAGGGTGCTGCCAATGCCGGCCGGCCCATGATCCTCGAAGGCGGGCTGGACTGGAAGGAAATGGGCTTCAGCCCCAAGGACATGGACTTCATGGCGGCGAAGGATGGCGCGGCGCGCGAAGTGTCGCTGGCCTTCGGCGTGCCGCCCATGCTGCTCGGCATTCCCGGCGACAATACCTATTCGAATTTCGCCGAGGCCAACCGCTCCTTCTGGCGGCAGACGGCCGTTCCTCTGGCCAACCGCTTGGGCGAGTCGCTCGCCCACTGGCTGGCGCCCTATGGTGGGG
>CALMEZ010000253.1 GCA_937864985.1 uncultured Alphaproteobacteria bacterium
GTGACCACAAAGCGCGTGTTCATGTGAACCGTCGGCACCTGCGGAGACCAGGGATGAATGATGAGGGAGATGCCCGCTGCCCAAAAGCGCGGATCATTTTCGGCGCCCGGAATTTGCTTGCGGAATTCCGGTGAAAATTCGCCGAAGACCGTTGAAACATGGACGCCGGCTTTTTCGAAGACCTTGCCATGCAACAGCGCCATGGTGCCGCCGCCCTGGTTTTCGCCGCGTAGCCACGGTGTTTTCTTGAAGGTGGCTTGCGAAGCGTTCTCACGCTCAATGTCCTCGAGACTTGCCGTGATCGCGTCCTGAAGGCTGGCAAACCAGCTGCTGGCGGACTGCTTCATGTGTTCAATGTCTGACATGAGAAATGGAATGCCTGCAAATGCGCCGGGGCGCAAGTTGTTCAAATTTTAACTTTGCCGGGAAGGATTCGTGAACCACGTGCCGTTACCTAAAATTAGCGCGGCTGCGCCATAACCAGTATAGAAAAATGGGGAATTCTGGCTATGTCCTTGTTCAAGAAATTCAAGACTGACTTGCGTGGCAACACCACGATCATGTTTGCACTCGCTGTTGTGCCGCTGTTGCTGGCGGCGGGCGCCGGCGTTGACATGCTGCGCGTCAACAATGCGCAGACCGTTTTGCAGGGGGCGGCGGACGCTGCCGCTGTTGCGGGCGCTTCGTCTGGCACTGTGGATCAAGCCCAACTGAACAAGATTGTCGAAGATTATGTGAAGGCCAACGGCACTGAACAGGTGTTGAAATCCATGACAGGTCTGGATGCTAAGCTGGACCAAAAAGCGCGTACATTCTCTGTTACGATCAATGGCGCCCTTGACACGACCCTGATGCGCGTTGCCGGCATTGATACGATGAATGTTGGTGCGTACTCGCAGGTGGCGCTCGCAAACGAAGGTCTCGAAGTTGCGCTGGTGCTCGACAACACCGGTTCGATGAATGATTCCAACCGCCTACCAGCCTTGAAGGCTGCCGCGAAGCAATTGGTTGATGAGGTGTTCACCGCTGCTGGCAACAATTACATCCGCGTCGGCGTCGTGCCATTCTCTGAATATGTGAACGTCGGATTGGGCAACAGAAATGCCCCGTGGATTGATGTTCCTGCCGATACATCAACTACCACCAACCAATGTTGGGACACTTATCCGAATGCAACAAAGTCCAACTGCCACATGGAAACCAGCAGCTGGGATCTTGACGGTGTTCCGCAGACATCAACTTATGAAGTATGTGATTGGGATTACGGTTCCCCCGTTCAGCAGTGCGGGCCTGTGACCAACTCCCAGACATGGAATGGTTGCGTGGGTTCGCGCGATGTTTCGAACGACACATCGATTGGAGATCCGAATTCGAAATATCCCGGTGTGCAGAATGTGAACTGCCCAATCGAATTGATGCCTTTGAGCAATGATCGCATGTCGGTCAATGGCAAGATTGACGCCATGACCGGTGTTGGCAACACCTACATTCCTTCCGGCCTGCTGTGGGGCTGGCACCTGCTTGATCCAAACCAGCCGTTCACCGAGGCGAAATCTGCGGGCTGGATGAAAGCGCATGGCGGCCACAAGGCGCTGGTGTTGATGACGGACGGCGACAATACGCTGACTGCGTCCTATCCCTATCACACGCCAAGTGCTGATCCTTCTGTGGCGAATGCCAAGGTGACCGCCTTGTGCGACAGCATCAAGGGCGAGGACATTACCGTCTACACCGTTTCTTTGATGGTCACGAACCCAGTGTCGAAGGCCATGCTGGTGAATTGCGCTTCAGATGGCTCGAAGGCCTTTACGGCGGATGATCCATCGGCGCTTGCAGAGGCGTTCCACTCGATTACCGAGTCGCTATTGGCGATGCGCTTCGTCAAGTAAGTCAAACCGGGAAACCTTGCGTCTGACGCAGGGCTTCGCCCGTTACCATGGCGCAGGCCAAGGCGACGTTAATTGATCGCGCTTGCTGTTGCATGGGAATGGTGATCCTTGCATCAACGACACGATGAACGGCTTCCGGCGCGCCTGATGACTCACGGCCCAGGACGATGACGTCATCAAACTGGAATGAAAAGGATGGGTAAGGCTGAGCCGCCTTCGTGGTCAGCAGGATTTTGCGCTGGCCAGCTGTTTCCTCGAGGAAGGCTGCCCATGACGCGCTGCGCCGCATTGCGGCAATGTCCATGTAGTCCATGCCGGCACGGCGCAAGCGGGAATCATCCCACAAGAAGCCCGCAGGTTCGATGATCGTCAGGCGCAAACCAAGGCAGGCACACAGCCTGGCGATGGTTCCGGCGTTGCCTGCAATGTCTGGCTGGTAAAGTGCAATTTCCATTGTTTTTCAATTTCTTAGTTTGCGCGAGAAAGCCGCGCGAATGGCTTTTTCACTGCGACAACCTATAGCTGGACTTCTCGCCATGCCGGTGTCAAATACGCCGGATTTTGACGGCAGGCGAAACCCGTGATGGATTGCGTTTGCCTTGGGCCAAGAAGACGAGGGAAAAGACGTGTCCACAACCGATCACGCGGACCATTCGCGCCGCGATTTCCTATATATTGCCACAGGGGCTGTTGGCGGCGTTGGTGCGGTTCTGACCGCATGGCCGTTCATCAGCCAGATGAACCCCGATGCCTCGGTCTTGGCCCTGGCCTCCATCGAAGTTGACCTGGCCCCGATCAAGGAAGGGCAGGCTGTGACCATCAAGTGGCGCGGCAATCCGGTGATCATCCGCAATCGCACCAAGAAGGAAGTCGAGGATGCGGATGCGGTCAAGCTTGAAGACCTGAAAGACCCGGTTGCGCGCAGCGCCGTTGCCAAGGAAGGCGACCCGGCGACCGATGCCAACCGTGTGGTCAAGGGCCATGAAAATTTCATCGTGATGATGGGCGTTTGCACCCACCTCGGCTGCGTGCCAGATGGCAACAGCCCGCTGCGCGAATATGCGCTGGTGGAAGGCACAGCCAAGACCGGTGGCTGGTTCTGCCCTTGCCATGGCTCGCAGTACGACACGTCAGGCCGCATCCGCAAAGGACCCGCGCCTGAAAACCTTGCCGTGCCACCCTACAAGTTTCTCACCGATTCCAAGATCCAGATCGGCTAAGACGGACACACCCCATGAGCGGACAATCAAACTACGTTCCAACAACCGCCTTCGGCAAATGGATGCACGCCAGGCTTCCGATCTATGCCTTGATGAAGGAAACGGCGCTGGATTTCCCGACGCCCAAGAACCTGAACTACTGGTGGACCTTCGGCGGCATCCTGGCGATGATGCTGGTGGTGCAGATCGTGACCGGCATCGTGCTGGTGATGCATTTCACGCCGCACGTCGACATGGCCTTCAATTCGAAAGAGCTGATCACCCGTGACGTGAATTACGGCTGGCTGATCCAGAAGCTGCATGAAACCGGCGCGTCGATGTTCTTCATCGCCGTCTATATCCACATGTTCCGCGGCCTCTATTACGGTTCCTACAAGGCGCCGCGCGAAGTGCTGTGGATGATCGGCGTGATCATTTACCTGATCATGATGGCAACAGCTTTCATGGGCTATGTGTTACCATGGGGCCAGATGAGCTTCTGGGGCGCCAAGGTGATCACTAACCTGTTCTCGGCCATTCCGTTTGTCGGCCCGTCGATCACGACGTGGCTGTGGGGCGGCTATTCGGTCGACAATCCGACACTCAACCGCTTCTTCTCGCTGCACTATCTCTTGCCCTTCGTGCTGGCCGCCGTTGTTGGCCTGCATATCTGGGCGCTGCACGTGCCGGGCAACAACAACCCGACGGGTGTTGAAGTGAAGAGCGGACAGGACACGCTGCCCTTCCATCCTTACTACACAATGAAAGATAGCTTCGCGATTGCCATCTTCCTAATGTTCTTCGCGTTTTGGGTGTTCTATCGCCCCGACTATCTGGGCCATGCCATCAACTATCAGCAGGCCAATCCGCTGGTAACGCCAGCGCATATCGTGCCGGAATGGTATTACTTGCCGTTCTACGCCATGTTGCGCGCCATCCCGTCCAAGCTGGGCGGCGTGCTGGTGATGTTCGGTTCGATCCTTACGCTGTTCTTCCTGCCGTGGCTGGATACATCGCGCGTGCGGTCGGGCACCTATCGCCCGCTGTTCAAGGGTCTGTTCTGGATCCTGGTGATTGTGTGCATCCTGCTGGGCTATCTCGGCTCCAAGCCGGCGGAAGGTAATGCCGTTTGGTATGCGCGCATCCTGACGCTGTACTATTTCGTGCACTTCTATGTGTTCCTGCCGATCCTTGGCCTCTTGGAAAGCCCCAAGCCGCTGCCATCGTCGATCTCAGACGATGTGCTTGCGAAGTCCAAGAAACACGCTTTGGCACCTGCAGAGTGATTGCGGAGAAATGACAATGAAGAAACTTATCTCACTCGCAGTCACTGGCGCAGTCGCTGGTCTGGTTCTGGCCGGTGTCTCGGGCATGGCCCGCGCCGCCGAAGAGCAGAAGGTGGCCAAGAACATCAGCTTTTCCTTTGAAGGGCCGTTCGGCACCTTTGACAGGCAGCAGCTGCAGCGCGGCTACAAGGTTTACAACAAGGTTTGCTCGAACTGCCATTCGATGAACCTTGTGTCGTTCCGCAATCTGGCGGAAGCCGGGATTTTCAACGAAGCAGAAGTGAAGGCCTTGGCCGCAAGCTTCGAAGGCAAGTACAAGGCCGACCCTGATGACACGGGCGAAGTCAAAGACCGCAATGGCTTGCCTTCCGACCACTTCCCGGCTCCGTTTGCCAACGAGCAGGCGGCGCGGGCCTCAAATGGCGGGGCATATCCGCCCGACCTTTCGCTTCTGGCGCGTGCACGTCCCGGCTGGACAGGCATCATCAACCAGTTGTTCTGGGGCAGTGGTGGTCCACAGTACATCTATTCTGTGTTGACGGGCTACAATGAGACGCCGGAAGAGGGCGTGACCTGCGGTGAAGGCAAGGCGTTCAATCCCTACTTCGCCGGTGGCCCGTGCATCGGCATGCCTGCGAACGGCACATTGTCTGATGGCGGGCTGGAGTTTGACGATGGCGCTCCCAACAAGATCGAAGACCAGGCAAAAGACGTTGCTGCCTTTCTGGCCTGGGCGTCAGAGCCTCACATGGAAGCCCGTAAGAGCATGGGCTTCACGGTCATGATCTATCTGGCTGTGTTGTCCGTGCTGCTTTATCTGGTGAAGAAGCGCATCTGGGCCGACGCTCACTGAACCGTCGAAGACAGGTTTTCATATCGCGAATAGGGGGTTGCCTTTGGCAGCCCCTTTCTCTTTTGTATTGGCTTCACCTGCTGGAGTGCATTCCATGACCAAGACCGTTCTCGGTATTATCGGTGGCTCGGGCTTGTATGATATTCCAATGACTGACGCACGCTGGGAGGTGGCGTCCAGCAGCTTTGGCGAGCCCTCTGATGCGCTGCGCCGGGGCGAGATTGCAGGCCTGCCGGTGGTGTTCCTGCCACGCCATGGGCGGGGCCACGTGCATTCCCCCAGCACCATCAATTACCGCGCCAACATCGACGCGCTGAAACGGGCAGGGGTGACGGACATCATTTCGCTGTCGGCGGTGGGGTCGCTGCGGGAGGACTTGCCGCCCGGAACGTTCGTAGTTGTCGATCAATTCATTGACCGAACCTACGCGCGCGAGAAAAGCTTTTTTGGCTCGGGCTGCGTGGGGCATGTGCCATTCGCACATCCTGTGTCGCCGCTGCTTGTGAAGGCAGCGACTGAAGCACTGCATGCAGAAGCCATTCCCCATCATGTGGGCGGGATTTATGTTGTGATGGAGGGACCGCAGTTTTCAACGGCGGCGGAAAGTGCGTTGCACCGTTCGTGGGGTGCTTCCGTAATCGGCATGACCAACATGCCGGAGGCCAAATTGGCGCGGGAAGCAGAGATCTGTTACGCGACTTTGGCCATGGTCACGGATTTTGATGCCTGGCATCCCCACCATGAAGCCGTGGATGTGGCGCAAGTTCTCACCACCATGAAGACCAATACCGAACTGGCGAAGCGGTTTGTGACACGTTTGGCAAGCATGCTTCCGGCCGAACATCCACCGTGCCCGGCGGGAAGCGATCGCGCCCTCGAATTCGCCATCATGACCGCCAATGACAAACGTGATCCGGTGTTGATCAAGAAACTGGCTGCTGTTGCGGGGCGTGTACTTTAGGATTTGGAGGACAATATGCTTCTCGGGACCCTCTGTCGTGCGGGTTGTCTGTTGCCGATTCTGGCAGTGTTGTGCAACGGCCCCAGTTTTGCTGATGATGCAGTGGTGTTTGGGCCGCCGCACAAACCGGCTACTTTCGGAGCCATTACCATCGCTTATGTCTCTGACAAGGCGTTTGGGCTGACATATCCACGCATCATCAAATATCCGGACAAGGCACAACTCGAGAAAATCAATGCTGCACTGGAAAAGCGGCATCGGGACGAGGTGGCTGATTATCGCGCCTGCGCTGATGGTCCGTTGGGGGAAAAGCAGAAAGGGCCGGATGCTGTTGCCGAATATTATTTCAATGTCGAATATGCATCGCCCCGCCTCCTGAGTATCAGCCAGCACGGAACAAATCACTGTGGTGGTGCGCATTATGAACAGTATCTGCTCGTGGAGACATATGATCTCTCTACTCTGGCAAAAGTCGGTGGCGACTATGATGCCGACGCAACGCCGCAAGGATTTGGCCAGATTTTCAAGTTAGACAGCAAGGAAGAGCGCATGGCATTCGAGAAATTTGTGGCGAGGTCCTGGATTGCCATGTCTAAGGCAACGGGAGAGGATGCCGGGAGCTGCGCCTTTTCCGAAGAAGCCACGGGTGACTTTCAAGTGAACCTGTTTTTCACGAAACAAGGTTTGGGTGTTTTGGAAAATGACTTCGGCTATTTTGATACGCCGGAATGCGCGGCGTCTGGTTCAACGCCCACCATCATTCCATGGAAGCAGTTGAAGCCATTTCTCAAAAAGGGCCAGACATTGCTGGTTGAAGAAGTGCGGTAATCTATTTTCCGGCAGCTTCGCGCATGAACGGCAGCTTGAGGACTTCCTTGGTGTAGTAGAAGTCCAGCCGCTGGTCCTCCTCGAGGCAAGCAAGCTTCTTGCGCTCGAAGGCGCGAGTGGCCGCTTTTTCCAGACTATCGCAGGAACTCGCTTCCAGCGCCCGGGCTTCATTTTCAAATTCAGACAGGCAGGTCAGCCAGATCTGGCGATGCTGGTTTTCATGGGCTTTCAGGTAAGACGAAAAGGCATTCCAGTTGGTCTGTGTTTGCCGCGGCAGGCCCTTTGTGGCCGCAAGCCTTGGCAGCACAAAATTGTAAACGCTGGCGATCCTGTATGTCTTGAAATGGCAGGAGCCGCCGGATTGCACCGCCTTCTTGCTGACTTTGATTGCGGGAATGGTGAACGAAAACGCCGACCGGCCGCCGATCCTTGGACCATGCTGGATAATGTCATCCTTGATCGCTTTGGCGGAGGCACCATGTACGGGATAGTAAATGACATTGGGTTTGCGGGTTTCGGCGGCGTGGCTTGCCGTGGCAAGGCAGACGAGAAGCAATGGGACAAGGCGCATGGCATGGCCATGCAGGGTGGCCCGGCAAGAGTCAATATCGGCACGGCAGCACGGCCTTGCGCGGCGCTGCCGCTTTGCCCATAAGGAGCGCCATCATGCGCTTTCAGGGCACCGTCAAATTCTACAACAGCGACAAGGGGTTTGGGTTCATCGCCCCGGCCGATGGCGGGCGTGATGTGTTTGTGCACGCCTCGGCGGTGCAAAAGGCAGGCATTCCCTATCTCGAAGACAATATGCGCATTTCATTTGATGTGATGGATGACGCCAGAGGGCGGGGCCCTCAGGCTGTCAACCTGCAACTGGAACAGGACAGGATTTAGATGAAGCGTGCATTGGTGTTGCAGCATATGGACCATGATCACCCGGGCCGGTTTCTGGATTTCTGGGCCGAGGATGGCATCGTGCCGGAAATGGTGCGTGTGTTTGAGGGGCAGACCATTCCTTCGCTGGCCAGCTTTGACATGATGTTTGTGCTGGGCGGCGCGCAAGACACCTGGCAGGAGGATCAATACCCCTATTTGAAAGAGGAGAAGGCGGCGATCCGCGAATGGGTCTGGGATCGTGCCAAGCCCTATTTCGGCGTGTGCCTGGGCCACCAGCTTCTGGCGACGGCTCTGGGTGGCGAGGTGGCCATGGCGGATGAAGGTGAAGTTGGGGTGTTCTCGGTGAACAAGACGGCAGAAGGTGCGTCATCCGCGCTGTTGGCCGCTGTGCCTGACTCCATGAAGGTGATGCAGTGGCACCACGCCGAAGTGAAGCGGCCACCACAGGGGGCGCTGGTGCTGGCGCAATCCAAAGCCACGGCCGTGCAAAGCCTGGCAATTGACGGACATGCGCTGAGCACGCAATTCCACTGTGAATTCAGCCCACAAACCGTGGCTGGCTGGTCGTCATTGCCCGGTTACATCGAAACGCTTGAAAAGCTGAAAGGGGCGGAGTCTTATCCGGCTTTGATGGCTGAATGCTATCCGCTGATGCCGGCCATGCATGCAGCCACCAAGCAGATCTGGGACAATTTCAAGGTCGCGAGTGGCTTGATCAAGCGCTGATCAGGCTTGCAACAAGAATACTTCTCCGTCGCTTTCCTCTGTTGTCAGCCAGAAGAGATCAAGGTCCGGGTATTCGGCTTCAATGATGTGACGGCCTGTTCCGATTTCACAAATTAGCGCACCCCCTGAATTGAGATGGTCCGGCGCCTCAGAAATGATGGTGCGCACCAAATCAAGGCCGTCTTCGCCTCCGAGATGGGCGAGTTTGGGTTCTTTGCGATATTCCGGCGGGAAAGCCTTGACCTCAGCTTCGGCAACATAGGGTGGGTTGGCAAGGATCAGGTCATAGGTTTTTCCCTTCACCGGCGTGAATAGACTGCCACGATGCAGACTGATCTGCGATTGAAGGTCGTGGTCCTTGAGGTTGATGCGTGCCACATCAAGGGCATCCTTTGAAATGTCGGTGGCGTCGATCTCCGCTTCGGGAAAGAGATTCGCCGCGAGAATGGCGAGGCAGCCGGAACCGGTGCAGAGGTCCAGCACCGCATGCACTGTTTCTGGTGCGGCGGGTTCGCCAGTTGGCGTGACGAGACCATTGACCAGAAGTTCGCCGATGTATGACCGGGGTATGATCACCCGTTCATCGACGTAAAACGGAATGCCATGCATGTAGGTCTTGTTCAGAAGATAGGCTGCGGGCTTGCGGGAGGAAACGCGCGAGTCGATCAGCTTGGCAAGGCGCGCACGCTCGGGCTTCAGCAAGGTTGCATCAAGCCAAGGATTGATGTCGTCGACGGGAAGGTTCAGGCCTTCAAGGATCAGGAAGGCTGCTTCGTCGATGGGGCTCGTGGTGCCATGACCATGTATCAGCTTTGCGGCGCGGAAGCGGCTGACGGCATAGCGCAGAAAATCGCGGATGGTCTTGAGTTCGGTCTGTGCCGTCATTGGGTTTTATCCTGTTTCTTCCGCGGCACGACGATGCGGCCACCGTTGAGAAGCATGGCTAGCAAAAGCATCGCGTAAAATGAAGCGAGCACAAAGGGGAATGCATTGATGCCAAAGGTGTCGATGGCTCGGCCCGCGAGTGTAGGTCCAAGCAGGCCGCCAAAGCCCCACATGGCGCCAACCGCAGCGGATGCCGCCACAACATCTGGCCCGTCAAACGTATCGCCGATCGCTGCAAGGGCCACGACGTATACGCCGAAAGCGCAAGTCATGAGGGCCATCAGCAGGGGCCAGATGAATATTGTTGATATGGCTGATGGCAGCATGACTGCCGCCGAAATCGTGACCACGGCGCAAATGATGATGACACCGTTCTTGCTCCAGCGGTCGGCCCAGAGGCCGATGGCATAGAACATGGTGACGCCTGAAAGAATGCCGGTGCCGAGGATGGTTGAGGCCACCGGGAGCGAAATGCCGTGCCGCGTGGCAAAGATGGTGAAGAATGCAATGATTACCGCATCAAACAGGGTGCAGGCGCCAAAGGCCATGAACAAGAGTGGCGCGCGGCGCGCGACCGCAAAGAAGTGGCCGGCTTTTTCATGCTCGCCGGTCTCCATGGGTTTCACCGCTGCAAGGGGAATCAGCGCCGCCAGAACAAAGGCAATTCCGATGGCCCAAGGCAGCAAGCCGTCAATACCCGTGAAGGGCAAGATGAAGGGGCCGATGGCAAAGGTGACAGAGAGCATGGAGGTGTAGATGCCCATGATCCGCCCGCGCGTGCTTTCCGTGGCGAGCGACAACATCCAGACTTCACCAATGGTGAACAGGGAACTGGAGCCGAGGCCCAGGAAAAAGCGCAGCACATACCAATAATAAAGTGGTGGTAAAACAGCCATGCCTGCAAGGCAGACGGCAATATCCGCGAGTGCAACAAGCGCCATGGTCTTGAGGCCGAAGCGCGCAATGAGGCGTGGCAGAAAAGGACCGCCGAGGAGAATGCCAAGAGGGCCTGCCGCAGCGATTGTGCCGATTGTGAAGGCTGAAAGCCCCGCCTTGTCGAGGATCAGCGGTTGCAATTGAAGTGTCAGGCCGAAAGCAACGTCACAAACGCCGACCGTCGCCAAAGCTGCGACCAGTGTTGCCATGCGATTTGGAGTGCCCGCCATGTCAGGGCTGTAACAGTGTTGATGCAAGGGGACAAGAAGGGCGGCAATTGCGCAATCTGCCTGAGTTGGCTAAGGCCAAGCCATGTCCAATGCCAAGCAAACTCCGTTTCGTGTCGCCGTGATTCCGGTCACGGGCTTTCAGCAAAATTGTTCCATCATCTTCAACGAAGAGACCAAGAAGGGTGCTGTCGTTGATCCGGGTGGCGACATCGACCAGATCATGGCCGCCATCCAGAAGATGGGGGTGACGATCGAAAAGATCCTGCTGACGCATGGCCATATCGACCATGCGGGCGGTGCTGATGAACTGCGTGAAAAGCTTGGTGTGAAGATCGAAGGCCCACACAAGGATGACCGGCCCTTGTTGCAAAACTTGCCGGCATCAGGCGCGCGGTTTGGAATGCTCGGCGTTCGCGCTGTTGAGCCGGACAGGTTTGTTGGTGATGGCGATACGGTCGAGGCCGCTGGTTTCACATTTTCGGTGCATCATGCGCCGGGCCATTCGCCGGGGTCTGTAGTATATTTCAGTGCTGACAATCGCTTTGCGCTGATGGGCGATGTACTGTTTCAGAATTCCATTGGACGCACCGATCTGCCGGGCGGCAGCCATGAGACATTGCTGGCCTCAATTCGTGAAAAAATCTTGCCTTTGGGGGATGACGTGATGTTCCTGCCGGGACACGGCCAGCCCAGCACTATCGGCACGGAGCGGCTCAATAATCCATTCCTGACTGGACGCGCTTAAGCCCGATCAAACCTTCATTTCGACAAGCCGCGAATTAGCTGCAAAAAAGGCATCGCCCGTGGATTTGAAGATGCCGCATTCCTGCGGCTTGTTGCCAAAAGTTTCACAATATTGGGTGCCGGATGCGACCCAGCTGCCCTTGCCTGCGCCTTTCTGATCATCTTGATAATCGAACGATCCATCGGCGTTGTAGGTGATGAAGCCGTTGCCGTCGCTGCGCGTGTACTGGAAAGTCTTGCCCACGATGGCACTGCTGATTTCGGCGGCAGAGTAATTTCGGATAGGTTGGCCTTCCTTGGATGACGTGGCGGAGGTGCCGTCATTGGAAATCCGCACACCCTTCGGACCTGTTGCACAGCCCGCAATGGCCACTGCTGCCACGAGTAAGGAAAGCGCCCTAACGCTCGAAATGTTCATGTTGATCCGATCAGATTTGCCCCTGGCCCGGGCTGCATGTGCCACAGGCGCGATTTGGCTTCAAGCGTGGCGTGATGTCATATGCTGGAAGGCAGGACGACGACATGGGTGCCCACAGGTGCCCTTTCGAAAAGGTCCGCCACATCCTCATTCAACATGCGAATGCAACCCGACGACATGGCCTTGCCGATGGAACTGGGATCGTTCGTACCATGGATGCGATAGAGCGTGTCCTTGCCGTTGGCGTACAGATATAGCGCGCGTGCGCCCAAAGGATTGCCGGGGCCACCGGGCATGCCATTGACCCATTCGGCGGCATGGGTGTCGCGGTACAGCATTTCCTCTGGCGGCAACCAGCGCGGCCAGCGGCGCTTCATGCCGATGTGCGCTTCACCTGACCAGGCAAAGCCGGCCCGGCCCACGCCCACACCATAGCGAATGGCCTGATTGCCGGGGAGAATGAAATAGAGAAGGCGGTTGGCTGGGTCGACAATGATGGTGCCGGGCTGCTCGCTGCCGGCATAGTCCACCTGCTGGCGATGGAATCTGGCTGGTATCTTGGATTTGTCGACAGGCAGGACCGGAAAATCTTCGACGGATTCCGGGGGTGGATACTGCGTCTCGTCACGCAGAAACACTTCCCCGCCGTAGAGCGGGTGAACTTCGGCAACGGCGCGACGCACGGCACCCAAGGCGCAGACCACGCCAAGACCGACCTTCAACAAATTGCGGCGATTCCTATTCATGCCTTCGATGTCCCTGTTTGCCCTGTTGCCTTGGGCAAGCCTCAGCAATCTAGGCGAGGGTCGGGGCATCAACGTGAAATGTTTAAGGCCAAACTGTGTCAGCCATCACAAGCCGTTGAAGAAGAATTTGAATCAAGAAAAGAGTTAGGCGCTGATCAAGCGAGGGTGAAGCTGGTTTGACCAACCTTGAAGCTTGTGCCGTTGCCTGTCACAGGCTGGCAGGTCATCGGCACGCCCTTGGGCAGGAAGGGCGCCGGCGAGAAGCTTTCACAGAGCTGGCCATCCTTCGCAACCCACTTGCCGGTGGTCGTGCCCTTGCCCGTGACTTCGACCAACGAGCTGCCGTCGTTGGCGTAAAGCGTAACACCACTGTTGTTCGGGCCTTGCCATTTCCAGCTCTTGCCGGACAGGGCCGCCTTGATCTGGGCTGCACTCAATGTGCCGGTTGGGCCTGGGGCGGGCGATGGGGCCATGGCTTCGGGTGGGGCTGAAGCTTCGGGTGGGGTGTCCTTGAACACATTCATGCTGGAACAGGCAGACAAGGCGACTGCTGCCAGCCCCAGGAACAATACTGATTTCATCGACATCTTCATTCTGCTTCCCCCGAAACAATCCCCATGTGAGCCGTCCACGTATCGCCAGCTTGTGTCAATTTTGAGATAAGCCGTCTTCACCTTTGGTTGTGATAGCAGTTTTGCCGTCCTCGGGGCAACTCACTGCCTCACAGTCCGGTTTGGCCGTGGAGTTGGTCAGTGTTGGATCGGTCAAAGTGCTGCCAGAGGCCGTAAAATCAATGCGAAATGGCTGCTGATCGGCACTCCCGAACCATGGCGACAGCTCGTCTGCACGCGCTTCGGACGGAAGCGTAGCGCCCTGCAGTCCCAAAACGACAGCCAAAATCATTAACCGCATTTAAAAATCCCCATCCATGGGACATGAACGCATTTGTTTAGCGAAGGGTTAACGGCAGTTGACGCTTGGTTTCGCCGACGGCAAAGCATTGGCCCATGAATTATCGCCACGCCTATCACGCCGGAAACCATGCGGATGTGCTGAAGCATATCACACTGACGCGGACGCTGGCCTACCTTGCCACCAAGGACAAGCCGATGGCCTTTCTGGATGCCCATGCCGGTATCGGAACCTATGACGTGTCAGGCGTTGAGGCCTTCAAGACGGGCGAGTGGAAATCGGGCATCGGAAAGCTCCTGGAGGCGCCACTTGAAGGTGAAGCGGCCGCCTTGATGAAGCCCTATCTGGATGTGGTCAGCAAACTGAATGCTGGAGGTGCTTTTCGGCATTATCCCGGATCGCCCGAAATTGCAGCACGGATGCTTCGACCAATGGACCGGATGATCCTGAATGAACTGCATCCCCAGGACTTCCAGACGGCAGCGGCTCGCTATAGCGCCGATAGGCGTGTTCGAGTTGTGCAACTTGATGCAACTGTTGCGGTCAAGGCAGAACTCCCCTTTGAAGAGCGGCGCGGCCTGGTGTTGGTTGATCCCGCTTTTGAAGTTTCTGATGAAGCAGACCGGGTGGTCCGCCTGGTGGAGCAGGGATTGCGACGCATGGAAACATGCTGTTTCCTCGTCTGGTATCCGGTCAAGTCTGCCAGTTTCTCTGAAGGGTTTGGAAAAGCCATTGCTGCTGTTTCCCGGCGAGCTGCACTTCAGGTGGAACTCATGGTGCGCGAAGCTTTTGATGCAGGTGGCTTGGCCGGGTCTGGCCTGATTTGCATCAATCCGCCGTGGCCCCTCCACGACGAAATGCAAGTCATCGCACCTGCGCTGGCGAAATCGCTGGGGCAGGGGAAATGGGGGCGCGGCACTGTGACATGGCTCACGCCCCCGAGCTAGTTCAGTTTACGACTGTTCCCTGCGAAATGGCCTTGGCAAGGTCCTGGTATTCCTCGCAGCCTGCGCCGCAGCGTGTCTTGATTTCGTTGAGCTGCAACATGGCCAAGTCGGTGCGGCCGGCCACGACATAGCCTTCACCCAAATATTCGCGGGCCAAAACATAGTTCGGATCAATGGCCAGCGCCTTCTCATAGAAGGCGATGCCAGTTTCAAGGCGGCCCGCCTTGCGGTTGGAATAGCCTTGATAATTGAGGACTTTCGGATCTTGCTTGTTCTGCACGTAATCGAACAGGGTCAGCGCCCAGTCATATTCCTGGTCTTCCTTGGCAAGAAGGCGGGCCTGATCGTAAAGTTCGTCATCGGTCAGCAGGCCGACCTGCAGCTTCACGCATTTCTTCACCGTTTTTCCGTTGACGGTCGATGTCTTGATGGCTTCTCCCTTTTTGCACATCATCTTTTTTGGCGAGGTTGTGCCGCCGCTGCCGGAACCTCCGGAGCTGCCACCTCCGGCAGTCATGCCTTCCGTCGAGAACAAGCCAAGGGCCAATGTCATCAGGGCTGTTGCAATCATTGATTTCATCATCGTGCTGCTCCGGGTTGGATTGGGTTTGGTGGTATTACGCACAATCTGCATAGTGTATTCCTGCGGGAGACCGAGGCCCGGTAAATTTGTTGTGAGGTGGTGCTACGCTCGATGCATAGGTTATTTGCCATAAAGCCAAGACAAGCGTGACCAGACCAGGTGTTCCGGGGTGCGTGCTATTGCTTGAAGAGCCGCCCACCGCTTCAGACCCGAGGCATGGTAAATCTGTCCCTGCTGAATAGACGCTTTGTGAAGACGTAGAACGCGGCTGGCGCGAATGCGGCTGACGGCACAGAAGTTGTGCGGGTTGTCTTTCAGCGCGGCTGCATCTTCGAGCGCCATGGCAGCACCCTGAGCGAGATAAGGCACCGTGCCGTGTGCCGCGTCACCAATCAGAAGAGTGTTGCCATGGGCGGAGCTCTTGAGCACCGGCACATGGATTGACGGCCACGGCAGCCATTGCTTTGGCTGCGCCAGAATGTCTTTCAAGGTGCCTGAGGCCCGTTCGAAAGCAGATTGTGGTGTTTTATCCTCCCGTGTGACGGCCACGAGATTAAGGCGTGCGCGTTTGCCGACCGGATAGTGAACAACATGAGCTTCGGGGCAAAGCCAAAGATTGACGCAGTCGATGGCGATGCCTGAGACTTGCGGCAGGTAATCGAGCAGGGCACGATGATAAATGTAGCCTGTATTTACCGGAATGGACCCTGGCAGCAGCTGCGAGCGGATTGATGACTTGATGCCGTCTGCGGCGATCAGCGACTTGGCGCTGATTTTTGTTGATTGGCTCGACAGCCAGACGTTTTCGGCGGATTGCCCCATTGCGGTGATGGGGTGCGCCATGCGAATCTCAAGATGGGGCAGGGCGGCAGTACACTCCAGAAGCGCTTTGTGCAGGTCAGCGCGATGGGCCACGCGGTAGGGCGCACCGAAGCGTTGCTCAAATTTGGGGCCGATTTGCCACCTGGCGATGCGCATGCCGCTCATCCCATCATGAACATGGATTTCCGGAGGTGATGAGGCGTAGGGTGCCACAGCGTCCCAGACGCCCAGCTTTTGAAGGGCGCGTACGGCGTTAGGTCCCAATTGCAGGCCTGCGCCCACTTCAGACCATTCCGTTGCCTGTTCAAGGAGCAGGGTTGACCGCGGCGAAATGGCCAAGGCCGCTGCGAGGCCGGCAATGCCACCACCGGCGATCAGAAATTCCGCGTTGCTCATGGCGCCAGTCTGCCATGTTCCGGTGCGCATTTCACGAGGTGGATTGACGCTTGCCTGAAAGGCCCCGGATGCTCTACAGCCGGGCAGAAATCCGAGGGACCCATGGGCTTTATTTCCGACAGTTTAAACCGCATCCAGCCGTCAGCAACCATTGCCATTTCCAACAAGGCGCTGGCCATGCAGGCGGAGGGCAAGAATGTCATCGGGCTTGCGGCTGGCGAGCCAGATTTTGACACACCTGACAACATCAAGGAAGCGGCGATCACTGCCATCCGGAAGGGCAAGACGAAATATACAGCTGTCGATGGGATCGCCGAGTTGAAGAAGGCCATCGTCGACAAGTTCGCACGCGAGAACGGGTTGACGTACAAAACGTCTCAGGTGTCCGTCGGGACTGGCGGAAAGCAGGTTCTTTTCAATGCTTTGCTTGCCACGGTTAACCCGGGGGATGAAGTCATTGTTCCGGCCCCTTACTGGGTCAGTTATCCGGATATTGTGATGTTGGCAGGCGGCACGCCGGTGATCGTGCAAGGCAAACCGGAAAAGGGCTTCAAGCTGCAGGCAAGTGATCTGGAAAAGGCGATCACGCCGAAGACAAAGTGGCTGATCCTGAATTCGCCGTCCAACCCGTCAGGTGCGGCCTATTCTCAGGCCGAAATGAAGGCGTTGACGGACGTGCTTGTGAAGCATCCGCATGTGTGGGTGTTGACCGATGACATGTATGAGCACCTTGTCTATGACGACTTCAAGTT
>CALMEZ010000254.1 GCA_937864985.1 uncultured Alphaproteobacteria bacterium
CTGTTGCCCGTGTTCCATTGTGGCAGGTGAAGCAGCTTCCCGCGGCAACGCCTGTATGGTCAAAGCGCGCTGGTTTCCACGCAGCCGTGTTGTGGCAGTCTTCGCAGATATTGCTGGTTGGCAGGTGCCCCGGCGCAGGCGCGTTGGCTTTGCCCTTGGCTGGTGGGTGAGCGCCATCATGGCAGCTGAGGCAGGTGCCTGTCGCCTGGGTGTGATCGAAGAGCTTGCCGGTGGGCTTCCAAGCCGTTGTTAGGTGACATGCCGCACAGTCATTGGTCGTCTTGAAATGGGTCGGTGTCTTGCCAAGCGCTGGCGCGTGGTTGCCGTCATGGCAGCTGAAACAAGTCGCTGCAGCAACAACCGTATCATCATGCCTGAATGCGGCAGGTGCCCAAGCAGATGTCGACGTGTGGCAATCCTGACAGGTGTTGCTGGTGCTGAAATGCGTGCCGGACTTGCCGGTGGCCGGCAGATGGGCCGGAGCATTGTCGTGGCAGGCAAAACACGTGGCTGGGTTGGATGCATCCGCGTGGATGAACAGCGCCGGCTTGAACGACGTCGTGTTATGGCAATCATCACAATTGTTGTTGGTGGCGAAATGGTTGGGCGCATCAGACTTGCCCTTCGCTCCCGGCGATCCCGTATGGCAGGTGACACAGTTACCTACAAATCCGCTGTGATCAGGCTTGGCACTGGTGACCCATGTCGTCGTCGTGTGGCAAGCTGAACAGTCCTGGCCGGTCACAGGTGGGTGGCCCACAGGCCGCACGATCGCCTGTGGCATGCCCGTATCATGGCACGATGCGCAGGTCTTTCCGGCAACGACGGGATCGCCGTGGTCAAAATTGGCCGGGAAGAAATTCGACATCGTGTGGCAATCGACACAGTTGTCAGATGTGGCGGGGTGTGGACCCGTGCCCATGATGGGCGCATTGGCCTTGCTCAGCGCGTTCGTCACGGTGCCATTGTGACAGGTGATGCAGGTTGTCGACGCCACGGTTGGATCGGCATGGCTGAATACGGCTGGCGACCAGGCATTCGAGTTGTGGCAGGCGGCACAATCCGTTGATGATTTGACATGTGCGCCAGACTTGAAAGTGGCAGGCGCGTGTGCGCCATCATGGCACGAGAAGCAGGTGCCAGTGGCCTGCGTGTGGTCAAACAATTTGCCAGTTGGCTTCCAAACGGTTGTCAGATGGCAAGCCGCACAGTCGTTCGTTGTCTTGAAATGGGCCGGTGTCTTGCCAAGCGCGGGGGCATGGTTGTTATCGTGACAGCTGAAGCACGTGGCGGCGGCGACAACCGGGTCTGCATGCTTGAAGGTCGCAGGAGCCCAGGCCGTCGTGGATGTGTGGCAATCCTGGCAGGTGTTGCTGGTTCCGAAGTGCGTGGCCGACTTCCCGGTGGCGGGAAGATGGGCGGGTGCGTTGTCATGGCAGGCAAAGCAGTTTGCCGGATTGGTGGCTTCCGTGTGCACGAAGACGGCTGGCTTGAATGACGTCGTGTTGTGGCACGCATCGCAGTTGTCGGTCGTGACAAAATGTGTCGGCGTCTTGCCAGTCGCACCAGGTGCTCCCGTATGGCAGGTGATGCAATTGTTGACAAAGCCCGAGTGATCCGGCTTGGCGCTGGTCACCCAAGTCGCAGTTGTATGGCATGCGGCGCAGTCTTGGCCACCGAGTGCGGGATGGCTGGGTGGACGGACAACGGCCTGGGGCTGCCCGGTGTCATGGCAGGTGGCACAGGGTTTGCCCGCAACGCTGGGGTCGCTGTGATCGAAATGGGCCGGGAAGAAGTTGGCCGTCGTATGGCAATCAGCACAATTGTCAGAGGTTGCCGGATGGGGGCCTGTGCCCATAATGGGTGCGTTGGCTTTGCTGAAGGCCTTGGCGATCGAACCATTGTGGCAGGTGACGCAAGCTGTCGCCAAGACCGTGGGATCCGTATGGCTGAACGTGGCGGGCACCCAGGCTGTGTTGGTGTGACAGACAGCACAATCGGTCGACGATTTGACGTGCGCCAGTGATTTGAAGGTGGCCGGGGCATGGGCACCGTCATGGCAGGAGAAGCAGGTGCCGATGGCCTGGGTGTGGTCAAACGGCGTGATGGCAGGCTTCCAGACATTGGTGTTGTGGCAGTTGGCGCATAGGCTGCTGGTCTTGAAGTGGGTCGGCGTCTTGCCGGTGATGGCCTTCGAGGTTGTCGAATGTGCCCCGTCATGGCACGAGAAGCAGGTGCCCGTGGCAAAGCCATGGTCCATTGAGGCCGGAATCCACTTCACCGTGTCATGGCAGTTCTGACAGGTGTCCTTCGACAGGATGTGGGTCTTGTTCTTGCCCAGGGCATCGGTTCCGTTATGGCAGGTCAGGCAGGTGGTGACCGAGGTCTGGGTGTGGTCAAAGGTTGTGACTGGCGTCCAGGCCGTTGTCGTGTGGCAGCTTTCGCAGAGGTCTGAGGTGTTCAGGTGCTTGCCGGTCAGCGACAGCTTGCCTGTGGCGTTGGTGCCGTTGTGGCATGACACGCAGGTGGCCGAACCGATGCCAGCGTGATTGAAGGCCGTCTTCCAGGTTGTGAATGACGTGTGGCAGGCTTCACAGCCATTGTCTGATGCAATGTGTGTCGGTGTCTTGGTCGTCAGCTTGCCGGTGCTGATGGCGAAGGTGCCATTGTGGCAGCTGAAGCAGGTGTTGCTGACATCTGTGTGCTGGAAGCTGATGGTCTTCCACGAGGCCGTTGACGTGTGGCAGTCGGCACAATCCACGCCGCCATTGAACGCTACGTGGCCTGAGGCCGGAAGCCCGGGAACCGGCGCATTGTTATGGCAGCTGTCACACCGTGCAGAACCGATCTTCGAATGATCAAAGACGGCGGCATTCCAGTTTGTGGTGTTGTGACAGTTCTCACAGGCATTGTCGGTTGCGATGTGGGCCGGCCCCTTGGTGCGCAATACGCCTTTGCTGGTCGCTGTGGTTCCGTTGTGGCATGTGAAGCACGTCGTGACCGTCAATTCAGTGTGGTCAAAGGTCGATGTCGGAACGAAGGACGACGTGTTGTGGCAGCTTTGGCAGGCATCGGTCGTCTGCATATGTTTGCCTGACGGGCCCTGCAGCTTGCCCATGATGGGCCCCGATGTGATCGACTGGGCGCCGTCATGACAGCTCACGCATTGACCACCGGTGGTCTGGGAGTGGTCAAATGACGACGTTTTCCAATTCACAAAATTGCTGTTGGAATGGCAGCTCTCACAGGAATTCGTGGTTGCCAGGTGAGTTGGCGGCTTGCCGAGAGCGGGCGGCGTCGTGCCGTTGTGGCAAGCGAAGCAACCACCAACTATGTTCACGTGGTTGAATTTGACGCCCGTTGCCCATGACACGAAATTGCTGCCGTCATGACAATCCGTGCAATTGTTGGAAGAGGCAATGTGCGTTGGGTGCTTGCCGAGCGCCGGCGGGCGCGAACCATTGTGACAGGAGAAGCAATTGCTGACGTCAAGCGCCAGCGCATGATCGAAAGTCGCCGGCTTCCAGGCGGTTGTTGTATGACATGAGCCGCAGTCATTCACCGTCTTGAAATGAGCGACCGAGCGGCCGGTGGCGCGGCGACCATCGTGGCAGTCAACGCAATTTGTCACATCGCCAGCCTGGCTGTGATCAAAATGAACCTTCGTCCAGGTGGTAGTGACGTGGCAGGTTTCGCAGAGCTCGCTGGTCAGCATGTGGTTCTGCGATTTGCCGGTGGCTTTCACTCCGTCATGGCACTTGGCGCATCCATCAACGATGCCTTCGTGATTGAAAACCCCGATATTCCAGGCGGTGGTGATGTGGCACGATCCGCAGTCATTGTTGGACCGAACGTGATCGAAAGGCTTGCCTTCGGCTTTCTGATTGTCGTGGCACGACTGGCAAGGTTCGCTGGTCTGGGCGTGGTCGAAGCCTACTACCGACCAACTGGTTGTCCTGTGACAATCCTCGCAGACCTTTGAAGACTTTATATGCAGCTTGTCCTTGCCAGTCGCCGTTTTTCCATCGTGACAGGAGAAGCAGTTGCTGGCGATCTTTGCATGGTCAACGTGGACGTCACTGAATTTGGTGTTGCCGTGACAATCGGCACATTCATTGCTGGTCTTTGGGTGGCCGACCGATTTGGCGATGGCCATGTCACCGTTGTGGCAACCAAAACAGCTGGTAGGGACCCCTTTGAACACCGCGCCTTCGTGACACTTTTCGCACGTCACTTTGACGTGTGCGCCGAAAAGCGGAAAGCGCGTGAACTTGTGGTCGAACGACAGGTCGACCTTGAAGACGTCATTCGAGTTTTGGGCATGGCCAGCAGCAGGCAGCAAGGCGCAAAACAGCATCACGGCAAAAGCCATGACGATGCGCCGAATGATGCGTAGTCCGATGCCTGACAACACAGCTTGGACCGGACAGCCGGCCCTTCCCCTCAAGATGATGCTGCATATCCATTGCTGCGCCGCGCACCCCGCGCTGCAACAACAGACGACCCGACTCAACGCAACGAACCAACCTGTGTTATCGCCAGTCGAAACTTACAAAAGCCTGACAAAGGCACCTGGTCTGACACAAAAGTGTATGGTGGCTGGATATCTACGAGTCGTTAAGATTTCATTTACGAATAAAGGCTTCGCGGAAGGTGGCCGTGGTATGGCAGCGCGCGCAGTTGGTGCCAAAGGCACCGTGGTGTACATCCTGTTTCTGATGGCACGCGATGCATGCGGTTGGCAATGATGCACTCTGCACATGCGTCTGCTGGTGGCAACCGTAACAGGTGACCCGCGCATGCGCCCCGGTCAATGGATAGCTGGCATCCCGCCCGTGGTCGAAGGCAACACGCGCCCAGCCCAAAGGCGAATGGCAGCTCGCACAGGCATTGGCAAACCTGCCGGTGTGTACATCATCCTTTGCATGGCAACTGATACAGGCTGTTGCCGTGCCCTTGTATGCCGGCGAGGCGTGACACCCCTCGCATAGGACGGCTTCGTGCAGGCCGATCAGCGGATAGGACGTTGCGCCATGGTCAAACCTCACGTCCTTGATCCATGAAACGGTGCCATGGCAATCGCCGCAGATGCTGCCCAGCTGGGTCTTGTGCACATCCTGGGTCCGGTGACAGTCAACGCACGCCATTGAAATTTTCGCATGGGTATCGCTGCCATGACAGTCGCTGCATTTGGCCGAAGCGTGGGCACCGACAAGCGGGAAGCGCGTGGTCTTGCCGTGGTCAAACTTTGCCTCTTTCCAGCTCTGCACCGAATGGCACTGCTGGCAATTAACCCCAAACCGGCCTTGATGGACGTCCTGGATTGCGTGGCAGTCATTGCAGGCCGCTGAAACGCCCTTGTAGATTTCGCCGACGTGACAGGAAACGCAGGGCACAGAACCGTGTTTTCCGGTCAGTGCAAATTTTGTCTTGCTGTGATCAAAAACCGCAACCTTCCGCCACGACTCCGGTGAATGGCAGGACTTGCAGTCGGTGCCAAGCTGGCCCCTGTGCGGCTCGTCCTGTTTGTGACAGGCGAAACAGTCATGGCTGGCTTCCTTGAATTTCTTTTGAGACAGGTGGCATCCGGAGCACAGGGCTTGCTGATGCCGGCCAAGCAGCGGGAAGTCGGTGAGGCCATGATCAAATGTCAAAACCTCAAGATTGACCAATGAGGCATCGCGTCCACGGTGTTCAACATGGCAACTGTAACAGTCAGACTTGGCAACAAGGATGTTCTTGCCATGGAAACCAGATTTGGCCGAGATATCCTGCGCAATCGGCTTGTGACAGCTCAGGCATAGTTCTGATTGCGCGGCGCGCTGCAACGTCTTGTGGCAGTTCGCACAGTCCTCTTCCAGCTTGGCATGTGGCGCCGACAATTCGCCGGGCATCATGAGCTTTTCAATGACTGTTGCGCTGCCTGCAGGAACCACAAGCAAGAGCATGAACAGTGCAAAGACGAATTGGACGGCGAAAAGGCGCCTCATCCCGGTTCCTTATTGTCAGTAGATGTGGACTGCAATCACATGAAGTACGCCACTTACCAACAGAAGGAAGAACAATGGAACATGCAAGACATGCCACAACGAAAACATGCGCTCCCAGAAACTCAACTGCGAGGCTTTGGACACACAACTCAGAAACTCAAGAACATCCACACGCGCCGCGTTGAACCTGGCCCTCTCGACCTCGCGAGTCCAGCTCTGCGTCGCGGAGGCTGCGCGAACTGCCTTTCGCAGCGCCGACATGATGCGATGGCGGGCAACCGACCGGCGATAGGGCAATGTTGCCGCCGCCAACATGTTGGCCATGAAACCACTTGATCGCGGAACAGAGCTTTCAGCAAAGTCAGCCATCGCCTTGGCCACCATTGCGCTGCCCGGCCCGACATCGCTGCCCACATCCGCCAGCAGGCGCGAGGAGTTGGCGAGAAGGGCACCCAAGTCAAGCTTCCTGTCGCTGAGGTCGCGGTGGATTCGGGTATAGATGAAGCGCCCCACCACGCCGCTGGCTGCGACCAAAATCATCGAAAACAGAGCTACATTGCTGTTGACTGCGCCCGTTGAAAAGTTGGAGTGGTAGAAAATGAGCAAAGGCCCCACTGTGCCCAACACCATGTGCGCCCGCAGCCAAGACACCGAATGTTTTTGGAATCCCAGCCACCTGATGCGCTTTGCCATGGGATAAAACAGCAGGATCAACATGCTGACACCGCCAACAATGCCGAGCTTGTAACCCAAACCCTCGCCAGGCACAAAAATCTCGCTGCGTTTGAGATAAAATCCAGCCACTATGGCAAAAACCGTTGCTGCCGTCGCGAGTTGCGACAGGACCAGCAAAAGCCAAGACTGAACGCTTGCCTGCGAGCCATCCCCAACCTGGTGCCTCCCTGCCCCTGGTGCATGCTGTACACTTTTAGGTACATTCTCGTCGTGCACCCGAATCTTGACTGACGCCGCACTTACCATGTTTCAACCCGATTCTCAGTGCCGGAATAGCAGCGAGTAGCCCGATTTGGCTGATATTTTACTGACAGGAAACCATTCCAGAGATTGCCCCATAAGTATTATACTTTTATGTAGAGGCATGGTTACTGCGTAACTAATCCGGATCAGGGCAGCACTTGAAGGGAAACGCGAATGATTGCGGAAATGGGCCATTTTGCCTTGATTTTGGGCTTTTTTGTTTGCCTGACGCAGATTGTCTTGCCGCTCATCGGCGCACATCGCGGCGACGAATCATTGATGCGTTTTGCGAGCGTCAGCGCCGTCACTTCATTCCTGCTCGTCGCCGCAGCGTTTGCTGCAATTTCGTGGAGCTTCCTGATTTCTGACTTCTCGGTGCGACTCGTTGCGGCAAATTCCGAAATCAACAAGCCGACCATCTACAAACTCACAGGTGTATGGGCGAACCACGAAGGTTCCATGCTTTTGTGGGTATTGATCCTCACACTGTTTGCGGCAGCAATCGCCGTCTTCGGTGCAAACCTGCCACGGCCACTCAAGGCACGGGTCCTCGCGGTGCAAGCGATGATCGGCTCAGCATTTCTTGCCTTCCTCATCTTCACATCCAATCCTTTTGCGCGCCTCGCTGACGCGCCAATTGAAGGCTCCGGGATGAACCCAATTCTGCAGGACCCGGGCCTCGCCATTCACCCACCATGCCTCTATCTGGGATACGTCGGATTTTCAGTCGCATTCTCGTTTGCGGTTGCTGCGCTGATCGAGGGCAAAGTGGATGCCGCGTGGGCCCGCTGGGTCAGGCCTTGGGTTCTGGCGGCCTGGTGCTTTCTGACATTGGGTATCACGCTTGGAAGCTTCTGGGCCTATTACATCCTGGGCTGGGGTGGGTGGTGGTTCTGGGATCCTGTTGAGAATGTATCTTTGATGCCCTGGCTGGCGGGTACGGCATTGTTGCACTCAGCCCTGGTGGTGGAACGCCGCCACGCCATGGTGACATGGACAATCCTGCTTGCCATTCTGACATTCTCACTGAGCCTGATTGGCACGTTCGTCGTGCGCTCCGGCGTTTTGACCAGTGTGCACGCATTTGCCACTGACCCGGCGCGCGGTGTGTTCATCCTTGCCATCCTCTTGGGCACCACCGGCGGTGCACTCGGCCTTTATGGCTACCGCATGGCGGCGGTGAAGGGTGGCGCACCCTTTGCCCTGTTCAGCCGCGAAAGTGGACTGGTCCTCAACAATGCCTTGCTGGTTGTGGCATGTGGTACGGTGTTTGTTGGAACATTTTATCCGCTCTTCATTGACCTGATGACATCTGACAAGATTTCCGTCGGGCCACCGTTTTACAACAGGACTTTCGTTCCGCTGTTTGTGCCTATTCTCGTGACAATGGCGGCGGGGCCGTTTCTGAAATGGAAGCGCGATGAGTGGCGGCAGGTGTGGCCCAAACTTCTGGTTCCTGGCGGCGCAGGAATTGTCATCATGCTGCTGGCCGCTGCACTTGGTGCGTTTCAACACCTGCTCACAGCGGCTGGCCTGGGCATTGCTGCCTGGATTGTTGCTGGCTCTGTCTGGGTAATGATCAAGCGCATCAAGCTTGGTGCCACATCGCTGGACAGTTCCATGCATCTGCTGCGCACCACGCCACGCGCAGTTTATGGCCTAGTCCTTGGGCATATGGGCTTGGGATTTGTTCTTGCAGCCATCACAACAGTCATGACCTGGCAGCAGGAGAACATCCTGGCCATGAAAATCGGCGATCACACAAAAATTGCCGGCTACGACGTCACCATGACAAATGTCATTCAGACGCCAGGCCCCAATTACGACGCTGAAAGGGCCTCTTTCCAGCTTTCGGAAAACGGAAAGGTGTTTTCTGAATTGCGCGCTGAGCGCCGTTTCTACACCGCACAACAGCGGCAGGTGGCAGAAACAGGCATCCGCACAAATCTCATTTCGAACATCTATTTCGCATTGGGAGAACCTGACGACAAGGGTGCATGGACGGTGCGCATCTACTACCACCCCCTGGCACCATGGATATGGATCGGCGGCATGACAATGGCGCTGGGTGGATTCATTTCTCTCTCCGACAGGCGCTTCCGCGTGGGCATTGCCCAGCCCCGCGCAGCGATGCGCAGTCTCACCATGGCTGAAGCGGCCGCGGGCGCATGACATGCTGAGGAGGATCGCCACGACACTTCCCGTCCTTTTGTTTGGCGGGCTGGCTGTGAGCTTTGCTCTCGGCTTGCGGCATGATCCGAAGGTCATTCCTTCCATGCTCCTTGACCGTCAGCTGCCCAATTTTCAACTGCCCGCCCTTGTGCCCGACAGGGCCGCGCTTTCGAGTTCAGAACTTCAAGGCAGGGGGCTTGTCTTGATCAACGTGTTCTCGTCCTGGTGCGGGGGCTGCCGGTTCGAACATCCGTTTCTCATGGAAAAATCCAAGGACAGGCGTTTCACACTGGTCGGCCTCAACTGGAAGGATGAGCCCGAAAATGCGCGTGCATTTCTCGCCACCTACGGCAATCCCTTTGAACAACTTGGTGCCGATCCATCTGGCCGTGCCGGTATCAACCTTGGTGTCACGGGTGTTCCGGAAACCTTCGTCATCGATTCATCGGGCCGCGTGAGGTTGCGTGTTCCCGGACCAATGACGCCAGACATTTGGAAAACGGAGATTGAGCCGCTGATCGAAAAAGAGGTCAAATCGTGAGGAAGGCATCAGCTGCAGTACTTATCGGCGCTTTGTCAGCAACGCTTTTGTGGTCGGGTCAAGTGTTTGCCGTGCTGCCCGATGAAGTCTTGAAGGATCCGTTGCTCGAGGCAAGAGCCCGGACACTGAGCCAGGACCTGCGCTGCCTTGTGTGCCAGAACCAGTCCATTGATGATTCGAATGCACCGCTAGCGCGTGACTTGCGGCTGATTGTGCGCGAAAGGCTTGCAGCCGGCGACACAGATGCACAGGTGATCGACTATCTGGTTGCCCGTTACGGCAACTATGTGCTTCTCAAACCTCCGTTGCAGAGAGATACCGCGCTGTTATGGGCTGCCCCCTTTGCAATGCTTGTGGTGGCATTGATGGTGTCTGGAGTTTATTTGCTCCGACGCAAACGCGACGTGCCACAACAGCCACCTGCACCACTCAATGAAGACGAAATCAAAATCCTCAATTCTCTGACACAGGAAAGCTGACTCATGCTTTGGCCTATCATTACCGTTCTCTGCAGCATGGCAGCAGTTGCAATCTCTGTCCCGTTAATCAGGCGCTACGAGACGCGGCAATCCGCGACAGCGCAAAGCCTCGACATTTACCGCGATCAACTGAAGGAAGTTCAAGCCGACCTGGAATCTGGTTCGATCACTGCGCCTGATGCAGAGCATGCCAAGACGGAAATCCAGCGCCGCCTGGTTTCAGCTTCGCGTGAGGTTGAGAACGTGCGTCCCCTTTCCCCCGCATGGCGAACACTTGCACTTGCCTCAACCGCAGGGCTGATCATACTTGGAAGTGTCACTCTCTACGACAAACTTGGAAGCCCCGATTTACCTGCTGCTCCTGCACAGCAAGTATCCGCAGTTTCCGCTCAGAATCCGCCGCTGCCAGCGCAACCGACTACGCAGCAAGACGCACAGGCGGCAATGTCGGCAAGCGGCTCGGGTCAAGTCAATGACATGATTCAGAAGCTGGCGGCGCGGCTGCAATCCAATCCCAATGATGCTGAGGGATGGCGCATGCTCGGGTGGTCCTATTTCAACACGCAAAGCTACACGGAATCCGCAGCAGCCTATGGCAAGGCGCTAGCCTTGCAGCCCGACAATCTCGAATACAAGTCTGCCTTTGCCGAGGCATTGGTCCAGTCCACGCAGGGGATGGTGACTCCCGATGCGCAAAAACTGATTGCTGAAGTGCTTGCCAAAGATCCGAAGGACTTGCGGGCCCGCTTTTATGATGCCCTGGCGCGCGAGCAGGCGGGCGACTTGGGCGGAGCGCTGGACCGCTGGATGGCGCTTCTTGCTGATGCCCCTGCTGATGCCGGTTGGCGGGAAGATGTTCGCTTGCGCGTTGAGAAGTTGGGCAAGGACACCGGGCGCGACGTATCGGCCGTGGCTGGAGCACAATCACCGACGCCTGCCGCTTCCGGCAACCAGCCACTTTCCGCCAACGAGAAGAATGCCATGGTGGATGGGATGATTGCGAAGCTGGCTCAGAAGCTCGCAGACAATCCGAAAGACCGTGATGGCTGGGCGATGATGATCCGTTCATTGACGGTGAAGGGCGACAAGACAGGCGCTGACAAGGCCCTCAGCGACGCTCTTCAGATTTTCAAGGACGACCCCGCCACTATCGAAGGTCTGAAGAGCATCGCGGCAGACGCCGTGTCGAGGTCTCAGGCAGGCGGGACGCCAACAGACGTGCAAACCGGTGCAATTGCACCAGACCTGAACACAGTTGACCAAAACCAGAAGGCCGCCATCCAGGCCATGCAACCTGAGGATCAGCAGGCCATGATCAAGGGCATGGTGGCAAAGCTCGCAGCACGGCTTGACGCCTCGCCCGGCGACAGCGATGGCTGGATCAAGCTGATGCGCGCCTACATGGTTCTGAATGACCCGGCAAACGCCAAGACTGCCCTCGACAAGGCACTGGTGGCATTTGCCGCCGATCCAGAAAAACTGAAGACACTTCAGGCCGCAGCCACCGAACTTGGTGTTAAATAGCGCATGTTCTTTCTGTGGCCATATGCCGTCTTGGCAGTGGCAGTTTTTGCCATCTATCTGAAAATGGGTGCGCGGAAAACCAGCAAGGCCGTGGCCATCAAGACGGCCAACATTGAGGCAGGTCTCACCGAACCTTCATCACTGCATCCGGTGATTGACCCTTCGATGTGCCTCGGCTGCGCCTCCTGCGTTTCAGCTTGCCCCGAAAAAACAGTTCTCGGTGTCATTCACAGCAAGGCTGAGTTGATTGAACCGACCCATTGCATTGGTCACGGCGCCTGCAAGACGGCCTGCCCCACAGGCGCCATCAGCCTCGTGTTCGGAACAGCAGAGCGTGGCGTGGACTTGCCGCAGGTCGGCCCTGATTTCCAGACAAATGTACCGGGTGTCTTCATTGCCGGAGAATTGGGTGGCATGGGGTTGATCCGCAACGCCGTCGAACAGGGCCGTCAGGCAGTCGATAACATTTCGAAGTTGCCTGGAAAGTCTGCGGAAGGTCAGTTGGACCTGGCCATCATCGGCGCTGGCCCCGCGGGATTTTCTGCAGCGCTTGCCGCAAAACAGGCCGGCATGTCCTACCTGGTGATCGAGCAAGATGATTTGGGCGGCACTGTCTTCAAATATCCGCGCGGCAAGGTCGTTATGACTGCGCCCGCCAAACTTCCCATTGTTGGGCAGACGAACTTCAAGGAAGTCTCGAAGGAGAAGCTGCTGGAATTCTGGCGTGGCATTGAAACGGAACAAAACCTCAATGTGCGCTATCGTGACAGGGTAGAGAGTGTAAATCGGGATGACACAGGTTTTGTCATTCATTCGCAGCAGGGAGACACGAGGGCGCGGGCAATCTTGCTTGCCATCGGCCGGCGCGGAACGCCGCGCCGCCTTGGTGTATCGGGCGAAGACCAGAAGAAGGTTGTCTATCAATTGATTGATCCCGAGCAGTTTGCCGGACAGCACGTTCTCGTGGTTGGCGGCGGTGACTCTGCGCTTGAGGCCGCGACAAGCATTGCCGATCAGCCCGGCACAACGGTTACATTGTCGTATCGAAGCGAGGCATTCGGCCGCGCAAAAAGCAAGAACCGTGAGAAGGTTGAACAGCAACGGACAAGTGGCCGGCTGAATGTGCAACTGAAATCCCAAGTGAAGAGCATTGGCGCAGACGACCTTGAACTTCAATGCGTGGACGGCCTGAAACGGATTCCCAACCAGGCCGTCATCATATGTGCGGGCGGCATTCTGCCCACGGACTTCCTGAAATCCATCGGCATCAAAATGGACACAAAATATGGCACAGCTTAGCCTACGATCGTCCTTCCTGGTCTTATGCTTGGCCGTTCTCGCCGCACTGCCTGCGGAGGCAAAGCAGAAGGTGCGCAAACCTCTCACACATGGGACGTCCAACATCGCGAACCAGCTTTTGCTTAAGCGTCAGTACGGTGCGGCGATCAAGCAGCTCGAATTGCGTGCCAATGCTGGCGATACAAATGCGCAGTTAAAACTTGGCAGCATGTATCGCGTCGGCTTGGGAGTTGATGCGAACAGGGACAAGGCAAGTGTCTGGCTTGGAAAGGCTGCTGCGGCAGGCAACCGGCAAGCTGCCTTGGCCCTGGATCGCATGCAAGTTGATGTGCCACCGACCCCGAAAAAGCAGTTGAACACGTCGTCGGCTTCTTCCGGAGCCGTTGGACAAATGGCATCGCTCGCATGGTTGCCGGCCAAGCCACAGAACCAACCGGGCTGGCTGACGCTGGCCGCTGCACGCAATTTGACGCCTGTCATCGAAGCCCTGCAACAGGCCGGCGAAAAGCAGTTTCATGCAGATCGGGATGCTGCACTTCTGGCGGCATCGCGAGCGGGGAGTGTCAACGCCGCAGCCGCCATTCTTGAGGCCGGCGCCAATCCCAACGCAAAAGATGCGATGGCAAAGACACCAATCGTCATTGCCGCGCAATTTGGTAACGTCAAGCTCGCACAGCAGCTCTTGTCTGCGACGCCTGATCTCGCCGCACGCGATGCGAGTGGAAGATCAGCGCTTTTCTATGCGGCTGCCAGCTGCGATGTGGAAAGTTTCAAGGCACTGATGAACGACGGTGCCAAGGATGACGGCGCGTCTCTGCCCGCGACAGTCATGGCTGTCACGTCATGCCAGAACGCCAGGGACTTTGCGCAGCTCGTTCGCAGCGAGATGATCAACAAGGCTGATGCTGCAGGCCGCACAGCCGTGTGGCACGCAGCCACACTGCCAGAAAATTCAGTTCTGCAGGCGCTCCTCGCTGCCGGTGGTGATCCAACACTTGCCGATGCCGGTGGCTATCTGCCTTTGCACGCGGCCGCAGCAGCGCGCGCACCTGAAGCTCTTCGGCTGCTTTTGACACTCGCAAAAGGTGGAGATGTCCCCTCCAGGTCTGGTGTCACGCCTTTGATGTTGGCGGCATATCGCGGGTGCATTGAATGCGTGCGCCTGCTTGCCGAGCAATCATCCGACATTGATTTGAAAGACAACGCGGGGGAAACGGCTCTTTTGCTTGCCGTGCAATCCCAGCAGGCTGAAGTTGCGCGTTTTTTGCTGCAACGGGGCGCTAATGCGAAAGCCAGATCAGAAAGTGGTGACACGCCTGAGAAGCTTGCAAGCCGCCTGGGTGGCGAGGTTGCAACATTGTTTCCAAAGTGAAATTACGGTTCGTCAGTGATTGATCAGGTTCAACTGGCTAGTTTGCGGTACGATTCGCAGCCAAGCCCATCGGAGCTCGCGCATGGACTACAACGCCTATTTTGCCGGAAAGCTTGAGAGCCTGCGCCAGGAAGG
>CALMEZ010000255.1 GCA_937864985.1 uncultured Alphaproteobacteria bacterium
GTGAAACACCCAGTCACATCTACGAGCGCACCACGCCGCTCAATGTCATCCATTCTGATGCGCCGAGGTTCCAGGCCGCCGGCTCCAGGTTGGGGTCCATCTGGTTGAGGCGAAGCCGCACCACGGCCATGGCGAAGGGCGCGCACAAAACGGTGTGGGCAATGATCACAGACATCACCATTCCAGAGGCATTGAACATGGAGAGCCAGCCCAAGGTGGCCAGCGCAAAGATGATGAGCGGAATGGTCGGCGGCAGCAGCGACAGGACGAGAAACGCCTTCTTGCCGAAGAAGTCATAGCGATAGTCGGTATAGGCTGCCGAAAAGCCGATGAAGGTTGCCAGAACAGATGTGCACACCGAAACCAACAGGCTGGTGCGGATGGCAGGACCGATGGCTTCTCCGCTGAACGCCTTGACGTACCACTGCGTTGTGAAGTGCCCCAGTGGAA
Organism: uncultured Alphaproteobacteria bacterium; assembly: GCA_937864985.1. Taxonomy (GTDB): domain Bacteria; phylum Pseudomonadota; class Alphaproteobacteria; order Rhizobiales; family Aestuariivirgaceae; genus Aestuariivirga. The sequence goes on from CALMEZ010000255.1 coordinate 451, forward strand.
TGGTTGGAAACCGGTCAGAGTTGAACGAAAATACAAGGCTGGCGATGATCGGCGCGAAGATGAACAGGAACACCAGAGCCGCATAAGCCCGCAAGCTCCACAGCAATGCCTCATCCTTTTTCATTTGCGGCTCCGGTAGGCGTAACCGATGCTGCTGAAGGCAACGGTCAGCAGCGTGACAATCATCATCAGAGCCACAACCGCCGCACGTGGCCACTGCTGGCCGGATTTGGATGTATCAACAATCATGATGGAAAGTGTCGGAGGCTTTGAACCGCCGAGATAGTAGGGTGCGACAAAATCGCCGAACGACAGGATGAAGCAGAACACCGCTGCAACCACCATGCCGGTTTTGGCGAGCGGCAGCACGACAGTGAAAATAGTGCGCAGTCGCCCGCAGCCGAGATTGTGGGCGGCCTCAACAAGGCGCTTGTCGATGTTTGCCAATGAAAATGTCTGAAGGATCAGCGCCAAGGGCAGGCACAAGGTAAGATAGCCAACCAGTGTTCCAAGCTGCGTATTGAGCATCGTGTAGGGCCCAAGGCCAAACAGACTAAACGCACCGTTGATCACGCCCTGTTGGGCCAGGATCACTTGCCACGCAAAGATACGAACGAGATAGCTGGTGAAGAACGGAATGATCAGAAAGAATATGGCCCAGCGCCGAACTGTTTCTGACACTTTAAAGGCCAGGAAATAGCTCATGGGAAAGGCGATCAGCGTTGTGCAAACCGTTGCCAGAACCGCCAGCCACAGGGTCAGGAAATAGGAATCCCAGAAGAACCCTTTGGTGAGCACCTTGACCCAGTTGCTGAACTGGAAGGCGGGCTCCATGCGATAGTTCTTCACCAGGAAGAACGACATGGCGATCATGAACAGGAGCGGACCGACAAAGAACAGGCCTTGCCATATGATCATCGGCAGGCGCCACGCCACGGCGTAGGCATCAAGCTTGCGGGGTTCGGGGACTGCCATCACAAAACCATACTCCCCTCCGTGCGAATTCACAGAGGGGAGCAACGGGCATCAACAGCCTAGGCGTTCTTGTATTCCTGCCAGAACTCGTTCCAGTCTTCGAGCGTCTGCTGCTTCGGAATGTCGCGATAGTGGATGCGGCCATCCTTGATCAGCGTCACAGGGTCATTGGGCGCTCCGTCAACCTGTCCGGTGCGCTGGGCTTCCTTCGGGTTCTTTTCGTTGAGAAGCTTGCGTCCGCCCTTGGTGATGGCGAAGCCTGGATAGGCCGCCATCTGGGCGGAGTGCACCTGTCCTTCAGGAGACAGCATGTACTGGATGAACTTCTTCACAATGTCTGCCTTCGGTGTGCCCTTGCCGATGGAATAGGATTCGGTCCACTGGATGCCACCTTCCTTCGGCACCACGGATTTGACGGGCGCGCCGTCTTTTTCCAGAACGCCGGTGATCCAGTCGCCGATGCCGACCATCGCCATCATCTCGCCGTTCTTGAGACCGTTGAATGTGCCGCCGTAGTCAAAGAAGCCACCCACCTGCGGACGCAGCGACATGGTGGTTTTCTTGACAGCATCCCATTGCCCGGCATCAAGATCCCAAAGCTTGGCGCCATTGCCATTGGTCAGGCTCATCTGGCCGAGGCTCGGCAAGTGCCAATCGAAGTGTCCCACCTTGCCCTTGATCTCCGGCTTCCAGAAGCATTTATAGCTCATGGCTTCTTCGTCGGAGATCGCTTTGGTGTTGTAGGAGACGCCAAGATGCCCGCAGCGGACCATCACCGAATAAAGCTTGCCGTCCTTCCAGTGGCCGGGGAATTGTTTGAAGTCATCATAGATCATGTCATCGAAGGGATAGTCGGCAGGGTTCATCTCCTCGATGAGGCCTGCTGTATTCAACTGTTGCACAAATTCCGCGTCGGACAGAATGAGATCATAGGTGCCGGGTGGAGACTGCGCGATCAGCGCGAGCATATTGTCGCCGCCGGCGTAATACTTGGGTTTGAACTTCACGTTGTTGGCCGCTTCGAATTCACCCACCATGTCGGGTTCACCATGGCCATACCAGGCCAGCATGTTGATTTCGGTGGTCTCGGCCCAGGCGCGGCTGACAAAGGGCATCGCCAAGGCACTGCTGGCGACACCAAATTTCAGAACATCGCGACGGGTGGGCTTAACAAGTTTCTTCATTTTGTTGTCTCCCTGCGGCCGGAGGGCAGTCCGGCTCATGTGATGGTCCCCATGGATTGGATGCTAGGCAAAGCCATCCCGCAACCCACCTCAGCTACGAAGGCTAGAGTGAAAACAACTATTCGTGAAATTTATGCTTTAAATGAAATCATACGCCGTTCTTATGATGGGCAATGATTTGGCTTTGCGGTTCGGCGGCCTCATCCATCCGGGAAATGAGAGTCTCGACCAAGCCCAGCCCGGCCGGAGACAGGCGCGGATGTTTGAAGAACAGTCCAATCCTGATGCTTTCCAGCTCCGGAAACCCATCCTTGATGGAAAGCACTCGCATATCGGGCAGCAGGGTTTTCCGGGTAAGCGCCGTGACGCCCAATCCGGTGCTCACCGCCCACTGTAAATCACTGATGGCTGGATTGGTGTAAACAACGCGCCATTCACGCCCAATTGCCCGCAGCGCCGAGATCATGCGGGCGCGATATTCGCACCCTTCCGGATGGGTGGCCAAGGGAATGGGCCGACGCTTGTGCACATCGCCATTCAAAGCCGAAGCCCAGATTGGCCGCTCCTCCCAGGAGCGAACCAGGTAAGGGTTGTTGTCCCGGCTGAGAATGCCAATGGCAATATCGATGTCGTTGGCATGTAACCCATGCAGGATGTGGCGCGACAGGTCACAATGAACTTCGATCGAGACGTTTGGCGTAGACTGCGCAAAACCTGAAATCGCATCTTGCAAATAAGCCGATGCAAAGTCCGTGGGCAGGCCCACACGCAATAAGCCGGTACGTGGCCTTCCGGAGAATTTGGCGACGGCCTCATCATTGAGACGCAGCATCTGCCGCGCATAGACAATCAGCGTTTCGCCTTCTTCCGTGAGTTTGAGGTGCCTTCCTTCGACATTGATGACTTTCGCCCCAATGATTTCTTCTAGCTTGCGGATTTGCAGGCTGATCGCGGGCTGGCTGCGGCCGAGGGCAGATGCGGCGCGCGTGTATCCGCCAAGGTCTATGACACTGACAAAGGCGCGCAAGATGTCGGTGGGGAGGTTGGCAAGTTGCAATTAGCATTCCTCATGATTTTATGAGGATTATCAATTTCCCTTATGTGAATTCAAGGCCCTATTTTGCCACCATGAACCGAAATGACTTCCGCAAACTGTTCAAATCCGTGGGCCCCGTGGTCTTGCCTGTCATTCATGTGCAGGACAATGCCCAGGCTGAGCGCAATGTGCGCGTTGCGATCGGCGAAGGCGCTGCGGGGGTTTTCCTCATCAATCATGATTTTGCCTATCCGCAGTTTCTGCCCATTATCCGCCACATCAGGAACAGGTTTCCTGCACTATGGCTTGGCGTTAATTTCCTGGCCGTGACGGGCCGGGACGCATTTCCCGTTCTCGGCCAGCTGGCCCACGAAGGCGTTGCTGTGGACGGCTATTGGGCCGACGATGCCCGCATCGACGAAACGAGCGATCGCGCCCATCAAAGTGAAGCTGCGGAGATGCTATCGATCAAATTGTCATGCGGCTGGGATGGGTTTTACACGGGCGGCACATGTTTCAAGAAGCAGCGTGAAGTTGACCCCAGGCATTACGCAACGTCAGCAGAGCTTGCGACCCACTTCATGGATGCTGTCTGCACGTCAGGCATGGCAACCGGCCACGCCGCGGACCTTGGTAAGATCAAAACCTTCCGCAAGGCGATTGGCAATCATGCCCTGATGTTGGCCTCCGGCATTACGCCAGAAAATGCAGCAAGCTATGGCACTGATGTGGATGGCTTCATGGTCGCCACCGGTATCAACAAGGACAAGGATTTCTACAACATCGACGCATCACGTCTGGCGCGTCTTCTGAAATACACCCGCGAAACAGGAGCAAGAACATGAGCCGCAACATAGGCCCACGCGATGACCGATGGTACCTGAACCTCATGGCGCCGAACACCAAGGGCCCAAAGTTCGCATGGCTTGATCCGACGTCGATCTACATCAACGGGGAAGCCTTCCACGACCTGATGGATGACCTGGTTGCGGATTTACGCGGAACGGTCATTGATGTTGTGGGCGGCCTGGATGCCATGGGCTTTGTCCTGGGCTCGGCGCTAGCGACGCGCCTCGGCGTCGGTTTCCTTCCGGTCCGCAAGGCAGGCAAACTGTGTGTGGAAACGGACAAGGTGTCTTTCAGCAACTATTCCGGCCGCACGCAGGACATGGAAATGCGCAAACCCGCATTTGCCCCCGGCACGAAGGTGCTGCTCGCCGACCAGTGGGTGGAAACCGGTGGCACCATGGATGGCGCCATCCGCCTGGTCGACCGCCAAGGCGGCAAAGTTGTAGCATTGGCCGCCGTGGCAATCGAAGAAAACGATGTCACCAATGCCTATCGTGAAAAATATAATTGCGTCTCAGGTGTCGTCAGGGGTTCGCGCTGGCAGCAGGAATGCAATGCCCAATCGCTTTCGAGCTTCAAGACATACGCACCAGAACATGCCTTCCCAAAAATCCGGTAGTGTATGAAATTATGCTGCAGCTTACACCGTAATCGCACTTGCGTTGCGCAATGCCTTGATGGCGGCGGCGTGATTGCCTTTGAAGATGGCTGAACCTGCGACCAGAACATTGGCCCCAGCCCGCACCACAGCACCTGCGGTTTCGGGTGTGATTCCACCATCGACCTGAATGTCGATGTTGCGTCCGCCGGCCAGCGCGCGCGCCTGTGTGATTTTTTCCACGGTAGATGGGATGAAGCTTTGTCCGCCGAAACCGGGATTGACTGTCATGATCAAAATCATGTCCAGCATGTCAACAACGGGCTCGAGCACGGCAACGGGTGTTCCCGGATTGAGTGCAACGCCGGTCTTCTTGCCAAGCCCGCGAATGGTCTGAAGTGAGCGGTGCAAATGCGGCCCGGCTTCCGCATGGACGGTAATGCGATCAGCGCCTGCCGCTGCAAATTGCGCGAGGTACGGGTCAACCGGCGCAATCATCAGATGCACATCAAACACCATCTTGGTGTGTGGCCGGATGGATTGCATGATGGGCGCACCGAACGAGATGTTGGGCACGAAATGCCCGTCCATCACATCGACATGCACCCAGTCGGCGCCACCTGCTTCAATGGCCTTCACCTCATCGCCGAGCTTCGAAAAGTCGGCGGCAAGAATGGAAGGAGCAATGATGAGGGCGCGCTGGGTCATGTGGTTCGCTTTGATGGGTCGAAGGATTTGAAGTGCTTTGACAGCTTAAGGCCCTGCTTCTGGTAATTGGATCCGACCTGGCCATAAACCTTGTCCGGTTTTTCTGTCAGGGGTTCATAGACCAGTCGCCCGATGATCTGCCCGTCTTCGAGAATGAACGGAACTTCGTGACTTCGCACTTCAAGAACAGCCCGCGCCCCTTCGCCATGGCCCGAGGCATGGCCGAAGCCTGGGTCAAAGAAGCCGGCATAATGCACGCGGAATTCGCCGACCAGAGGATTGAACGGCACCATTTCAGCGGCATGGGTGGGCGGCACGCGCACGGCTTCCTTGGAGGCAAGAATATAAAACTGGTCGGGATCAAGAATCAGCGACCCCTGATGCCAAATCGGTTCCCAGTAATCGAGCACTTCAAGCGCGCCCTTCTTGTCGACATCAACAAGGGCTGAATGACGCTTGGCGCGGAAGCCGACAGGTCCATCCTTTTCCATGGCCCGCAAATCAACCGACAGCGCAAGGCCGCCATCAATATTGACGTCGCCCGATGTGATCAGTGGTTCGGCGGCGTGCAGCTTGTGGATCAGCGCATCTGTAGCCAGCGATGCGCCAGCGCGAAAGCGGATCTGCGACAGTCGCGATCCTTGCCGTGCCAGAATGGGGAATGTGCGTGGCGAAATCTCGGCATAGAGTGGACCGGCATAGCCTTCCGGCGCCTTGTCGAATTCCTGCGCGAAATCGGCAATCACACGGGTGAAGATATCAAGCCGTCCGGTGGAGCTTTTCGGATTTGCTGCCGCCGAAACACCCGCCGGAAGCTTCAGCGATTCCAGCAGGGGCACAATATAGACGCATCCTGTCTCCAGAACCGCGCCGTCCGACAGGTCGATCTTGTGCAGGACGATATCCTTGAGCTTCTGTTCAACCGTCAGTTTTGGCCCCGGCAGGAAAGAAGCACGCACCCGCCACGCCACGGCACCCAGCCGCAAGTCAAGACTGGCGGGCTGGATCTGGTCGTCATCCGTGGGCCGCGCCAGGCCAATGACGCCACCGTCGCAAAAGCGCCGGATGGCAGAAGCAGGCAAAATGCCCTGTGCGAGAGTTTGACCCATGGCTCCTATTGGCCTGCCAGTCCCGCCCTTGCAAGCCCGTGGTTTTCGCGGTGGAAAACTGGTGGAAAAGCACGGCGCGGTGCGGTTACACTGCACGAATGTACCAAGCCGTCACTGAAAACATCAGGGTTGTTGTCCAGCCCCAGTTCCTTGAGGGTCAGACCGAACCCGAAGAAAACAAATTTGTCTGGGCATACACCATCACTGTTGAAAATCTCGGTCAGGAAACAGTGACGCTGCTAACGCGCCATTGGATCATTACCGATGGCCTTGGCCGCCGACAGGACGTGCGCGGCGATGGCGTCGTGGGTGAACAGCCCCAGCTTGGCCCTGGCCAGAGTTTTCAATATACCTCCGGCTGCCCGCTTTCCACGCCGTCCGGCCTGATGGTTGGCAGCTACGGCATGATCACAGCCGAAGGCCGCGCCTTTGATGTGGCCATTCCGGCTTTTTCTCTCGATTCCCCTCACGATCAACACAGCGTCAATTGAATGTCCTCTCCTGAACTGACCAGCGAGCAGATCCTCGCTTCGCTCATCGCCTTCGATACCACCTCTCGCGACAGCAACCTGCCGCTCATCAAATGGGTGGAGGACTATCTCGATGGTTTTGGCATCCCTCATTTCCGCGTGGATTACGAAAAAGATCGAAAGACCAATCTCTATGCCACCATCGGACCGGATGTGGCCGGCGGCGTAGTCTTGTCTGGTCACACGGATGTAGTACCTGTCGATGGCCAGAACTGGACAAGCGACCCTTTCACCATGGTGGAGCGCAACGGGCTGCTTTATGGCCGCGGCACGGCTGACATGAAAGGCTTCATCGCTGTGGCGCTTGCCATGGTGCCACATTTTCTGAAACAGAAATTAAAGACACCCATTCACCTCGCCTTTTCCTGTGATGAGGAAGTGGGTTGCCGCGGCGTGCGACCACTGGTCGAACACCTGCGTGACCACGTGAAGAAGCCATCCATTGTTATCGTCGGCGAACCGACCTCCATGCAGGTGGTCAATGGCCACAAGAGCGCCATGCGCTTCCAGACCGAAGTGACGGGTCACGAAAGCCACTCGGCGCTCACGGATAAGGGTGTCAACGCCATCATGGTGGCAGGCGAATTGATCCACGAGATCAGCCGCATCCGCGAAGACCTGATCGAGATGGGCGATCCAACGGGCCGCTTTAATCCGCCTTATTCGACAATCCACGTCGGTGTCATCAATGGCGGCACCGCCAACAACATTGTTCCAAAGAAATGTTCGTTCAACTGGGAAACGCGCCTCTTGCCGGGTATGGACGACAGCTACGTTCCCACCCGCATCGAAAACCTGCGCCGCAAGCTGGAGCCGGCCATGAAAGCCGTCTCGCCAGACGCGGGCATCAGTGTGGAGCAGGCCAATTCCATCCCAGGCCTCGCCACAGTAGAGGATTCACCAGCCGAGCGCCTGGCGCTGCATTGCAGTCACAGCAACGCCACGCACACCGTGTCCTATGGCACCGAAGCCGGCCTCTTCCAGCAAGCAGGCATGCCGGCCGTGGTCTGCGGACCGGGCTCCATCGAGCAAGCCCACAAGCCCGACGAGTTCATCGCCATCAGCGAGTTACGCAAATGCGAAAGCTTCATGCGCAAACTGGCGCAAAGCTGCGTGACTTGAACTTGGCACTTTAAACCGCAGCCCTCCGTTCCTACATAACCAGCCGAACGGAGGGTACGACCATGCCATTGATCATGTTTATCTTGAACGTCCTGTGGTTTGTCACCGGCGGCTTCATTGCAGGCCTTGCCTGGTGTCTGGCTGGTGTCATCATGGCCATTACGATCGTCGGCATTCCGTGGGCGCGAAGCTGTTTCATGCTTGCCCGCTTTTCCTTCTGGCCCTTCGGCTATGACATTATTGGCCGTGACCAGCTGACGGGCCGCGAAGACCTTGGCACAGGCGCACTCGGCACGCTCGGCAACATCATCTGGTTCGTGCTCGCCGGTTGGTGGCTGGCCATCATGCACATTTCCGCAGCCATCGCCTATGCCATCACCATCATCGGCATCCCCTTTGCGTGGCAACATGTGAAGCTGGCGATTGCCTCGCTATTCCCGGTGGGCAAGACGGTGGTTTCCACCGATAGGTTGTGGGCACCGCTGAATGCGGGCAGGCCAGGCATCAAGCAAATTCAGAAGGCTTGAACCGGTAAGCCGTCGAACAGAATTCACACACCACTTCAATCGCGCCGTCTTTCACCATGTCGGCGCGATCTTCGTTTGAAAAGCGTTTCAGCATATCAGTAACGGTCGCAGTCGAGCAGGTGCAGTGACGCACCAGCGGCAGGGCAGGGTAAACGGTAACGCCATCTTCGTGATAGAGGCGATACAACAGATCTTCCGCAGACAACATAGGATCAAGAAGCTCATGGTCTTCGGCCGTGTCCAGAAGCAGCCGTGCCTTCACCCAGTCATCATGTTCTGTAACCTGCTGCTCAGAACCTTCGGGCGCATCACCGGACGAAAACGGCACAGGCGAAACACCGCCTTCCCGGGGCAGGTGCTGGACCAGGATCGCACCGGCGCGCCAGTGCTCGGCCTTGTCGCCACGCGCTTGGATCGGTCCGGCCGCAAGCTTAAGCCGTGTCGGAATCTGTTCTGATTGCTGGAAATAGGTGTGAGCGGCATCCGCAAGTGTGTTGCTGCCGAGAGGAACAATTCCCTGGTAGCGCTCCATGTCAGCGCCCTGGTCAACCGTCATGGCGAGATATCCCTCGCCCAGGAGGCTGGCTTCTGTCGGGTTCAGGCCCAACTCTTTTACTCGCGTCACATCATGGCGTGCAACGCCGCGTATGCCATTAGGCGACATGAAATCCGCAACCAGCATGTGAATGGGACCGTCAGTCTTGGTTTGCAGGATGAACTTGCCCTGGAACTTGAGCGTTGAGCCGAGCAGGGCCGCCAATGTGACGGATTGTGCCAGCACGGCAGAGACGGGTGGTGAATAATTGTGCCGGGACAGAATGTCGTCAATCACAGGTCCCAGCCGCACAATGCGGCCGCGAATGCCCAGCGGCTTGACCTCGAAGGCCATCACCATGTCATCACGGACGCTGGCCATTACAGCAACCCGAAGCAGTGCAGCAGAACAGCCTTCTGGGCGTGAACGCGGTTCTCGGCTTCGTCAAACACAACGGACTGCGAGCCGTCCATCACCTCGTCCGTCACCTCTTCATTGCGGTGGGCCGGCAGGCAATGCATGAACACCGCGTCCTTGGCAGCAAGTTTCATCAGGCCGCTGTTGACCTGATAAGGCTTGAGCAGATTGTGGCGGTTTTGCACGTCCGTATCATGCATGGAAACCCAGGCATCGGTGATGACGCAATTGGCCTGATGCACCGCCTCTTGCGGCGACACCAGAACCTCCACGTCGGCCTTCTTCTGTGTGGCCCAGTTCAGCACCTCGGTGCGCGGGCGAAGCTCACGCGGACAGCCTACTTTCAGCGATCCGCCCAGCACGCCAACCACCTCGATCCATGACGCGCAGACATTATTGCCATCCCCAACCCAGGCGATGCGCTGTTGCGAAAGAGGTCCGCGATGTTCTTCCAGCGTCATGACATCGGCCATCACCTGGGTGGGATGTGTGTGGTTCGTCAGTCCGTTGATGACGGGAACGCTGGCCGCGCCGGCCAGTTCCAGCAGTGTCTCATGGGCCTTGGCCCGCACCATGATGCCATCCACATAGCGTGAAATGACGCGCGCCGTATCAGCAACCGTCTCGCCGCGACCGAGCTGCATCTCGCCACCCGAAACGGTGAACACTTCGCCGCCCAATTGTCGGATGGCCATCTCAAATGAAAAGCGTGTACGAGTCGACGGTCGCTCAAAGATCAGTGCAACTGCTTTGCCCTTCAGCGGCAGGTCAGCGTCAAACTCGCCCTTCGACAATTGTTTTCGGGCCTGCTTGCGCTTGGCGCCCTTGTCTAGCATGGCGCGCAGTACGTCCTTGGAAAAGTCCTTGAGGTCCAGGAAATGAGGCATGATATCAGGCTTTGGTTTTGAAGCTGGCACAGGCCATGTCGAGTCTGTCCACGGCTTCGGCAACGTCCGCATCCGAGATGATGAGCGGCGGCAACAGGCGCACCACGTTATCGCCGGCGCCAATCACCAAGAGTTTCTGGGCCAGCGCTGCGGCCTGGAAATCCGTGTTCTTCACTTTGCACTTGATGCCCATCATCAGGCCCTCGCCGCGGATGTCTTCGATAACATCGGGATAGCTGTCTTTCAGCGCCGCGAGTTTCTGCTTCAAGGACAGCGCCTGGCGCTTCACATTGTCAAGAAAGCCATCCTTTGTCACCACATCCAAGACGGCGTTGCCGACGGCTGTTGCAAGCGGGTTGCCGCCGAACGTCGAGCCATGTGTGCCCGCGACCATGCCCTTCGCCGCATTTTCTGTGGCAAGACATGCACCCATTGGAAAGCCGCCGCCAATGCCCTTGGCCACCGACATGATGTCTGGCGCAATGCCCGCCCACTCATGAGCAAAAAGCTTTCCGGTGCGGCCAACGCCACACTGGATTTCATCAAACAGCAGCAGAATGCCGTGCTCGTCGCACAATTCACGCAAATACTTGAGATCCTGTGCAGGCACAGGGCGGATGCCGCCTTCGCCCTGGACGGGTTCAATAAAGATGCCAGCCGTGTGCGGCGTGATTTCAGCTTCCAATGCCTTACGGTCGCCAAACGGCACTTGCACAAAGCCGCCAATGCGCGGCTCAAAGCCTTCGAGATACTTTTCTTGCCCGCCCGCAGCCAATGTGGCCAGGGTGCGGCCGTGGAAGGCGCCTTCGAATGTGATGATTGTGTTGCGTTCCGGCTGACCATTCACGAAGTGATACTTGCGCGCCATCTTGATCAGAAGCTCATTGGCTTCCGCACCGGAATTACAGAAGAACACCGTGTCGGCAAAGGTCAGCTCAATGAGGCGCTTCGCCAATTTTTCCTGGCCCGGCATCTGGTAAATATTTGACGTATGCCAGATCTTGGCGGCCTGCTCCGTCAGCGCAGCAACAAGGTGTGGATGCGCGTGACCACAACTGTTGACCGCAACACCCGCGCCGAAGTCGAGATACTCTTCACCTGCTTCTGTGAACACGCGTGCCCCTTGACCGCGCACAAAGGCAACCGGCGCGCGGTTGTATGTGGGCAGCACGGGAGCAATCATGGGCGTCAATCCTCAAAGAAGGGTCGGAACAAAAGAGAAAGCGCCAGTCGGTGAGACCGGCGCGCAACACAAAACATATAAATCGACGCTATCCACAGGTCAATGCGCCCCACTTTCACCATGTTTTCCACCTGAGTCAAAACAGCGCATGGACGCATAGGCACTGAAACGCTTTAACTTTGCGTTAACCAAGGGCGAAAACGCTGAAATGGCACGTGTGGCCAACAGAAGTTGGGGAAAACAAGCCGTTTCCGCTCGCAATTGGTTGAAGATGCGCCACGGCACATAGTAATGCAGTGGTCATCGGCTACAAGATGTAGCGTTTCAAGTGAAGTGTGTCAGTGAATGAGCGCGGGCGGAGGCAAAGCCTGCGAACAGGGAAGGATTCAAACGTGGATCAAGTTTCTGCAGCGGCGGCGAACGAAAAAGCGCCATGGACAGATGAACGTGTTGAGCTTCTGAAGAAGCTTTGGACAGATGGTCTGACCGCCAGCCAGATTGCCGCCAAGCTCGGGCAAGGTGTGACCCGCAATGCTGTGATCGGCAAGGTGCATCGTCTCAATCTGCAAGGTCGCGCCACGCCTCAACGCAATCCATCGGAACGCACGGCCACGCGCCGCGCGCCACGCGAACCCGGCACGGCATCGCCGCGCAGCCACACATCGCCATCCATGCCGACGGCAGGCGCAACCGCTCTCAAGTCTTACGCCCAACCGCAGGCCCGTGTGCAACCATTGCCCGAGCCCAAGCCCTTGCGTCTCGTCGACCTGCCTAAGGATGGCCGCATCACCATTCTTCATCTCTCCGACAAGACCTGCAAGTGGCCGATCGGTGATCCGACCCATGAAGACTTCTGCTTCTGCGGCCATGGCCCGCGCGACGGCTCGCCCTATTGCGAGTATCATGCGCGCATCGCCTATCAGCCTGCTCAAGAGCGGCGCCTACGCCGCGCCTGATCAATGACGGCTACGAACCAATCTGCCGGGGCGATGCCGATCGATCCCGGCATGCTGTCTTTCTACAAATCACTGACTGCCAAGACGCCGCCCGGTGCTGAAACCTGGCCGCTGGACAAGCAGCGCGCCGCATGGAATGCGCTCTGTCAGGAGTTCCGTGCGCCAAGGCCCGCCGACATTGTGGCAGAAGACATCATTTGCAATGGCGTGCCCGTGCGCCTGTTCCGTCCCAAACAGGGGAATGTTTTTGTACCCGTCATCTATGGCCACGGCGGCGGCTGGGTGTTGGGCGGGCCGGAAACCCACGACGACATGTGCGCCGAAATGGCATCTGGGGCAAAAGTCGCGGTGCTGCTGATGGACTACCGTCTCGCGCCAGAAAACCCATTCCCGGCGCCACTCGAAGATTCATTGAAAGTGTGGCGCTGGGTTCACGAACAGGGTGCCAGATACAAACTTGAGGCCAGCCGCATCATCGCAGCAGGCGACAGTGCGGGCGGCCAGATGTCAGTCGCCTTGGCTTTGGCCTTGCGTGAACTCCACCTCGCACAATTGATCGGCATGGTTTTGATCTATCCGGGTCTGGGCGGCAACATGAACACACCGTCCTACATCCGCAACGCCAATGCGCCATGCCTTACGCGCGATGAAATGCGCTTCTATCTTGAAGCAGGCCTCGGCCCGCAGGGCAGCCCGTCTTGGCATAATGAAAAGGCCTTGCCCAATCTCGTTCAGGATGTGTCGGGCCTACCGCCAGCCTTCATCACTGTCGCAGAGCATGATCCGCTGTGTGATGATGGCGTGATTTTCCATGAAAAGCTGAAAGCGGGTGGCATTCCTTCCACCCTGCGCCGCGAACCTGAACTCGCCCATTCCTATATGCGTGCCCGGCATCACTCGAAGCCCGCCATGGAGGGTTTCAAAGCGATTGTTGAGGCACTTCGGGCAATGGCCCATAGCTGACGCCAACAAGATAAAGCCCGGTTGGTGGCGCAACAGCGCCACACGCCTCGCGGTTCCGAGCATCGAGCGCCCGCTTCATGTCACGCACCATCCACTTGCCATCGCCCACCTGCTTGAGCGAACCGACCATCGAACGCACCTGATGATGCAGGAAGGAGCGCGCGCGCGCTTCGATCTCGATTTCGTCGCCGTAGCGCGACACATTGAGCGCATCAAGCGTCTTCACAGGTGACTGCGCCTGACATGAGGCCGCCCGGAACGTCGAGAAATCATGCTTGCCAACCAACAGTTGCGCTGCCGCATGCATGGCCTCCACATCAAGATCAACTGGCACATGCCACACTTTGCCGTAGTCAAGCGCCGGCGGCGCTCGGCGATTGAGAATGCGGTAGAGATAGCGCCGTTCTGTCGCGCCGAAGCGGGCATGAAATTCGTCGGGCACTTCTTCGACCTCAATCACGCTCACACGGTGCGGCCGCACATTGCCGTTGATGGCATTGCGCAGCACAAACGGGTCCCAGCTCTTCGGCAGGTCAACATGCGCCACTTGCCCCAATGCATGAACACCTGCATCGGTGCGCCCCGCACCATAGACAAGGCAATGCTGGCCATGCAGTTTTTTGATGGCTGCTTCCAACACGCCTTGCACTGTTGGTAGGTCCTCTTGCATTTGCCAACCCGCCAATGCACCGCCATCATATTCAATCAGAAGTTTGTAGCGCGGCATCAGCTTGCCCTTTTGCCAGCCGAAATGGGATAGCCGCGCAGGAACGTTTCCGCATCCATCACACCTTTGCCCTCGCGCTGCAGCGACAGGCATTGGATTGCTCCACTGCCGCAGGCAATTGTCAGCGCGTCATCGACAAAGCTTCCGGCAACACCTTTCGCCTCCGCGAGCCGCACCCTAAGGATCTTTACGCGCGTGCCATTCACGAGGGTCCATGCACCGGGAAACAACGAAAGCCCATGAATGTGCCGCAACACGTCCAAGGCTGGCCTTGAGAAATCAATCTTCGCTTCGGACTTTTCAATCTTTTTTGCGTAATTCACGCCAGCAAGAGGTTGCACAAGACCTGGTGCCTCAGGGTTCTGCAAGGCATCGACGATTGCCCGCGCCCCCAACACAGCCAATTGGTCGTGCAGGCTTGCCGCCGTTGTCTCCAATGTAATCGGGCAACGCACCGTCAGCACCATGGGGCCAGTATCCAACCCTTCTTCCATGCGCATGATGGTCACACCGGTCTCGGCATCCCCCGCCATGATGGCGCGTTGAATGGGGGCAGCGCCCCGCCAGCGCGGCAGGAGCGAAGCGTGAATGTTGAAGCAGCCAAAGCGCGGCGCATCCAGAATGGCCTTCGGCAACAGCAGACCATAAGCCACAACGACAGCAGCATCGGCTTTCAACGCCGCGAAGCGTTCCTGTTCCTCCGGTGACTTCAGCGAGACAGGCGTGCGCACCTCAATACCCTTCGCTTCGGCCAGCACATGCACCGGCGACTTGCGCAATTCATAGCCGCGCCCCGCCGGCCGTGGCGGCTGCGAATAGACGCAAACCACGTCATGACCAGCATCCAGCAGCGCCTGCAACGCATGGCAGGAGAATTCAGGCGTTCCCATGAACACAAGGCGCATGGACTAAAGCTTCCCCAG
Organism: uncultured Alphaproteobacteria bacterium; assembly: GCA_937864985.1. Classification (GTDB taxonomy): domain Bacteria; phylum Pseudomonadota; class Alphaproteobacteria; order Rhizobiales; family Aestuariivirgaceae; genus Aestuariivirga. The sequence continues at coordinate 15,680 of CALMEZ010000255.1, forward strand.
CTTTTGCGCCTTCTGGAATTTCTTGATGACGCGGTCGCGCTTCAGTTTGGAAATATGGTCGATAAACAGGATGCCGTTCAGATGATCAATTTCATGCTGCAGGCAGGTGGCCAGCAAACCACTGGCAGCGATTTCTTGTGCTGCGCCATGACGATCCAGGTAGCGCACCTTCACCTCTTTGGGCCGCTGAACCATCTCGTAGAATTCCGGAATCGAAAGGCAGCCTTCTTCGTAGTCACTTTCTTCCTCAGAGGCCCAAGTGATTTCCGGGTTGGCCATGAACAGTGGCTTGCGCTCCTCGCCTTCCTTGGCCAGGTCAACCACTAGCATGCGCCGCGCCTCGCCCAGCTGAATGGCTGCAAGGCCGATGCCCGGCGCGTCATACATCGTCGCCGCCATGTCACGCACCAGAGTGCGGAGCGAATCGTCGAAGTTTGTGACCGGTGCAGCGACTTTGTAGAGGCGCGGATCGGGGTAGGTCAGGATAGGGAGCAGGGACATAAAAGCCTTGCTAGATGAACAAATTAGGTGCAGAATCTAGCGTAGAACATGAACTTTGGGGCCACTTTCGAGCCATCGTCGGGCGATCGTTGCGCCGCATTTCTGGGCCATGACTTCGGAGTTGAATCGCGCTTCGGGGTTGTATCGTGCCACGGGGTTGTGCGATGCTGCCCGCAGCAGAGCGCCAGCCGATGTTCGGCGCGCTGCCCTCCAGCTGAAAACCAGGACACGCCATGAGCAAAAAGATTATAGCGATGGTTATCTCCGCCGCCGGTCTCGCTGCCTTCGGGGCATTCGCGCAGAGCGAGATGGCTAAAAAGCCAGTCGAGCTGGTCGATGGGGCGCCCTCCAGCTATACCGTGCAGCGCGGCGACACACTGTGGAGCATCGCCAGCAAGTTTCTCAAGAGTCCTTGGCAGTGGCCGGAAGTCTGGCGCATGAACAAGGATCAGGTCAAAAATCCACATCGGATCTTCCCAGGTGAAGTGATTCATCTCGATCGCCTCGGCCCGAGCCTTTCGGTGTCCGGCGAGCCGGGTATCGTGCGACTGTCTCCCGGCATTCGCTCCTCGCCCATCACGCAGGAAGTGCCGTCGATCCCGGCCAACGCCATCACACCGTTCCTCACGCGCCCGCTCGTCGTCGAGTCAAACGAGCTTTACGAGCGCGCGCCGCGCATTCTCGGCACCGAGGATCAGCGCGTGATCGTAGGCGATGGCAATCTCATATATGTGGACGGAATCGCCGAAAACGAAGGGCTCCGCTGGCAGGTGTTCCGCCCCGGCAAGGCCATCATCGACCCGGATTCCGGTGAAACAATGGAATCTAGTTGGGCAGGTGAAGCTCGGGACACAAGCGACAAAGGTTTGCAAAAAGCGTTCACGTCCGGCATGAAATACTGGTTGCTTAAAACCTTCCAGATTGCGGATCGTGAAACGACAGAAAACGATGAGGCCCCTGCTCCAGAGTCGGGCGAAGAACCGAAAAAATCCCCTGAACCAAAAGCTGAAACAAACAATGGCGCACCGTCTGAGTCTGTTGTCAAGCACTTGAAGCGTTTAATCCCGGGTGGAGACAGTGAGGAACATAAAGTCCAAGCGACCGCAGGTCGAAAATCCATTTGGGATGACTGTCAAAAATACTTTGGAAGCGACGCGTCAAAGATCATTTCTGGATCAGACAGTTACGAAGAACTCGTGAACCAGATTGACGCCAAGAAGCATGGGGTGAAAAATGGCCCGGGTCAGCGCCGGGTGGGTGCGGACCATCTTCAAATAGGCCTTGGCAGTCCCCAGCAAGAGCTCGCGCCCTTGCCTGCCTTGGGTCTCGGCGGTGAGAAGTTC